>NZ_JBFPKN010000089.1:0-3368 GCF_040948805.1 Paraburkholderia sp. BR13439 | reverse complement strand
CGGGCTCGGCCATTACGAAGGGCGAGGCTGGCGTGGCTTCCACCACCACGCCACGCTGAGTATCGCTGCATATGGGTTTCTGATGGCTCAGCGACTCAGGATGCGCTCGGATGAGCGCGATAAAAAAACTTCCCGGAACGCGCGATGCTTGCCCTTCCCCCGGATTACATCCCACGAGGCAGTCCAGCGCGCGCAACGCCACGCTCCTGATTCCATTACCACGTTGCGTATCCTGCTTGGACTACGGCTCATGCAACGATGGCATTCTTCCTGTACGGTAATAGGCTGCATAACTGATTATGTGACACAGTAAGATTAGTTTCGACGGTGATTATGCACGGAGCAGACGAACAAACCTGAGGCGCAAATCGATGTCGGGCACGGCATGTTGAAGATGCGACGATATGTTTCGGTATGCGAAGGTGCAGGGACCAGGTGGTCGAGCGCGATCGCGGCGCGGAGCAAAGCGCCGATGATGCTGCGCCAGTCCTGGGCATGAGATCAGGTGCGGCAATAGTGCCGCAGGTTGATCATCGTGTAGGCGAGTGTCTTGAATGCGTAGTGGACCAGGCTCAGGCGCTCGAAGCGCAGCAGCAGGCGGCGAAACTTGTCTTCCCAGGCGAAGAGCCGCTCGATGGTCCGGAAGCGCTCCTCGAAGACGGGCGGATCAAAGCGCTGCTTGCGGCCGCGCTTCGGTGTTTTGCGCCCACGCGGGTTCTCCCGGATGTTCGGGATCATGCCGCGATTGAAGATCGCCTTGCGGTTGGCCCGGCAGTCGTAGACGCCGTCCAGACTGACGGTTGAGCCGTGCAGGTCCATGCCAATGGCGCGGGCCATTGCGGTGAGTCCGGGCAGCGGCTCTGTCAGGTTGACGCAGGAGCGGGGGTAGAATGAAGCGATGAAGAAAAGATAGTCGCTTTATCACGGTCACCGCTTCCCTGCCATCGTCATCAGCTGCGCGGTTCGCTGGTATTTCCGGTTCAGCCTGAGCCTGCGCGATATCGAGGAGTTGTTGCTCGAGCGTGGTGTCGTCGTCACGTACGAAACAATCCGTTGCTGGTGCGACAGGTTCGGCGCTGAACTCGCCTAGCGTGCAAAGACGGCGCGGCGCAAGCGGGGCAACACATAGCATCTGGATGAGATGTTCGTGACGCTGCGCGCGGAGCCGTATCTGCTGTGGCGCGCGCTCGATGAGCATGGCACTGAACTCGACGTTCTGGTGCAAAAACGACGCGACAAGGCCGCAGCCAAGCGCTTCTTCCAGCGAGTGCTGCGATCAAACCCGGTGCCGCGCAGGATTGTCACTGACCAGCTACGCAGCTATCCGGCAGTGAAGTCCGAGATTCCAGAGCTCGCTCACGTGAAGCACGTTTTCGTCAAGGCGGTTGCGCGCGTGAATAACCGCGCCGAGAATAGCCACCAGCCGACCCGCAGACGCGAACGCCAGATGCTCGGCTTTCGCGATGCGCGTCGCGCTCAGGCGTTTCTCTCACGGTTCGGCCCGAGCCGGCATCACTTTGCTTTCCCCAGACATCGAATGAAAGCGGCAAGTCACCGTGCCGCACTCCAGGAACGCTTCGCCACATGGTACAGTTGGACTGGAACTGCCTCGATCGGTAAGGCTATTTAATATCGGTAACTACCGTTACCGGGTACGCGTACAGTCTACGTTCGTCAACTTGACAAAGCCCGGCCGAGTTCGTGGCACACGCAAAATGATCGTTCACCGCAACTACATTGTGTTCTATCGCGCCAGCGATGAAGTGGTGACAATCCTGCGCGTGAAACACGCCCGTCAGCAGTGGCCTTAACCATGTCGGTGACATCATTCCGCCAGCCTCTTCTAGACAGTGAATAACTATCAATGCGGCTGGAAGGCATCGACTGGCGTCAACCGACGAGAACGGCACGACCGACCTCCGAGTTATAAATGTCGACATTATTTAGCATCACTGATGACTTGACATAATTGAGCAGAGCTGGATTTTATTCGCTGCTCTCGTCTGCAAATTTTGGGAGCTTACCTGTTCTGCAATCGAAGACTGCCCGGTTGCGGGACCCGCGGCACCTGCGGTACCATCCCTTGTCAGCCCGCAACCGCTCGGCCTCAGTGATCGCGGATTCTCCAAGTCTGCCAGCTGCGCGGCGGCTTCCTCCGAGAAGGCCCCTCAGAGTTTTACCACGTCGCCAACTCACTGGTGTTCAAAGCGTGGGCCTGCTCCACATCCCAGATCATGGCCGCCGCTCCCAATCGATGCCCGAACAAGGTTAGCTCGGCGGCACCTGCGATTGCCGCCGACGGTCTGGTGAATTGTTCAAGGCTATCAAAAGGCATCGAGCCAGAACTCGGCGGTTTTCTGGGGTGTTCATCATCGTCGTGTGGTCACCCGGAACGGACACGGCGTGAATGGCTTCAGCACGCAAAACCCTGTCCCACCCCCGCAACGGCGAACTTGCTTCCTGACCTATTGAACCTCGTGCACGACGGCTGCGGACAGGTCCGTTGACATAAAACTGGTTGATCTCGATTCCAAGAGATGGAGCTTCATACAAGTCCAGTGCCCTTTGGAACTGCGCGGCCTTTTCATACGTCAGAAGAAGGCTTTCTAGATCACGGTCCTGGGGTATCGCCCCAATTTGCTGTGCCTTTTGAATCAGTTGGCCAATCGAGCTGTTTGCAGCAAATCGTTCTAAGACCTGGAAGCTGTCATCTTCCAAGAATTCCATAGAATCCAGCAGCACTTCCCGTGCCATTTGGGTCGGCGATAAGCTTCGTCGATTTGCAGGTAACGCAGCATCCATGAAGGCCATGAATGACACAGCTTCATTCAGATTCACTAAGTGCTGCGCAATCGCGTAAGCCAAGATTGCCCCAGATGAGTATCCAGCAAAGCGATACGGTCCATGTGGCTGGATCTCTCTAACTGCTAGCATTACTTCCGCCGCTATTGCCTCAAGAGTTAGTGGACGTTCGTCGTCGAAATGCGGCCATGGCAAAGCATAGACCGGACAGTCGACGTCCATTTCCTTCACAAGGGCGGGGACATAGGAACAATCGCCCAATCCTGTGGGAACAAAGAAGAGAGGTGGCTGTGATCCCGTTTCCAGAACGGAAATCACTTGCGGACTGCTGGGCTGTCGCTTCAAATGAATCTTCGATGCGAGCTCCCTCAGAACAGGGGCTTGGAAGAGGTCGGCAGCGCTAAACGTCAGCCCTGCTTTTTGTGCTCGACTGATCAGCTGCACCGCCAAGAGCGAGTGCCCGCCGAGCGCAAAGAAGTGGTCGTGGCGTCCGACCCGCTCCACACCGAGAAGCTCGGCCCAGATCTGTGCCAGCGTGATCTCGACCTCGCCTTGCGGCGCCTCAT
>NZ_JBFPKN010000088.1:0-3389 GCF_040948805.1 Paraburkholderia sp. BR13439 | reverse complement strand
GAAGCCGGCCTCACAGTGCTTTAAAAAGGTTGATGCGCGTTGAAATTGCACAATGCGAAAGATTTAGCGACGGTGGGCGCTCAAATCGTGGAAGGCCGATTCCGGGCGGGGGTATTTCCGCATCCTGCTAAGGCACGCAACTGACCACCGTCGCATTCTATCTGTTGCCGGCAGACGGTGTGAAGCGGAGGTGCAAAATTATATCACGTCAACAAATGCCCCCACCCTGTTGACGCGACGGTCAGGGTGGTCCTGGATGCCCGGAATCCGTCCACGCGAGGCCCGATCTTGTACGGCCGCTGTCCCGCACTCGCGGCTGTCATTTCAGTGTTATCCCTTAAACTCAAATCGTTGCGTTTTTTACAAAGCACTTATTCTATATAACGAATATCCGGCATAAATAAAATGGACACGCCCGGCAGGAGAGAAGCAGTGAGCTATACTTTTGCAAAAGAACTGATCGATCTCGAAAAAAATGATGGTTCAGTATGCGAAGTAAAAGAACTGATCCTGGTCGGGATGGGACCGCTGGATGTTTGCGCTGCTGTTGCCACACATGATTATTAGGTGTTCGTGATTTCCGCGGTGCATCATTCTGATTTCGCGCACGCTGCCGGAGAAGCGAAAGGGCGAGTTGTACAGCGCCGCTCGGTGCAGAGCCGAGCGGCGCTTGACCGAATTCTTCGGCAGTCCCAACGTGTGGCTAGCGACGCTGGCGATCCTGTGCGCGAACGACGGTACTTTCGTGGTTTAGAAGGTGTTATGTACTTTTGTTAAGGGCTGCAAAGTGGACGAGCATAAGCACGGAGAATACGACGAAATGCAAGCCAGCCAAGGTTTCAGGCAATCGCTCGTAGTCTCTTGCCCGTCGGCGGAAGCGGTTGAGCCAGCCGAAGCTGCGCTCGACCACCCAGCGGCGCGGCAACAGCACGAACCCCTTTTTCGCCTCCGGCAGCTTGATGACCTGAAGTTCAATCCCCTCGTCAAGCGCCGCCTGTGCGGGCTCTTCGCCGGTATATCCCTGATCCGCGAACGCCACCTTGACCGTCTGGCCCGTGGCCTGCTGAACCTGACGCGCCAGTTCTCCAACCTGCGCGCGCTCCTGCTCGTTGGCCGGCGTCACATGCACCGCGAGCAGTTGTCCCAACGTGTCCACCGCCATATGTACCTTGCTGCCTTTCTTGCGCTTGTACCCGTCGTAGCCTGCGCGTGCGCCGCTTTCGCACGTCGACAGCAGCGTACGGCCATCGAGGATGACCGCGCTGGGTTGACCACGGCGATCCTGGGCGACCCGGATGATCGAGCGCAAATCGCTCACCATGGCCTCGAAGCAGCCCGCCTGAATCCAGCGTTGCGTCTGCTGGTAGATCAACTCCCATGGCGGAAAGTCATTGGGCAACAAACGCCATGGGGCACCCGCACGTACGATCCAGCGCAGCGCGTTGAACATCTCGCGCAGTTCGTAGCGGCGCTGCAGTGCGTCCTTGTTCATCAAGGTCAGATACGGAGCGGCGAAGTACCACTCTTCATCCGATACATCCGTTGGGTAGGGTCTGCGTTTTTTCATCCCGCCAGGGTACCAAGTCTGGCCGAAAGTTCATAACACCGTCTAACGCGATGGTGCCGACCTATCTCGTGCATCTTTGAACGCAGCAGATGGGATTCGTCGTCTCGGCATCGGCTTTGGCGGATTCGCCGGCTCGTTCGGCGGTGGTCTCGCGCCGGCGATGGCGGGTTTCGTCGCGCAGTATTTCAGCTTGCCGATCACGCTGACTTTCGCGTTCGGCGCCTCGTTGCGGGCAGTGGAAGTTGTTCCTCACCGAGACTTTTCCGCGCCTTGGTGTAACAACACCGATAGCCGCGACCGGGTGTACGGGAGGGCGTCGTGCAAAGCGCTCACACATTCGAATTCATGCCAGTGCCGACACACAGATGGCGTCGGTGTGACACGAAACCTGGGTCACAGGAAGTAAGAAATGGAGATCGCCGATGAAAATGAAAGCCTTCTTGTTTGCCACAAGCCTGCTGTTCATGTGCGATACCTACGCACAGAGCAGTGTCACACTCACCGGTATGCTGGATGGCGGCGTCTCCTACGTCAGCAATGAAGGCGGTAGCCACGTCGTCAAGTTCGATGACGGCATTGCTGTGCCGAACCTGCTGAGATTTCTCGGCAAGGAAGACCTAGGAGGCGGCACGCGCGCCGTCTTCGATCTCACGAGCCAGTTCGAACTCGGCACGGGTACATTCATGCCCGGCGGCAGCCTGTTCACCCGTAACGCGTTCGTCGGACTGGACGACGATCACCTCGGCCGGCTTACTTTAGGCAACCAGTACGATTTCATGATCGATTTGCTATTCTTCGGTCATGGATGATGGCGCGATCTACGCGCAGGGCGTCTACGACTTCCGCAATGGACCGTTTGGGAAACTCGCGTTGCCGAACAATCCGACGGGCGCGTTCGACTGGGATGGCATTGGGGGATCTAGACCTATCCACAGTTCAGTCAAGTATGCGAGCCCGAGCTTCGGCGGCCTTTCGGCTGGCGCCATGTACGGCTTTGGCGGCGTGGCGGGATCGTTCGGCTCGAACAGCGGGGTGAGCGTAGGCCTGAACTACATCCACGGCGCATTCCGGGCAAATGCTGCCTATACGCAGGTGAAGACGGCTGTCTCAGGCGCGCAGGTCAGCGTGCGCAACTGGGGCGCCGGTGCGCACTATAGTGCGCACTATACCTTCGGTCCGGTGACTGTGAACGCGCTCTATACGGCGGTGCGTAACGGAATGAACGGCGCGTCGGTCTGGCAGGCGGAGCTGGGTGGCATGTGGTTGATGGCGCCAGAGTGGGTGTTGAGCGGTGCGTATATGTACATGAAGGGCAATCAGGTAGTCGACAACAACCACGCACATCAGCTCACCGGCACGCTGAAGTACTTCCTGTCGAAGCAAACCAGCGTTTACGTGGCTGCCGGCTACCAGCGCACGAACCAAGGGGCGAACGCACAGATCAACGACGTGATGGTCGCGTCGAGCGGTCCGTCGCAGTTGATCGGTCGCGTCGGCTTGCAGACGAGGTTCTAAACGACATCTGCACGCCCTCTATGCTGATTGCGACATCAACGCGAGGTTAGGCGGAGAGCCGGTGCCGGTGCGGGACGTTCGCGCGTTACTGGCGGACGGTCCAGTCCGCTGCGAAGAAATTAAGACGCTCAACGTCACCTACTTTTCACTTGAACTAGAAACGAAGAGCGCGCGATAGGAACTAGGGAAGGTCTGCAAAAGTCCTGGCGTTGACGTCTCGGTGGACTATCCTGGGAGAAGGCAGGTTTAAGGGGTACCTCGATGACACAGCTTGGTCTTGGTCTGGATCTTTCAACGAAACGCACGC
>NZ_JBFPKN010000087.1:0-3453 GCF_040948805.1 Paraburkholderia sp. BR13439 | reverse complement strand
GCCCACACTTATCGGCTGTTAGTTTTTAAAGATCGATCCGCCCAACCCGCAGCGCCTGAACTACTACCACCCGGCACTGCTTCGTTTGCGTCGCTGCGTCTGCAGCAGAGAAGCGAGATTATGGAGACTCTTTCTCGTCTCGTCAACACCCGATTTCGCTTTTGCTTAAAAAAAGTTTGTGACTCACTTCCGGGCCGTGCTCACCACTGCCTCAACAGGAACAGCGTCGGCCATGGCCGCGTAGCCCGCGTCGCTCGGATGGATGTGATCGCCGCTATCGAAAGCGCGCTGCAGACGCTCCGGTTGCGCTCTGTCGCGCAACGCCGCGTCGAAATCGACGACGCCATCGAAAGCGCGACTAGTCCGGATCCACTGATTAACCGCGAGTCGAATGTTTTCCCGCTCCTGCGGCAGCGACGCCGGCGTCAGCGTCGCGCCGAACACCTTAACACCGTTGCGCCGCGCGGCCGCGATCACTCGCTGGTAACCG
This sequence comes from Paraburkholderia sp. BR13439, assembly GCF_040948805.1. Classification (NCBI taxonomy): domain Bacteria; kingdom Pseudomonadati; phylum Pseudomonadota; class Betaproteobacteria; order Burkholderiales; family Burkholderiaceae; genus Paraburkholderia; species Paraburkholderia sp. BR13439. Next base: position 2,963 of record NZ_JBFPKN010000087.1, on the reverse strand, counting down.
TCGATCAGATCGGCAGCCGTGACCGACGTATGAGGAAAATCGCAGTCGAGCCCGCCATGAGGCGGCATTGCCGCAAAGTTAATGTCGTTGATGCCAATCAGCACAACCGCCGCCTTGACGCCCGGACGTTGCAAAACATCGCGCTCAAAGCGGCTCGCAAGCGCGTCGCCATAACAAGGTGAGTCGCTAAGAAGCCGGTTGCCGCTGATGCCGAGATTCACGATCGCGGTCGACTGCGCGCCGCTCGCCGCCAGTCGCCGAGCCAGCGCATCCGGCCAGCGACGGTTCTGGTTCAGGCTGGAGCGCATGCCGTCGGTGATCGAGTCGCCGATCGCAGCCACGGCAACTGACGGTGCCACCGCCCCCACCGACAAGCCCGTGACCCACACATATTGGGTGAAGCGGCCGCGAAACGCGGCGGCGGACGTGTCGGCGGTGTGATTACCCGGCCCCGACACATAATTCACCTGATTCGACACACGGTGCCACGCGACGATCCGCTGCTCCGGTCCCATAAACGCACTGATCGCATACGGCGCGCCCTCGACGACGTCGATCCCAATCGGATCGCTGTCCAGCTCGCCGCCGGGCGGAACGCTGACCGCGCCCTTGCCAGCAAACGTCACTCGACTGCCATCCCTCGCTACCGCCGCCGCGCCGCCGGCCGAGCGCGCGATGCGCAGTTCGTCGATGACCAGAGGTGTCTTGCTATACGCATTGCTCAGATGAATTCGCGCCGTCTTTCCCGACAAACTCGGATACACGATTTGCCGGACGGTGCGCCCGGCGACTTCCGGCGCGCGATACAGTGGTGGCAAGTCGGCCCGCTGTGGAAGCGGTTGCAGCGCGGTCGCCCACACGGCGACCCAATGCTCGGGCGCTTCGGCAGCGAACGCATTCGAGGAAACGACAAACGGAGCAAATTGGGCAAGCAGCGCCGCGCCGCATGCGGCAGCCAGGGTGCGAATGGTCATTCGGACGATCGGTTCGAGACGAAACGCGCATTGTGCCCGAACGACGCGGCAATCGCCGGTGCCCGGCGGCTGTGCCCGTTTGGACTCATGTCGTTTGCTGACTCATGATCTTCAGAGCGACGGCTTCGGCGACTTCGATTCCGTCGATCGCCGCCGAGTAGATCCCGCCCGCATATCCCGCACCTTCGCCGGCGGGATACAGGCCTTTGATGTTGACGCTCTGGTAGTCGTCCCCGCGACGAACGCGTACCGGCGACGACGTTCGGGTTTCAACGCCGGTCAGCACCGCGTCATGCATCGCGAAACCGGCGATTTTCTTTTCCATCTGCGGCAGCGCTTCGCGAATCGCTTCGATCGCGTAGTCGGGCAGTGCCGTGCTGAGATCGGTTGGCCGCACGCCGGGCTTATACGACGGCACGACGGAGCCGAGCGACGTGGACGGACGCCCGGCGATGAAGTCGCCGACCAACTGCCCCGGCGCCATATAGTTGCCGCCACCGAGTTCGAACGCCCGCTCCTCCCACTTGCGCTGGAACGCGATACCCGCAAGCGGGCCGCCCGGGTAGTCGTCTGGCGTAATGCCGACCACGATGCCCGCATTCGCGTTGCGCTCCGCGCGCGAGTACTGGCTCATGCCGTTCGTGACGACCCGCCCCGGCTCCGACGTGGCCGCCACCACGGTGCCGCCGGGACACATGCAAAAGCTATACACCGCGCGCCCATTGCTGCAGTGGTGCACCACCTTATAGTCGGCTGCACCGAGCTGTTTGTGACCGGCAAATTTGCCGAAACGGCTGCGATCGATCACCCCTTGCGGATGCTCGATCCGGAAACCGAGCGAAAACGGCTTCGCCTCGACGTGAACGCCGCGGTCGTACAGCATCTGGAAGGTGTCGCGTGCGCTATGGCCGACCGCCAGCACCACGTGGTCGCAGCGCAGCGTTTCGCCGGTCGACAGCTTCAGCCCGCGCACTTGGCCGTTGTCGATATCGATGTCCTCGACACGCGTCTCGAAGCGCACTTCGCCGCCTAGCTCATGGATGCCCGCACGCATCTTCTCGACCATGCTGACGAGGCGAAACGTGCCGATATGCGGCCGGCTCAGGTACAGGATGTCCTCGGGCGCACCGGCCCGCACGAATTCGTCGAGCACTTTGCGGCCGTAATGTTTCGGGTCCTTGATCTGGCTGTAGAGCTTGCCGTCCGAAAAAGTGCCCGCGCCACCTTCGCCGAACTGCACGTTCGACTCGGGATTCAGCACCGATTTGCGCCACAGGCCAAACGTGTCCTTGGTGCGCTCGCGCACGGCCTTGCCGCGCTCGAGGATGATCGGCCGGAAGCCCATCTGCGCGAGGATCAGTCCTGCGAACAGACCACACGGCCCCATGCCGATCACGACCGGACGCGGCGTGCTCAGTTGGGCGGGTGCTTTGGCGACGAACTTGTAGCTCATGTCGGGGGTCACGCCGCAATGCGGCACGTCGGCGAGCCGTTTCAGCGCGGCCGCTTCATCCTTGACCTCGACATCGACGATGTAGGTGAGCTTGATGTCGGCGCGCTTGCGCGCGTCGTGCGCGCGGCGAAACACGGTGTATCGGATGAGCCCGTCCCGCGCCACGCCGAGGTCCGCGAGGCGCTCACGGATGGCGGCTTCGAGGGCGCTGTCGGGATGATCGAGCGGAAGTTTGATTTCGCTTAGACGTAACATGAGTACCGGAGATGCAAGTGGGCCGCAGATCGCGGCCAATTCGCAATTTTACCGGTAAGTGTCGGGGTGGGGTGACGTGCTTCAACACCCCTGAACGACGCTATCGAGCCCAATCCCCGTCCTCAAAATATTTATTAACCGACCGGTCGGTTGGTTTATACTGCGTCACATTGCCACTTCTTCTGGATGGTGCAGATGTACACCCAATCCCTCGATATCCCCGGCCACGTCGCCCCGCTGGACGCGGACGCGAATTCGCCCGAACAGGCGCGCTTCGACGC
>NZ_JBFPKN010000086.1:0-3681 GCF_040948805.1 Paraburkholderia sp. BR13439 | reverse complement strand
TCCACAGTCCGTCATCAACAATCGGCGCGCCCATCCTTGGTTCCAGTTGTTCAGGTGGCCAAGGTTAACAGCTTGCCGAGAAGGTTAACAGCCCCCAGTGGGTCTTTTTGATTCCGTCTCTAAGCGTCGATCATACCGACACACAGGCTAAAGCGATGTATAAGGCAAGGTCGATCGCATTGCTTCATGTATTTCTTGTGGGATCTCTGTTTCTAAAGCCAGCATTCGGTCAGGAACGACTCTATACGAATGCCGACGGTAGCAAAACGGACAGCCTGGAGCAAGCCGCCAAATCTTGGGGCAACGATAAAGAATTCAAGGCGAGCTGGTCGGCTGGCGCGATGAAGGCGCAATACGCGTATGCGATGGGGTTTACCGGAAGAGGTATAAAAGTCGGGGTGCTGGATTCAGGCGTCGATACGACACATCCCGAACTGTCAGGGCCTCGGATCCATCCTGTGTCTACTATCGGTACATACTATGAAGACGGGTTCCAGTTTTATGCCGACGATTCGACGATCCCGGTCAAGAAGGGTGACGTATTCAATGTTCCCGGATCGCATGTCGATGATGTGAATGACTCGCATGGAACCGAGGTAAGCGGAGCCATTGGTGCCGCACGAGACGGCAAAGGAATGCAGGGTGTCGCGTTCAATGCAGATGTTTATGTCGCGAACACCAATGGGACCGACGACAATCGTGAGCATGGCTCCAACCGCCTAGACTACGGTTACTTTACTGCTGCCTATGATGCCTTGGGAAAAAGTGGTGTTCGTATCGTCAATCAGAGTTGGGGTCAGAATTCTCCCATTCCGGCAGAGAATCTCACAGACAATGTTGACCAGTTAAAAACCGCGTACCAGGGATTCGCTAAACGCGCGCGCGAAGGTTCGAAAACTTGGATAGATGCAGCCGCAGAGGCCGCCACGAAATATCACTATATTGAAGTTATTTCCGCGTCGAACGACCCTCAGAGAAATCCGGATGTGCTGGCCGCGTTGCCATACTATCGTCCGGAAATTGAAACGGACTGGTTAGCCGTGTCCGGTTATTCCCGCAACAATGGGCAGGTTTATAACCAGTGCGGTGTTGGAAAATGGTGGTGTCTCATGGCGCCGACCGTGGCGATGGCCCCCAAAGCTGGAGGCGGCTATGACCCCCGCTTCAACGGCACATCCGCGTCTGCTCCATACGCCTCCGGTGCGCTTGCGCTGGTCATGGAGCGTTATCCCTATCTGACTAGCGAGCAGGCGTTGACGGTATTGCTCACGACCTCGCAAGAGATGGTTTCGGATCCCAACAAGGTCGACCCTTCGAAACCGCTCGATCAGCTTCCCTACGACAACAGTGGTAGTTACGGCAATCTTACTGCATTGATCCCGGGTAATACGCACGTGCCCAATGCGGTGGCAGGCTGGGGGCTCCCAGATCTACAGAAGGCAATGAACGGCCCCAGCCAGTTGCTGGGTCGGTTCCATGTTAATTTGCCTTCTGGCATGTCGGATGTATGGTCGAACGACATTTCGGACATTGCACTCGCCGCGCGTCAGAAAGAAGACGCAGCAGAGCATCAATCGTGGCTCGATACGCTGAAAACGAAGGGCTGGACGCAGGGACTGCCCTCGAATGCGAGCGACAGCGACAAGACAGCGTACGAGATCGGCACCGCGCGCGAGTCTGCTTACCAGACACGTGCCTATGAAGGTAGCCTGACAAAGTCAGGCAGTGGTCTGCTGACCCTGTCGGGGAACAATACCTATCGCGGGTTAACAACAGTTGACGGCGGGGAATTGCGGATCGACGGCTCGATCGCCTCCGGCGCGATGGTCAATGCAGCTGGACGGCTCACAGTGAACGGCCGGACGGCTGATGTTGCGGTGAACGGTGGCGGCGCAACGATCGCCGGCACAAGCGCACAGTTGTCGATCGACCAAGGCGGAACCGTAGCCGTAACGAATACAGGGAGGACGGGTGACGTGTTGCTGGCACGCGGCTTTGCGTCGCTCGACGGAGCAAGCGGCAACGTCGCGGTCGGTAACGGAGGGGGCGTTAGCGGCAACGGCGCACTGCAATCTCTGAACGTGAATGAAGGAGGAACGGTCGCCCCTGGACATTCGATCGGCCTGTTGAAAGTAACGAATGACGCGAATTTCGCAACAGGATCAACCTATGCGGTCGAACTTTCGCCGAGCGGAGCAAGCGACCGGATCGACGCAGGTGGTAAAGCGCGTATCGCGAATGGCACGCTCAGCCTTGCGCTTGAACATTCACCCCCACCCCTTAGTCTCGAACAGTCACGCTCGATTCTGGGTCAGCGTTTCGACATTTTGAACGCCGCAGGAGGCGTCGAAGGTCAGTTTGCGACGCCTGGTGGCTACCTGTTCGTGTTGCCGTCGCTCGCATATGGTCCGACGAGCGTCAGTCTCACCGTGAATCGAAGCGCGACGCCGTTCGCGAGCGTCGCGGGTACGGATAACGAACGCAGTGTCGCTCGCGCGATGGAGACACTGAACCCGGGCAGCGCAGTGTACAACAGTGTGCTGTTCGCAACCTCCGCACAGGTGCCACAGGCAACATTTGGACAACTGACGGGTGAAATTTATCCTGCCGCCTACGCGACGCTCATCAATGAAAGCCGTCAGGTACGCGACGCGGTGTTCGGGCGGCTCTGGGCTACGCGTGATGCCGCCTCGACACAGTCAGGCGCTTGGGCGCGCCTGTTGGGCTCGTGGGGGGGCGCACGGGGTGCTGGCGTCAATGGATACACCAGTTCGACAGGTGGCTTCCTCGCGGGTGCAGATGCAATGGTGCACTATGGTGTTCGCGTGGGTGGCCTCGCCGGCTACAGCCATAGCGGCGTCAATCTGCGTGACCAGCCGTCGTCTGCATCATTCGACAGCTTTCATCTCGGTGCATATGCGGCCTGGCAGCCCAGCGCGCTCGGGCTGCGCGCGGGCGTAGAGCACGCGTGGCACCGCGGTGGCATGGATCGCTATGTGCAGTATGGCGCGACGTCTGAGCACGAAAGCGGCACGCTGAACGCAGAAACGACCCAGGTGTTCGCCGAGACCGCTTATCGTCTAAACCTTAGCGGAGCAGCCGACGTGGAGCCGTTCGGGCAGCTCGCCTATGTTCATTTGAACAATCATGGAATGGCCGAGACAGGCGGTGCGGCCACGCTGCGCGCTCAGGAAGGCAACAACGATGTGTCGTTTACAACGCTCGGCATGCGCGGCACAACGCAGTTCACGCTGACATCGATGATGCAGCTTACGCTGCAAGGGAGCCTCGGCTGGCAGCACGCGCTGACGAGCGGCCGTCCGGTTGCGACGCTTGCATTCGCTTCTGGCAGCGACGGTTTCTCGGTCGCGAGCGTGCCGGTTGCGAAAGATGCGGCAGTGCTAAGCGTGGATGCTCGGATCGATATCGGCAAGAATGGACGCCTCAGCATCGGATATTCGGGTTCGCTGGCTAGCCGGCAATCCGATCATACGGTGCAAGGCAATTTAAACTGGAAGTTCTGAAAAAGCGAACCTCATTGTCACCGCAATGGTTGCAACGTAAGCGGTCAATTAACGACGCCCATCAGAGTTGTTGAACAGGGCAATAGACTTACCGCAGTTCGGCGGGCATGCACCAGGGAAGAAGCGCGGCGTAGTCGTCGACGGTCTGCGCGAGCGG
>NZ_JBFPKN010000085.1:0-4052 GCF_040948805.1 Paraburkholderia sp. BR13439 | reverse complement strand
TCTTGCGCTTGCGCGGTTCACCCGTCTTTAGTCTGGCTTTATATGGCATTATTCAATGCTGGCTTCATGATGTTGCGCTTTTACACAACCCGCAGCATCTTTGCAATACCCCCATCCGGACAAAGCCGTAGCGAGTAATCCACTTGCGAAGCTGATTCGGATTTACGTCGTGCTCCATGGCCGTGCGCGCGATTGACACACCGGGCTTCAGGCACATCCTGACCAGTTCGTCACGTGCGGCTTCGTCATACTCGCGTCGGCCGTCGCGCTTCTCGCCAATCACCAGACGGCTCTTGAGGTCTTTGTTCTCTGTCATCAGTGTCAGTGTGCAGGCGTCCACGTGGACACCTAGCTTCTGACCTTCCGCCCCGCGATGGAAGGGCGTCTTTTATTCGTCACTAAAGTTCAGGGAGCTTGCGTCAAACCCCAGCCGACATCGGACGTCGGCAACGACAGTCCGCGCGTATTGGCGATGAGACGCTGCCACAGTGCCGCGCCGCGTGCGCCGCTAGCTTGCGCCCAGAGTGCCGCGATCCCCGCCACATGCGGCGTCGCCATGCTGGTTCCCGAGATGGTGCGGTAACGAGTGGGCATCGACCACGACGAGTACACGGCGACGCCCGGGCCTGCGATGTCTACCGCCGTGCCGGGCTGGCGAACCGTGTCCCGAGCCGAAAAGTCGGCAATGCGCAAGCCCGAGTCTAGCGCACCGACCGCCATGAACGATCGGCTGTTAGCTGGTCGCGAAACGAAGCTAAACTGGCCAGCGGAGCGCTGCGCGTTGTTGCCTGCGGCGGCCACGATCATGCATCCGGCATCCAAGGCGCGTTGGCCAGCAGTTTCGTATGCCACCGAGGTCGTGGCGACGTTTGCGCCCAGCGACATCGAAATCACATGACACTTGTTCCTCACTGCCCAGTCGATGCCAGCGAGGACGTCGCCGTCAACGCCACGTCCCTGATCTGTCAACACCTTGCCGACGAAGATCGTGGCCTTGTGAGCAATGCCGTAGCGCGGCCCCAAAGCGGGATGCAGCGGGCCGCAAGCGGTGCCGATGCAGTGCGTGCCGTGGCCGTGGCCGTCGTTGGCGCTGGCCACTCCGGCGATGAACGATGTCGGTTCGATCTGGCGGCCGACGAAATCTGGATGCGCCAAGAAGAACCCCGTGTCCAGCACCGCCACATTGATTCCCTGGCCTGAATACCGCGACGTCGCCACCTTGGTGGCTTGCAGTCCCCAGGTCAGCGTTGCCGTGTCGACAAACGCTGCTTCGACATCGAGCAGATCTTCCCCCGCCGGCCCTTCGCTGGCCGACGCATACAGGCTTTGAGCAGCATCCCGGAAACCGCGCAAATAGTCGAGTGACATCGGACTCGGTTCCCCCAGCGCATACATCACGCCCTCGGGTTCGACCGCCAAGATAGCGGAATCCTCGCCCGCCGTCATCGCCAGCGAGCCGGCGGCACTTGGGTCGATGTTGACCACCGCGATCCCGAGGGTATCCAGCACCGCGCCACCGTCTGCCGGAACCCGCTCCACATCCAAACCGGACGCGCCGAAATCATCGCTCTTCAACATTTTTGACTCGGCCACACCGGTGCTGTCGGCAAGTACCGACAATGCATCCTTGTGCGCGCCCTCACGAAAGGTCACGATAAATCGGCCCGTGGTTTCGGGCGTGACGTTTTGGTTTACTTCGGAATTCATCTTCGGTTCCTCCTGATGGCGGGACGGCCTACGAGCACACCCGGCCGGCGTCCGCGACCGCTACCTTCCGGATGGCCTCGTCGACGTTTCCCTGAGCAGTGGTCAAGAGCCACAGCTCGACCGAGCGGCCGGTGTCCGCCAGAAACTCGACCGCGCCATTCCTGCGCGTCACCCTAACCACGCCGCATCCAAGTTCGATGGCAACGACCTCGTCGGCTGATGCGGGCGGTCGCGCATCAGCCGACGCTGGCTCGACCGTGCCAAGCAAACCGCGATAGCCGAGCTGATCGGGCAGGACATTCTTCGCGCTTGCATGTAGGCCGCCTAGGCGGCGTTGGAGTTCGAGGACTTCGCACTCCGTCAATACCCACGACGGATTGGGCTGTCCGCTGAAAAGGTCGATCTGAAATCTCATTGCGCTGTGCGCTCCGTAGTAGCCTGCATGCAACCGCGACCCGACCGGCGACTCGCAGGCAGACGACGTTGCCGCGCCTTGATGCGTGGCCGGCCGTGCTGCGATCAGCGAATGCGTTGCGAACGACAGGTATAAAAGTAACCACAAAACTGCGTGTAGGGTCCGCGGTCGCACGTCGAAGGATCGGTAATGATCCGATTGCTATTGTCCACGCTCCTGACGGCAGTTCCGCCGGGCTTGTGACAACAGAAACCTTCCTTGTTCTTGCGATACCAGTGAAAATCCACGAAGCCCGGGCTGGGAGCGATAACGAGCGCGACCAGATAACGCGGCTTTTCGCTATCTGGGAAGCAGACGTATCGCCGGTGCAAGCCGTCGCTCAGCGCCCCCTATCACACTGCGGTGCAAGTGATGGCCGTGTTGATGTGTCCACTGCTGCGGCCCGGTTGGGCGAACGTGTCGGTGCGTTTATTACTCGCGTAGTTGTAGCAGTTGTTGGGCGCGCGGATGTTGGGATCGTTGTTCCAGAAGCCGGGATAATAGGCAGCATACTCGACCCAGCAAGTCACCGCAGGCGCCGCACGCTCAAGCTCGGCGGCAGCCTCAGATTCCGCTGCCGCGTTCGAATTGGGGGAACTCACACCTGTTTCCTTGCCCAGCTTTTGCGTGAGAAGACCGCGCAGCATTTCATGGTTGATGACATTCGATTCCTCGACGCCATCGGCAAGTGCGCCGGCCGCGACACCTTGATCGGAGGCAAGATTAATTAGGCGTTCAGCGAGCTCACGCGACGTGCCCGAGCCGCCGCCGGAACCGAGCGGAACGTACAACGACGATGATATGCCGTGATCCGCGGCCAGCTCATCGTTGGCGGCGTTGAGATAGAAGCCGCGCAGCTCGCCTCGGCCTCCCGACTCGCTAGCGGCGGAGATCGACGCTGCGCTGACTTTCGCTGCATCGCGGAGCGCGGCGCGGATTTCCTGATCATCTGAGACGATCCAAGTTGGATTAGGACGGCCGGAGAAAACATCGGCAGTGGTTTGCAGCATAACGCCCTCCCGTTAAAGTAAGTGTGTTTCAGTTTCCAAGCTCCGTCAGTCGGGTCGGCTTGAGCGTCGGCCTTCGATCAAATCCAAGGGCGCGGCACCGGCGCTCGTCTTGCCGCCGTTGGGCACAGCGTCCAGACGAGCGTCATATGCCGTCACGCACGCAGTTTCAAATTCGCGCTCGGAAAGACAGTTACCGATGCGTACTTGTTCGCGGTCGGTTGTGTCGCGAAACATTTCGCTTTCGGTATCTACATGAACTCCTGTTCCGGACATGATGATCTCGCGGAAAATCATTAAATTGACTGGGCACGCGCGGTGGAATGGCCGGTTGCATTCCTTCGCTTCCGTTCCACTGCGCAGACTGCGCTTTCTCCGACGAACTGGGTAGGAATGGGAAAAACCCATTTCTTCACTATGAAGGTAGCATAGTCCCGACCAGTGACAGACTCATTGATGCGAATCAAGCGTAGTCCAATGATGGAACCTCCCGCTGAGTAGGCCACTATGATTCACCGATTTTGGGGTTGTAAGCCGGAACCGCATATTTTCGAAATTCTTCGATCAACAAGGTAGCGAGCTATTTTGGGGCGGAGAAGGCCTGATCCATATCCCTCGCACGCTGCATTTCGTCGCCGTGCAGGTACATCGACGTCGTCGCGATTGACGCATGGCGCAGGTTGTCGCGCACTGGTCAGTTTGGCTCCGCTGGCGAGCACATGACTTGCGTGACTGTGCCTCCTATCTCTTTGAAGAGATAGAGCAGAGATTTTTTTGGTTGGCGATCGCGGCCACTGACGCGTGAACAGGCCGGTCGGGGCCGGTCCGCGATCGGTAATCAAAAAAATGTTTGTGCTAAACCGCTCCGCAGGCGTCGGCCTTTA
>NZ_JBFPKN010000084.1:0-4110 GCF_040948805.1 Paraburkholderia sp. BR13439 | reverse complement strand
CATGATCCTCAGAAAGCTGCGGCGTTTTTACGTCCTTGTACTTGTCGCATTGCTCAACCGCTCCGCGGCTTCCGCTTCGACACCATGAACGGCGTCGTCGCCGAAAACGAATTATTCAGACCCGACTGATGAGAGTCCGGTCAGCGTATTCCATCGGGGACCGCCGGCCTCGCGCCGGACAGTGAAGTCCGGAAGCATGGCCGCAATCATTACCTGACCTTCGTTGCAAATGAGAGCCTTGGCAAGCCGGGGGCGTCCATGCATGGTGTACACGGGTCGGGCGGCATGATCAGGCGGCCAGCGCTTGAGGAGCCGGTGTGCTTTCAATCACCGGAGTGCCGTCCTTGAAGGGAATGCCCTTCAGAAGCGGTTCGAACTTGTCGACGCCGCGGATCTTTCTCCAGGTCTGCTCGGCCGCTTCAATCAGCTTGAACGCCACTATCTGCACTAATTGGCGGGGCGGGCAGGCTGATCCTGTATTTCGGCGATCGCGTCTGAAATAGTGTCCCGCATGGCGATTAGGTCGTCTCCGTTAATGACGAACCCCTGCCAGCCAAACCCAGGGTGCCGCAAATGGAGCAAGATACCGTCAGTCATCGTTTCTAGGCTAATCTGCCACGGCGGAAAGGCAACGGACTCCAGTTTCTGATTAAGGTCGGGGGGCGCAGTATCGATCTGCGGCACCATATTCAGACGTACGCGCCCTAATGTCTCGATTAATTTACTTAAATTATTCGCATTCATCCGTACAACGGACTCAGGAAACGCCAATGTTGCGCGGCTGTCTCCCTTTGAATCCAACTCAAATGTTACAACAAAGCACGATGAATCAGCGTCAGGATCTATATCACTCAATTTTGACCTCTCGTTTTACGGTTGTTCCACGCCGGTCGGGGCTGGAGTTTGTTGAGGCGCTGCCTGCTGACGGCGCAGCCTGTCAAGATCGAAAAGGTTCAGCGTTGCCCCCCCTTCAGTTGGACCTGTCGGCCTCGGCGGAACTACCGGATCGTCCTTATCCTTGATGAGATTGTTATCCGATCTATATGCACCCTGCACACCTTGAATGTGATCGTAGCGATTTTGTGTCACCGCAAGAGCAGTAGCCCGGTCTCTGATAATGACAGGGCGCAGGAATACAAGTAGATTGGTTTTGGATCGGGTTTTATTTTCGGAGCGGAACAACGGGCCGAGCCACGGGATATCGCCAAGCAGCGGTACCTTGCTGTTGCTAACAACATAATTGTCCTGCATCAAGCCGCCTAACACAATAATCTCACCATCGTCTGCAAGTACAGTAGATTGAATCGAGCGCCTAGTGAATTGTGGGCCGTTTGGATTGGTCGATACGTCGGTCGTGGAGCCTACGATCGAGGAAATCTCCGTAGCGAGCTGTAATTTTAGGATGCCACCCTCGGTGATCTGCGGTTTAATATCCAGCGTCAAGCCGACATCGACCCGATCAACAGTGTTAAGGGTCGACGGGTTGCTGCCGCTGGTACTTGTGAGACTGGCATAGGATTCCCTTATAACCGGCACGTTTGTACCGACGACAATTTTTGCTTCCTCATTGTCAAGCGAGATGAGGTTTGGTGTCGAAAGAACGTTTGCATCGGAGGAATTTGCAAAAGCTTGCAGCAGAGCGCCAAGACCTTGCACACCGAGGAAATTGCGTACTAGACCTATATTGAGCCCTTGCGATAGCCCTGCAGTCGCGAGACCAGTTGCGCCATTCGCAAGTGCACCGCTCAAATTTACGATGCTGTTTCCGCTTCCGGTCGATAGATTCGTACCGCCTACGACAGTGTTGTTTCCGATCTGCCACTGGATTCCAAGATTTGCGCTGGTATCCGAATTCAGTTCGACAATAAGCGCTTCGATATAGACCTGCGCGCGCCGGGAGTCCAGTTCGTCGATAACTGCACGCAGATTACGGTATACCGGCTCGGATGCCGTGATAATTAATGAATTAGACGCAGCATCCGCTTGGATCATCCCGCCTTGCTGATTATCATCGCTTTTATCTTTATTGTTTCCAAGTAGACCAACCGCACTGTTCGTCCCACTTGAACCAGACTGTGAACTACCAAAGGGAGGCGATGAAGATGAGCCAGAGGGTAATGGCGGCATCCCTGATGTGCCAGTTGAATTGCTGCCGAAGGACGAGGATGAACCGGCATTCTGATTGCCTGTATTTGTGCCCTCGCTTGAGCTCGAACCGGTATCACCGCCTTTGCCGAGCATTCCCCGCAGAGTCTCTGCAAGCTTCACCGCATTAGCGTTACGCAGCGGCACAACGTGCATATTACCAAGTTGCGCAGTCGGCGCATCCAGCTGCTGTGCCAGTTTTTTCGCTTCTAATAGCCTTGCGTCGTTCGACGCACGCACCAATATCGAATTGGTGCGTGCGTCCGCGGTAACCAAAACCTTCATCGTGGCATCGGTGTTCCCAATTGCTCCAGGATCAAGCATCTTTGCGAGTTGCGGTGCCGCATCAAGCGCATTCGCGTTTTTCATTAAGACGACTGCTGAGTGCTGACCCGGTGTGTCAATGCCTGCGATGATTTGTCCAATTCGCTGTACATTATCCGCGTAATCGGTGACAACGATTGTGTTATTCGACGGATAGGCGGATACCGTGTTGTTTGGTGAAATCAACGAGCGCACAACAGGCAAAACGTTGTTGGCCGACGCGTTTCTTAGATGAAGTATCTGCGTGACAACTTGATCGCCGCGTGCAGGTGCAACGTTGCCCACATATGTCGGGACACCCTGCAGCTTTGCATCGGCTTCGGGCACCACCTTCAGAAGACCATGGTCTTGAACCAGAGAGAACCCTTGCATACGCAACGATGACTGTAGCGTCTTGAGAGCCAAGTCCTCGGGCACCGGATTTTCCGACACAAGATTCAGTTGTCCGTTCACACGGGGGTCAACAACGATAGTTTTGCCGGTCGCAGCTCCGATAGCCTTCGCCACCTGATCGATGTCTGCATTGACGAAATTTAGCGTTACCTGCGCATACACGATGTGCGTGGTGATCAACCCAACCGCTAGAAGTGCCATCGCGACAACTCCCAAAACCTTACGATCTCTTCTCATGGAATGTGATGTGTTCCCACCGATTGAGTTGCCCAGACTGGCTGCCGCCGTTCGGCAAGGGTGATGGATTATGCCTAGGGGAGATGACACGAGCACCTCGATTACTGCCTGAGTGAGGGAATGTCATTTGTTAATAGAACGCAAACGTCGTCGCCCTTACAGTGCCATCCCGCTCCGGATCGCATAAAGGTTGGCATCGCCGTGAGCAACTGTACGCCAATCACGGACGCGCTTTGTCCTAGGTCAAACATCGAAGATGGATCTGACCTGTGGCCACGACAGACCAGCGAAAGAGCGTGCGCGCCTTAAATTTGACGCGATCTTATGCAAAAAACGTAATTTTGTGGAATCAAATTGTTTTGATACGTTTTGGAAGTTTCTTTGATAGAAAGCCGAGTGCGATTATGCACATAGGAGATTTCATGAAAAGGCGATAAGGCGCCTGCTCTCAAAACAGATCGATCAGGATGCGCTCCAATCCGTTGGCCGTGTGACCCGTGAAGAGAGCTTTCACGCCATCGAGAGAGTGAACCTGCGGATCAAATTGGTCGACGGAAAGAGGATTCGGGGATGGTTCATTTGCAGTGAACACTCCTCGGTTGGTTGTGGTGCAAATAGCGCAAGGATCGGTTAGAGTGTCGCCCTGACCGATTTGAGAAGCCGCGATGAACAAGCGCTGAAGAGTCTGGACGGGCTATTCGCTGGCCGTCATTTTGACCGTGAGGTGATCATTCTTTGTGTGCGCTGGTATCTGCGCTACAAACTCAGCCTGCGCGATCTCGTCGAGATGATGGCTGAGCGAGGGTTGTCGCTGGCTCACACGACGATTCTGCGTTGGGTGCGCCGCTATAGGTTCTGTCGCGGTAAGAATGAGAGTTTAGAGAGTGTTAGGAACTTTGAAGTACTGACACGGCGTGGACAAGCATGAGCATTGCGAAGACGACGAAATGAAGCCCAGCGAGAGTTTCGGGGAGCCGTTCATAGTCACGTGCGAGACGCCGGAAACGGTTG
>NZ_JBFPKN010000083.1:0-4710 GCF_040948805.1 Paraburkholderia sp. BR13439 | reverse complement strand
ATGATCCTCAGAAAGCTGCGGCGTTTTTACGTCCTTGTACTTGTCGCATTGCTCAACCGCTCCGCGGCTTCCGCTTCGACACCATGAACGGCGTCGTCGCCGAAAACGAATTATTCAGACCCGACTACTTACGGTCTCCAGGGGAAGGATCGCCATACTGATTACCGGCGACAAACACGCGCGTGCCGTTTGCGTATTGCTGTCGAACCTGATCGGTGACGTCAATGGTGTTGTTCCAGACACCATAAGCCGCATTGCTAATCACTGTACTCATAGTCGTTTCTCCAGAATGTCAAGTTTCACAACCGCCACTCCGATGAGAGTAATTCGGTCGGGTACCTTTACGCGAAATCTATACCAACAAGTCAACACCAAACCTTGAAAGGCGCTTAAAGAACTTCAACGATGGAACCAACACACAAAGCAGACAATTTCGACGATTTCTATCCGTATCGCAACAAAAGCGCTTTACGCCTGCTTACTCATGAGTCAGGGATTTTGCGGACCGGCACCCTATGCTTGAGCGATGGCTCTGATAATCCTTCTCTGCGTGAGCTGGTTCTCAACGGCGTACGCTACAGCGCTCTCCTTAGACTTCCGAGGTCACGAATTGGGTGTTAATCACGGCTTCGACCAGCGTAACTCCATTGGAGGTAAGGGTTACAACATCTCTGTCGATTGTTACCAGCACTTTATCAACCAGCGTTCTGAGCGTGGGGCGAATAATAGGGTTGTCGAAGAAGCTTTTGCCTTCAAAACGCTGTCTGAACACATTGTCACTTACCGGAACCAGTGTGGAGAGGGCCATTTTAAAAGCGTTCACTTCGCGCTGATATGGTGAGACTCCCCGGCTTTCCTCAATGGGCTGATAGTTTTCATCCAGAGCTTCCTTGTATTTTCTGTAGCTGGTGATGTTGATGGCCTCGGCCCGGGCACATTTCGAGCTGCCCCCAAGACCGATCGCCACTTCGGGGTACTGCTTATCGAGGTCGGTCACTAGCCCTTTCCACTTCTTCGGATGCTGATGGTTCCGGTGAAAGTATGTAGTCGGATGTTCGAGATATCCGGGCGAGAGGTACTTCTCAATTAGCTCGCGCATCTGATATTGCTTACCCAGCCCGGGGAAGTTCATCTTATGAATGTTAATAAGCCCCCCTTTTTTTGCCACAGACTTTCTCGCTCGCCGGAAACACCGGTACGCTTTTTCAGAAGCGTTTCCATGTGTAGCTTGGTGCATACCACGTGGGAAAGATCCAGTTCGAGAATTTTCTCGATGTCGTATTTCACATCGTCAACGCTCTGGACGAGCATACCGTAGATAAGGTCGACGACTGACCCAGTCGAAGCCGATTTCGCGCGCGTTAAAAATTGCATCCAAGCACTGTTTGGCGGAATGCATACGCCCGCACGCCGAGATAATACGGTCGTCGAAGGCTTGCGCACCAAAACTGATTTTGGTAAAGCCCAACTCTTTTAACAGTTGGAGGTATTGCTTGGTCAGAGTACCCGGCTCGCCTTCAAAGCGCATGGTAGCAACAGAAAAGTTAAAATGGCCTTGATAAAAATCCATCAGGCACCGCAACTCGGGTTCAGGAAGCAGCGATGGCGTGCCGCCGAAGATGTTGAATTCGCCGACTTCTGCATGTGCGAGACACGGCACGTTCTGAAGCCACATAGTGGCCTCTTTGACGTTGTAAGCCACCAAATCCCGGAACACTGCCTGTGACGAAATGGTCTGTGGATTCAGAGTGATCGTCGGGTACTGACAGAAATGGCAGCGGTAGCGGCAAGTTGGGATATATGCTCAAAGATGAATCTGTTTTGCCTGTTTGATATCACATTCCATGTCATCAAAGAAAGCGCCGAGTGGATAACTACAGATATCGCCATGGAAAACGTGGCAGCCGAACGGATCTTTAAAGACATACTCCAGAAATGCGGTGTTCTCTGGGCGGGAGAGAAAATCGTGTACTCGCGGCACAGGATAATTCGTATCGATAGCATTTAGTGAGTTCAGAATTTCGTTATTCATCAGAATACCCCGCCGTTAGCGAAGTAGTTGCGCGCTTCGCCGGACTCACGGTCTTCACAAAAATAGTAGACAAAGCGCTCGAAATCCTCGGGTTTGACCACATCAAAACACTCCGGCAACGGCGGCGGGAAACCGATATCGTCACCAATGGCGCGGCGCATGGCACTGAAAATTTCATCACGGAACTCGAGATAGAGCCGATAGACTGGGGTTTTGTAGGCGTGGATCGGTTTGAAGTCGACGATTCCTGAATCGCGCATAATTTCATGGATACGCTGATACAGACGGTCAGCCACTGGCCCGGTAAAAAAATGACGCACGGTGATGTCATCCAGCAAAATCTGTGGATTGAGCAGCGCCGGCAACACAATGTTTTTGGGAACGTAGTCTTTAATGGAGTAGCACCAGACCTGCTGTGACTGTGCGGGAGTAGTGTCGTACAGCGTTGACCATTGCTTTTCCTCCCCCGGACGTACATCTTTCATGATGATGATGCCGTCCTGCCCATAGGCAGTACCACTGATTACTTCGTCTAGCATCGTATCGACGCGACGACTGTTAATTTCCACACGGGAATCCCGTGCGTAAGCCGGCTTGCCGCCCTCGGCGATTACCCGGATTCCAAAGTCCCAGTCGTCGGAGAGGTGTTCTACAAAGATGCTATGTGGGACTACCGGAGAAAGGTCCGTTTAGCTAAAACGGAATTTCCAACTCTGTGCGAAGGAGACGGAAATGTCCACGACCCAAGCAGTCCCACAAGACGAGAATACGGCAATCGACGTCGAGCTATATATAAGCTTTGAACTCGGCGACAAATCCTGGATATTGACGGCGAGCGATAGTCGTCGTGGCCCAAGGCGTTACAGCGTGCAAGGCGGCGACACGGCAGCGGTGCTCAATTGTGTACGCCGTGCGAGGGAGCGCTGCCGGCTTGCGCCTGGGGCCAAGGTACATTCCTGCTACGAGGCTGGCCGGGATGGCTGGTGGCTGCACCGCTGGTTGACGGGGCAAGGCATCGACAACCTCGTGGTTGATGCCGCCAGCATTGAAGTGAATCGACGCGCGAGACGGGCCAAAACTGACCGGCTCGACGGCGACAAGCTGCTGACGATGCTCAGGCGCCACCACGCCGGCGAGCGCGTCTGGTCGGTGCTACGCGAGCCCACACCTGAGCAGGAGGACGCTCGCCGCACGCATCGTGAACTGGCCCGGCTGACTCAGGAGCGTGTCGCCCACACGAACCGCATCCGCTCACTGCTGGTGCTGCACAACGTACGTCCGCAGGTCATCATCGGCGGGCGCGACTGGGCGCAGTGGTGGGCAAACCACCGCGGGCAGATACCAGCCGCGCTTTGCGGCGAGATCGAGCGCGAGAGTGCGCGGCTGGCGCTGGTCAGGCAACAGACGAAGATGCTCGAAGCCACCCGGCGCCAGGAGCTGGCCGAGGGCAAGCACCCGCTGGTGGCCCAACTCGCCCAGCTGCGCGCGATTGGCCCCAAGGGCGCCTGGGTGCTGGTCAAGGAAGTGTTCGGTTGGCGACGTTTCGCCAACCGGCGTGAGGTCGCCGGATGTCTGGGACTGACGCCCACGCCGTACGCCAGCGGAAATAGCCAGATCGAACAAGGCATTAGCAAAGCCGGTAACCGACGAGCGCGCACGATACTCGTCGAACTGGCCTGGCGCTGGTTACGCCTGCAGCCCGACAGCCTCATGACTCAGTGGTTCAACCGGCGCTTTGCGGGCAACGGCAAGCGCATGCGACGTGTGGGCATCGTCGCGTTGGCACGACGTCTCGCCATCGCCCTATGGCGTTACCTCGAGCACGGCGAGATTCCGGCCGGGGCTTCGCTCAAAGCTGCTGCTCCTTGAAGTTCCGGGGTCAACATCGTTTGCGTGCCCAAGCAAGGAACACATCATGATCAAAGGTCGACGCACCCGAAACGGCCGGGGGTCACGACACGGTGACCGCCCCCTAAGATGGGGTGCGCCGGTAACTGGGGTTTGCCAGCCAGTGCGCCTCGCGCGCATGCTGCATGAGGTGCAGCACCTTCACATCCTGCACGGATAGAAGTTCGTTCCGGCACTGGCTGGAACGCTCGTCATACCCCGGCCTGGGATCAGGATCAAGCCACCGTGCAGCACGCCCGCTTCACATCACACGCAATACAAAGGTGCTGGGATGAAATCTGATCCGCTTACCTGACGATCGAACACGGCTTGACAAACAAGTCCCCATAGAAGCGGCCGTTGCTCAGCTGATAGAAGATTTCGATACCTCCCACTTTGTCGTACAGAGTCCGCTCCACGGCAAAACCCTTGCCGTCGGGAAAACCGCCGAAGAGCGAAAACGACACCTCCCGGCAGCGCAGGGTTTTTTGGATTTCCCGGAAAAGGTGGGACGATTGCGGAATGCTTCTTCGTTGTAGTAGTAGTTGCAGGTGCCAATATCCCCGTTTTCCTCTACCATCTTTTCAATCAGCGCATGCAGCCAGTACGGGTCTACGGTGCAGTCAGCATCGGCGGAAACAATGTAATGTTTTTTCTGAGTCCCTAGTCGGGTCTGAATAATTCGTTTTCGGCGACGACGCCGTTCATGGTGTCGAAGCGGAAGCCGCGGAGCGGTTGAGCAATGCGACAAGTACAAGGACGTAAAAACGCCGCAGCTTTCTGAGGATCAT
>NZ_JBFPKN010000082.1:0-4851 GCF_040948805.1 Paraburkholderia sp. BR13439 | reverse complement strand
CCATAGCCACCGACACTGGAGCGGCTTAGCTCAAGGAATTTTTAGCAGGGCAGAAACGGCTCGTTTGCGGAGCCCTTATCCTGCTCACTGCGCCGTTTCCGCCCTGCTAAAAATCCTCTGGATTATCCGAGCCGATCGCAACGGCAATCACGCCCGCCGCTGAGATCGCGTTTTCTTTGAAAAAATCCGCAACTTTTTCGGCTAGTGCGTAGGTTTCTTCTGTGGGACCTGGATAGTTGCCATAATATTTTTTGGTTAGTTCTATTGCTGTTTTGAAGCTCATATCCTTCTCCCCGAGAGCAGTGACAGGGGCAATGATTCAAGATAGCACATCTTTGAAGACCTGCTGGTTCTTGAGTGCCGACGATCGGCTGGAAGCGGATGAGACTTGCCCGCCGACCAAGCGCGACGATCGTCACGGGCGTGTCCTCTCAACCTTCACCGATGCTCACGAGCGGCGCATAGTGCGATCTGAGAGGCCGACTTTTCGGCTGCCGGTCCGGTTGCGCAGGAAAGGGAGTTTTTCAACGCATTACGAGTGGATCTGTCATACGCTGGGCGCATCCATCGACAGCATGTCGACTTTGCTGACGTTCAGTGAACGACAGTGGTGATGCGCTATGGGTTGGCCACGCGATACCAAACAATTTCACCACAACTTGCTATCGCCATAAGAAGGATTATGACGATAGAACGAATTACACTGCGCTTTCCTGAACCGTCAATCCGGTGGAATCAGTGCCGCAAACCCTGTCGGCACCATCCCCGCCCCTTGCCGAGCCAACCATGCCACGACGTTCCATTCTCTCGCCTGCCGAGCGCGACAGTCTCTTCTCGTTTCCGGAGAGCCATGATGAGATCATCCGCCACTACACATTCAACGAAGCGGAACTCTCGCTGATCGGCCAGCACCGGGGCGCGGCCAACCGTCTGGGTTTCGCCGTCCAACTCTGCTGCATGCGCTATCCGGGGATTATCCTAGGCGCAGGCGTCGAACCGCCGCCTGCGCTGCTGGAGTACGTTGCCGGGCAGCTCAGCATAGAACCGATGCTCTGGAAAGAGTATGCAAGGCGGGACCAGACGCGTCGCGAACATCTGCTCGAACTGCAGGCCGCGCTGCAGTTGCGATTGCTCACAGTGCGTGACTACCGTCCGGCCGTGCAGGCCCTTGTTGATCTGGCGATGCAGACCGACAAAGGCCTGGTGCTCGCGCAGGCGCTGGTCGGATACCTGCGCCAACAGGCAATCCTGCTGCCCGGCGCGAACGTGATTGAGCGGATCTGCGCGGAGGCCGTCACCCGCGCGACCCGCCGCATCTACGATGTTCTTACGTTATCACTGTCGGATGAGCACCGGACAAGACTCGACCAGCTATTGACGCGCCGTGATGACGGCCGCATGACATGGCTCGCATGGCTGCGGCTGCCGCCGGGGAAGGCGAGTTCACGCCAGATGCTCAAGCATATCGACCGCCTCAAAATCCTCCACGCCATTGACCTGCCCGCGGGCCTCGACCGGATGGTGCACCGGAACCGTCTGCTCAAGATCGCCCGCGAAGGCGCGCAGATGACGCCGGCCGACCTGGCCAGATTCGAAAAGCAACGCCGTCATGCCACCCTGGTGGCCATCGTGATCGAAGCTACGGCGACGGTCACTGACGAGATCGTTGATCTGCACGACCGCATCATCGGACGGCTCTTCAATGCCGCGAAAAAGAAGCATCAGGAGCAGTTTCATCGTTCGGGAAAAGCCATCAACGACAAGGTGAGACTGTACGGGAAGCTGGGCCGGGCTCTGCTGGAAGCCAAGGAAAACGGCGGCGACGCGTTCGAGGCGATCGAATCCGTCATGTCGTGGGAGGCGTTCACGAAAAGCGTCAGCGAAGCCGAGCAGCTTGCCCAGCCCGAAGCGTTCGATTTTCTGCATCAGATCGAGGATCATTATGCGACACTGCGCCGGTACGTCCCGGCCTTCCTGGACATCCTGAAACTACGTGCCGCTCCTGCGGCGACGGATGTGCTTGACGCCGTCGATACGATCCGCGCCATGGACAACGACGGAGTGCGAAAAATGCCTGCTGACGCGCCCACCGCCTTCGTCAAGCCACGCTGGAAACCACTCGTGATGCCCGGCAGCGGTATCGATCGCCGTTACTACGAACTGTGCGCGCTCGCCGCGCTGAGGAACGCGCTACGCTCAGGCGACATCTGGGTGCAGGGCTCACGCCAGTTCCGGGACTTTGACGACTACCTGCTGCCGACAGAGAATTTCCAAGCGATCATGCAGGGCAATGTCTTGCCGCTGCCGATCATCGCTGATTGCGACCGTTACCTGAAGGAGCGGCGGCAGTTGCTAGAGCAGCGACTGGCAACCGTCAACCGCCTCGCCGCCGATAACGGGCTGCCCGATGCGATCATCACGGAATCGGGCCTGAAAATGACGCCGCTCGATGCCGCGGTACCCGAGGCGGCCCAGGCACTCATTGACCAGACATCGGTCATGCTGCCGCGCGTGAAAATCACCGAGTTGCTGATGGAGGTTGATGCGTGGACCGATTTCACCCGCCACTTTACGCACCTGAAGACCGGTGAGACAGCGAAAGACAAGACTCTGCTGCTCACGACGCTCCTGGCCGACGCGATCAACCTCGGACTGACGAAGATGGCGGAGGCCTGCCCCGGTACCACCTACGCGAAACTGTCGTGGCTGCAGGCGTGGCACATCCGGACGAAACCTACTCACAGGCGCTGGCTGAACTCGTCAACGCATAGTTCGCCCATCCGTTCGCCGCCCACTGGGGCGACGGAAGCACCTCGTCATCCGATGGGCAGCGCTTCCGTGCGGGCAGCAAGGCCGAGAGCACGGGACACGTGAATCCGAAATACGGCGCCGAGCCCGGACGCATGTTCTACACGCACATCTCCGACCAGTACGCGCCGTTCTATCCGAACCTCGTGAACGTCGGTGTGCGCGATTCGACCTATGTACTCGACGGACTGCTGTATCACGAGTCAGATCTGCGCATCCAGGAACATTACACTGACACCAACGGATTTACCGATCACGTCTTTGCGCTGATGCATCTGCTTGGTTTCCGGTTTGCGCCACGGATCCGTGATCTCAGCGATATGAAGCTGTATGTGCCAGGCAATCCCAAGGATTATCCTGCGCTTGCCTCAATGATCGGCGACACGTACAACGAAAAGCACATCCGGAGGAACTGGGACGAGGTTCTCCGTCTGGCGACGTCGATCCGGCAGGGCACCGTCACGGCTTCGCTGATGCTGCGCAAGCTTGGCAGCTATCCGCGACAGAACGGACTCGCTGTCGCACTGCGGGAAATCGGCCGCATCGAGCGCACGCTCTTTATTCTCGACTGGCTTCAGAACGTCGAACTGCGCCGACGCGTTCATGCCGGCTTGAACAAGGGCGAGGCCCGCAATGCGCTTGCGCGCTCGGTGTTCTTCTACCGCCTCGGTGAAATCCGCGATCGTAGCTTTGAGGCGCAGCGTTATCGCGCCAGCGGTCTGAATCTGGTCACCGCCGCGATCGTGCTGTGGAACACCGTCTACCTCGAGCGGGCTGTACAGACCATGCACGCCCGTGGTGTACCGGCCGACGCTACGCTGCTGCCGTATCTGTCACCGCTTGGCTGGGAACACATCAACCTGATGGGCGACTATGTCTGGCAACAAGATCGCAAGCTTCAGGCCGGCAAGTTCAGGGCGCTGCGGCCGCTGCCGGGGACAGAGCCGCGCATTCGGCGCCCCTCGTGAACTGCCACAGGGGCGATCGATCCTGCCGCCATACCCGACGAGCTCAACATCGTATAATCATCGGCTATAGCCGCCTCGACCTCGCGAAGAGAAAATCTGCCGTGAATAACCTGACGTCCCAACAACCGCTTGCCGACGACGATTTCGCCCGTCTCGCCGGGTTTCTCGACTCCATCGGCGATGCAGCGATGAACATCGAAACGCTCGACGGCTATTTCGTCGCGTTGATTTGCGGGCCAGACATCGTGTTTCCCAGCGAGTATCTGCCGCAGATCTGGGGGGAAGATTTTTCGTTTGAAAGTGACGGACAGGCCACAGAAATCGTCGAGCTGCTCATGCGTCACTGGAACACGATCAGCACGGAATTGCAGCAAACGCTGCATGAGCCGAATGTGTACCTGCCTGTGTTGCTCGAGCGAGAGGATGGTGTTGCCCCGGCCAACGACTGGGCACACGGCTTCATGCGCGGCGTACAGATGGGTCCCGCGAGCTGGGGTGAGCTGATCCATGACGAGGACCACGGTGGACCGATGATCCCGATCATGATGCTGCATCATGAGCACAATCCCGACCCGCAGATGCGGCCACCACAGATCCCGGCAGAAAAGCGCGAGGAACTGCTGGAAACGATGATCGCCGGACTGCCCCATATCTACCGTTACTTCGAGCCGCATCGGCGGGCACTGGCGCACATCCCGGCGCGTATGCCCATGCGCCGAGAAGAACCGAAGATCGGGCGCAACGAGCCGTGCCCGTGCGGTAGTGGCCACAAGTACAAGCATTGCTGCATGGCTAGTTCGCCGTTTCACTGATCAGGCAGCACAGCAACGGAGACACGCAATGCCCCAGATTCCAGATGATGCAGATCTTCCCCTGAACGCCAACGGCCCAGCGTACACGTCGCGACAGGATCGTGACGGCATACCGCTGTCGTATGTCGGCGAGAAATGAGCTTCCCTCGGTTTTTCGCCTTCCACAGGTCCCGAGTTACGCAGCGACATCCTTGGTCTGCTGAGCCTTGATCCAGTCTTGCAGAAACTGAACTGGCGATACGAAGCCAAGCGACGAATGACGA
>NZ_JBFPKN010000081.1:0-4885 GCF_040948805.1 Paraburkholderia sp. BR13439 | reverse complement strand
CGGCAAACAGTGGTCGTCACGCTTCAAAAAGCCAGGCGACCAACCTGCCAGCAGACTCTCATGGCTGATACAACGCAAGTGGCAAACGGCCAACTCTCTGAAAACGAGTTGTGCAGACCTTCCCTAGACATCGTCAATCGTTAATAACTTTCTTACAGACATGGCGCGTTAGACTGCCTTCGGCAAAATACACACCCAAGCTACCATGAAGGCACTGTTACAAGAACCTCGTGGATCGATAAATCATGGAAACGTGCGTCGATTGCTAACACCTCCCTTGTTTGGTCCCGAGATTAACTCATTGATGAGGTTGCCCTGAAAGCTCGTTTGCGATGCGATCACAACGTTCGGCGCAGCTTTCTACTTGAGTAGACCGCCATGTTGATTATCATGCAGTCCTCATCAGTAATAGGGGACACTCTCAAACTCAATATTCTTTACAATCCGTTATGACCTTTCCGCCAGGCTTGGTACCCATGGCAAGAAGAAGAAACCCAGCCCCCAACGGATATATCAGATGAACAGTGGTACGTCGCCGCTCCGTACGCTGACCTTGATGAGTAAGGGCCCACCACGGCGCTGCTACATGCTGCGCGAGGGGCTCAACGCATTGCGCTGGATTATGAGAGCGGGTGAGCGTCGCGTTTGTTACCCAATAGCTGAGGGAGGTGGTCTACCAGCAGACGCAGCGCGGCGCTGAATCCAGGCAAGCTGCTTCGGGGCTATGTCAATGACCTGCGTTCGATCATCCGGGTTGCGCAGGAACACCGCCTTCAACACAGCGCGGTCATTCTCGACGCGCACCGCACGGCGGTTGATACCGTGGGCAGTCGCTTGCCGTGCACGTGAGGCTGGCGAACTAGCGGAGCGCGCGCCGGTCGGGAAGCTGGCGCATCGGGTTCTGCAGGCCACCGGTCGGACTGGCTTTCGACGACCGGAGGTGCACAGACGAAGAACCTGCGCACTCTCCACTCGACGAAGGCATTGACCACTAAGTCGTCAAGCCGCCGGAGGCGAAAAGGCGCTCCGTGTATTTTTGGCGCCGCTGGTCAAACGCAGCTTTGGCTGGCTCAACCGCTTCCGCAGGAAGCGGCAGACGCTACGAGCGATGGCGCGAGGCCCTCGCTGGTTGCGTTTCGTCGGATTCTCCGTGCTTGTGCTCATCCACATTGCAGGCTTTGACAAAGGGGCATAACACAACCTAGCTGCGCCCCTCCCTATTTACCAGCCGTGCTGGGCAGATGAACCCCCGAGAGAACCCGACGAATAGCGTGCGAGGAAGGTCGGAACACTACACTGCCAAGTGCGGCAACGGTATCTCTTCGATGATTGATCCATGTTAAGCCCGCTGTTGACCGAAACGCCTATATTGAACACGCAATCGTGGCGTGCGCGTTTGCAGCTGCTTCCAACCGGATAATTGCGGATCGCCTTATCGCGTCAGGAAATCCGTCATGAGAGGAAAATCCGTGACACCATTCAATCCGTACGGCGCGAAATTTACGTTTGCGCTGCGAACGCATGCGTTCTTCTGCGAAGTCCTGCAACGAGCCTTGTTGACTGCAGAGTGTCCGGCGCGACATCGCTTCGATTTAGGAGATTTGTAGTGCGGCCTCGGCCGCTCACGATAGCAACAAAATCGAGGCTTCATGCCAGTCCATGGTGCGCAGCTACCTCGCGACTGCCGCAATCGGCCCCCGAGCCTACACAATGGCCGGCGCAGGTTCGTTTCAATCAGAGCATGCCAATGTCGCGGCCTTGCCGTACCGTAGCATAAAACCGGCGGTCGGCATGGTTCATCGAGGGGAGTGTCGGGAGCCGAAAATCTCCGGACAATTCAGTAAATCGACTCAATCACCGGCCGCCGACGGCCTCGCTCACAAGGGGAACATCATGTCAGCCAAACGCGTTGCTTTCGTTACTGGCGGCATGGGCGGCCTCGGAGCCGCCATTAGCCGACGTCTCCACGATGCAGGCACGGTGGTCGCCCTCTCGCATTCGGAGCGCAACGATCACGTTGCCACGTGGCTCGTCCATGAACTGGATGTAGGTCGCCGTTTCGTTGCGTTCGAGGTCGACGTCTCCAGCTTCGATTCGTGTGCGCATTGCGCAGAGCGCGTGCTCACCGAATTCGGTATGGTGGACATTCTTGTGAATAACGCGGGCATTACGCGCGATTCAAGCTTTGCAAGAATGACCAAGGAAGATTGGGATAAGGTCTTACGCACCAATCTCGATTCCATGTTCAACATGACGAAGCCATTTCTCGGTGGAATGGTCAAGCAGGGATTCGGGCGGATCGTGAATATCGGCTCCGTGAACGGCGCGCGCGGTGCATTCGGGCAAACCAACTACGCCGCAGCAAAAGCGGGCATTCACGGTTTCACTATGTCGCTCGCACTGGAGACGGCGCGATACGGCGTTACCGTCAACACGGTGTCGCCCGGTTATCTCGCCACGACCATGACTGCGGCGATCCCCAAGGACGTAATGGAAACACGAATTCTTCCTCAGATTCCGGTCGGCAGACTCGGTCAACCGGACGAAGTCGCGGCTTTGGTGGCATTTCTCTGTTCCGATGAAGCTGGCTTTGTCACGGGCACCGATTTCTCCGTCAACGGTGGTATGCACATGCGATGAAAAGCGACAGTCTGGCGTATCAGACAACTTTCGGTTTTGTCTGGCGCAGTCTGCGCGGGGCATTATCGTCAGCAGGCCGGTTTTCTCGCCAACGGGCACACCAACAAAAAACGAGTCGTACACGTTATTGTTCTTGCATTTTTGGAGCGTTTTTTGACGCCATCCAAAAAAGGACGACTATACAGTCCCCATCCGGCATGCGGGGCCGCATTCAACGTAGGAATTTAAACCCGTCGTTTTGATAGAAAATTGGGAAACATACAAAGACGGTTGCAAACTTTTATGGCGCATCGATTCGGCTCGTCTGTCAAAATCCGTATCTGGCAAGGCATTTGTATCGATGTGGGCAACGACGGGCTGAAAGGACCACACCGGAGTGAATTCATGAGCGCGACGACTGCGGTGCAGACTGATAAGCAACGTTCCTTCGTGCGGTTTATCACGAGGAGCTACGCGCAGTTGGTTCTCGTCGCCTTCGCTCTTGTTCCCGCCTATCTGATTGGCTACCTGCATTTCTTTCAAAACCCGGGTCTGAAGTTCCAAAACTACCCGTTTCATGAAATTGCGATCACAGGGGCGACGTTTGAGGGTCTTTTTGTCACCTACTTGTCGTGGCAATGCTATCGGTCCTCCGGCGAGCCGTTGCTGCGATGGATGACGCTGGGCTTCCTCGGATCTCTATTGATCTATGCGCTCCATGGCGCATTCACCAGATCCGCTCATCAAAACATTTGCCTATTCCTGTTGTATGGTCCGGCGTCGCGTCTAACGATGTCGATTCTGTTGTTGATTGGGCTTCTGTCGTATCACAGGCCGTCTGATCCCGCTGACCGCCGCGCAGGAGCCAAGTACTTGCTAAGCTGGGCCGCAATATTCCTCGTAGTGGACGTTCTGGTTGCGCTTCTTGCCCATTCTACAGTTGCTGGCATTATCCTACTGCGGGTCATGGAGACTGCGGCGCTCGGGTTTTCGACGCTCAGCGTCGTTATCCTGATGCTGCGTCGGCCTAGGTCCCCGCTAATGCTGGTCTGTGGCATCTCCAGCATGTCGTTCGCGCTGTCGTCGGTGGCTTTTCTTCTGGGCAGCCCATGGAGTCACATGTGGTGGCTTGCTCACGTCATTTTCGCCAGCGGCTTCTTCCTTCTCAGCTATGGCGTGGCGCAGGCCTTTTTGACGACACGTTCATTTGCGACGATCCATAGTCGCGAGGAGTTGAACGCGCGACTCGCCCAAGAGATGGATCGCGCCAAAAACGCTCTGAAAGAAGTTCACCGCGAGAACGAAAAGCTGGCGCACCTCGCGGCGACCGATCCGTTGACCGGAGCTGCG
The DNA here is from genome assembly GCF_040948805.1 of Paraburkholderia sp. BR13439. NCBI lineage: Bacteria > Pseudomonadati > Pseudomonadota > Betaproteobacteria > Burkholderiales > Burkholderiaceae > Paraburkholderia > Paraburkholderia sp. BR13439. The sequence continues at coordinate 916 of NZ_JBFPKN010000081.1, read as the reverse complement.
AATCGGCGCCATTTCATTGCGTGTGTAGAAACGGAGGTCGTTCGCGCACAGAGAGACGGCACTCCATTCTCACTTCTCGCGCTCGATCTCGACAATTTTAAATGGGTCAACGACGCTTACGGGCATCAGGTCGGCGATACAGTGCTCCAGGGATTCGTGCGAGTATGCCGCGACGCGATTCGGCCCTACGACGGCGTAGCACGCGTGGGCGGCGAAGAGTTCATGGTGCTGCTGACTCGCACGTCGCTGGATGCAGCACTCGCAATCGGCGAGCGCATTCGCGCGGCAACTGCCAGCACAACCTTCGCCGGTGAAGTTGGGCGCAAAGTATCGATAACTGTCAGTATCGGCATCTCGCAGTTCGACAGGGATGGTCGCACGATTGACGCACTACTTCGGTCAGCAGACGAGCGGCTTTACCACGCGAAAAGTCAAGGTCGCAACCGAGTGGCGATTGTTTAGCGGACCGAACCCCGCCGATGCACGCAAGCGCAACGCGACTGACGCCGCACTTGAAGGATACTTCGTTGTGCCCATATTCCGCTCAATGGCATTGAATTGGTGCACATGATCGTCAGAGATAAAGAACCGGGCCTAAAACAGTCACCAGCCCACGCACAGCCGCCAACGTCGGATGCAAGGTTTTCGCAACCCCGGGGGCGCACAGTCGCTTCTGTCGGAAGTCGAACGGAGCTAGCGTGGCCGCTCGACGATCTCAAAACAGCTTGTCGTCGAGCGCCGCGTTGAACACCGTCGGGGCACTAGAGGGTGTTAGGAACTTTGAGCTAGACCTAGGGAAGGTCTGCAAAAGTCCTGGCGTTGACGTCTCGGTGGACTATCCTGGGAGAAGGCAGGTTTAAGGGGTACCTCGATGACACAGCTTGGTCTTGGTCTGGATCTTTCAACGAAACGCACG
>NZ_JBFPKN010000080.1:0-4920 GCF_040948805.1 Paraburkholderia sp. BR13439 | reverse complement strand
CGCTGGTCCTGATAGACCACCGCCACCGCATCCGGCGCCTGGCGCACCTGGGCCTCAAACAGCTCATGGATGCACTGCTGCTCAGGATACGTCACCGCCGTCCGGTTCAGCTCCTCCAGCAGATACGTGCGCTCGGCACTCGACAGCAGCTCAATCCGGTGGACCGCTTGCCGCGCATCGGCAGCCATCGCCCGCAGCAGCGCCAGCAGATAGCCTCGTTGCCGCTCGATGGTCGCCTGATCAAACAGCGCCGTGGCATAACCCAACGTTCCGGCGATCTCCTCACCATGCTCGCCAAGGCTCAGCTCCAGATCGAACTTGACCTGATCGAAGCCGTCTGCCGCCGCCTCCACACGCAGCCCAGGAAGGTCGAACGTCCCAGCGGCGTTGTTCTGCCAGGCCAGCATCACCTGGAATAATGGCGTATGATCAAGAGCCCGGGGCGGCTGCACGATCTCCACCACCTGCTCGAACGGCAGGTCCTGATGCTCCTGCGCAGCCAGCACCGTGCGCCGTGTCCGCTCCAGAAGCTCCGACACGCGCGGCTTACCCGACAGGTCCAGCCGAAGCGCCAGCGTGTTGACGAAGAACCCGATCAGCCCTTCGATCTCGCGGTGCCCCCGATTGGCGCTCGGCACGCCAATCACAAGATCGTCCTGCCCCGACAGACGAGACAGCACCGCCGCCCAGGCCGCCAGTATCGTCATGAACAACGTCGTGCCATGCTGCAGGCTCAGCCGCTTCAGCTCCCGCGTCAAATCCGCATTGACGATGATCGGAACCGTGGCCGCGGCAAACGACTGCTGGGCAGGCCGCGCACGGTCCGTCGGCAAGACAAGACGGGCTGTGCCTGCCAGGGCGCTGCGCCAATATTGCGCCTGCTTCTGCAGCCGTTCCCCCGACAGCCACTGCCGTTGCCAGGCGGCATAGTCCGGATACTGGATGGCAAGCGGCGGCAGAGGATCGTCGTGCCCAGCCTCGAATGCCCGGTAGAGCTGGCTAAGTTCACGCAGCAGCACGCCCATCGACCAGCCGTCCGAGACGATGTGATGCTGGGTCAGCAGGAAGACGTGTTCCTCGTCCGACATCCGCACCAATCGTCCGCGGATCAGCGGACCGCGCGCAAGATCGAATGGCGTGCGCCCCTCTTCGTCACACAGGTCCAAAAGTGCCGCTTCCGCATCCGATCTCTCCCGCAGATCGTGCTCAACTATCGGCAGTCCCGCATCCGGCGGCAGAACCTCAACCCGGGGCTTGCCCTGCCTCGCGACAAACACACTGCGCAGCGCTTCATGGCGCGCAAACAGACGGTCAAGGCTGCGCTGCCAGGCGCTGTGGTCGAGCATCCCGCGCAGTCGCAAGGCCAGCGGAATGTGATAGTTCGTGCTGCCTTCGTTCAGCTGCGCCAAAAACCATAGCCGCTGCTGCGCAAACGACAGCACAAGCGGCTCATGACGCGACACGGCTGCAATCGACGGCAGCTCTTGCGGACCGGAGCAGCGCAACAGCTCGACGGTGCTCGCCGCCAGGTAAGTCAGCACTGGCCTTGCGAACAGCGTCGACAGCGGCAGGTCGACCCCAACCGCCTGTGACAGCCGGCTCGACATCTGCACCGCCAAGAGCGAGTGCCCGCCGAGCGCAAAGAAGTGGTCGTGGCGTCCGACCCGCTCCACACCGAGAAGCTCGGCCCAGATCTGTGCCAGCGTGATCTCGACCTCGCCTTGCGGCGCCTCATAGGCGCGATGCGCATACGCCTCATCGTCCGGCGCCGGCAGCGCCTTGCGATCGAGCTTGCCATTCACCGTCAGCGGCAGCGCCGCCAGCCGCACAAACGCGCTCGGCACCATGTAGTCCGGCAGCCGCGCACTTAAGTGCGCCCGCAAGGCGCCCGCAAGCCCGCCTCCATCACCCTCGTCCGAGCCGGCCTCGGGCGCGCAGACCACATAGGCGATAAGATGCTTGTGGCCGGCGCCGTTCTGGCCCGCCACCACCACCGCCTCGCGCACCCAGGCGTGCTCGCAAAGCCGCGCGACGATCTCGCCCGGCTCGATGCGGAAGCCGCGGATCTTCACCTGATCGTCGTTGCGGCCCAAAAACTCAAGATTGCCGTCCGGCAGATAGCGCGCCAGATCGCCAGTGCGGTACAGCCGGTCGCCCTCGACAAAGGGACTGGCGATGAACCGCTCCGCGGTCAGCTCGGGCCGGTTCAGATACCCCCGTGCTACCCCCGCCCCGCCAATGTAAAGCTCGCCCACCGCGCCGAACGGCACGGGCGCGCCACAGCCATCCAGCAGATACACCCGCGTGTTCGCAATCGGACGGCCGATCGTCTCAACGACAGCCTCTCCCCTTAGCAGGCAGATCCAGGTTGAGTACGTGGTGGTTTCAGAAGGCGCATACAGGTTATAAATCTTCTCTACGCGACTACTCTCGAAGGCCTTCTCTATGAGGCCCGCCTTCAGCCGCTCGCCGCACGAATTGATCACGCTTGCGGAAACCGGCACGGCTTTCCTGTCAACCAGGGGGGCGATCGCCGAGGGCACTGTGTTGATCAAAGAGATTTCCAAAGACCTCCCGGCCAGCGCCAGCGCATTCTCCACAAGGTAGAGCGTGCTTCCTTGCGAAAGCGGAACGAAGCACTCATAGACGGACAGATCGAAACTGATCGAGGTGGAAAACAGCGTGCGGCTGATCTCTGATGCCGTAAACACGTCGCTGCTCCAATGCAGCAGGTTCACCGTGCTCGCATGCTCAATCATGACCCCCTTGGGGGTGCCGGTGGATCCGGAGGTGTAGATCACATAGGCGAGATGGCGCGAGGTCAGGCCGAGCGCACGCGGGTCCGGATCGGAGACCGGCAGGTTCGCCCACTCCGGCGTCGCCGTCTCTAGATCGACCACCGTCAGATCGAGCAGCGCATCGGCCCCCAGCGCCGATCGGCCCGCCGCATCGGCCAGCAGCAGCGGCGGCGCCGCATCCTCGAGCATCTGGCGCAACCGCGCCGACGGATAGGCCGGATCCAGCGGCAGATAGGCGCCACCCGCCTTGAGGATCGCCAACAGCCCGACCACCATCGCCACGCTGCGCGCAACGCAGATCGCCACCGGCTGGTCCGGCGTCACCCCGAGCCCGATCAGATGATGCGCCAGCTGGTTGGCCCGCGCATTGAGTTCGCCATAGCTTACGCGCTGGTCCTGATAGACCACCGCCACCGCATCCGGCGCCTGGCGCACCTGGGCCTCAAACAGCTCATGGATGCACTGCTGCTCAGGATACGTCACCGCCGTCCGGTTCAGCTCCTCCAGCAGATACGTGCGCTCGGCACTCGACAGCAGCTCAATCCGGTGGACCGCTTGCCGCGCATCGGCAGCCATCGCCCGCAGCAGCGCCAGCAGATAGCCTCGTTGCCGCTCGATGGTCGCCTGATCAAACAGCGCCGTGGCATAACCCAACGTTCCGGCGATCTCCTCACCATGCTCGCCAAGGCTCAGCTCCAGATCGAACTTGACCTGATCGAAGCCGTCTGCCGCCGCCTCCACACGCAGCCCAGGAAGGTCGAACGTCCCAGCGGCGTTGTTCTGCCAGGCCAGCATCACCTGGAACAGCGGCGTGTGATCAAGACGCCGGGGCGGCTGCACGATCTCCACCACCTGCTCAAACGGCAGGTCCTGATGCTCCTGCGCTCCCAAGGCCGAGCGCCGCGTCCGCGTCAACAGCTCCGCCACGCTCGGCTCGCCCGACAGGTCAAGCCGCAGCGCTAGGGTGTTGACGAAGCAGCCGATCAGCTCTTCAACCTCGCGGCGACTGCGATTGGCGCTCGGCACGCCAATCACAAGATCGTCCTGCCCCGACAGACGAGACAGCACCGCCGCCCAGGCCGCCAGTATCGTCATGAACAACGTCGTGCCATGCTGCCGGCTCAGCCGCTTCAGATCCCGCGTCAGATCCGCATCGATCACGACCGTCACACTGGCCCCGGCAAACGACTGCTCTGCCGGCCGAGGCCGATCTGTCGGCAAGGCCAGACGGGCCGGTGCGCCAGATAGATTGTTGCGCCAATAGTGCGCCTGGCTCTGCAGCCGCTCGCCCGACAGCCACTGCCGTTGCCAGGCGGCATAGTCCGGATACTGGATTGCAAGCGGCGGCAGCGGATCGCCTTCACCGGCCACGAAGGCCCGGTACAGCTGACTGAGTTCACGCACCAACACGCCCAGCGACCAGCCATCCGAGACAATGTGGTGCTGCGTTAGCAGCAAGACGTGCTCCTCATCCGAGATCCGGATCAGCCGGCCGCGGATCAGCGGGCCACGCGCCAGATCGAACGGCGTGCGCGCCTCTTCCCTGCACAGACCCAATAGCGCCTCGTCCGCATCCGGCCTGTCCCGCACATCGTGCTCCACAACCGGCAGCCCCGCATCCTCCGGCAGCAGCTCCACCCAGGGCTTGCCCTCCGGCGCGACAAACACGCTGCGCAGCGCCTCATGACGCGCCAACACACGGTCAAGGCTGCGCTGCCAGGCGCTGCGGTCGAGCCCACCCTTGAGCCGCCACCCGAGCGGAATGTGATAGTTCGTACTGCTCTGATCCAGCTGCGCCAAAAACCACAGCCGCTGCTGCGCAAACGACAGCACAAGCGGCGCTTCACGCGATACCGCCACAATGGCTGGCAGGTCTTGCGCGCCGGAGCGGCTCAACTCATCCATGATACTCGCGGCCAGATCGGCCAGCACCGGTTTGGCAAACAGCGTGGTCAGCGGCAGTGTGAAGCCAATGGCCAGCGAGACCCGGCTCAACAGCTGCACCGCCAAGAGCGAGTGCCCGCCGAGCGCAAAGAAGTGGTCGTGGCGTCCGACCCGCTCCACACCGAGAAGCTCGGCCCAGATCTGTGCCAGCGTGATCTCGACCTCGCCTTGCGGCGCC
>NZ_JBFPKN010000007.1:0-351155 GCF_040948805.1 Paraburkholderia sp. BR13439 | reverse complement strand
CTCACGCGGACCGAGGGACCCGCTTAAGAGTTAGCGGTTTGAGCTGTCTTCTTTGCCTACTTTCTTTGCAGCAGCAAAGAAAGTAGGTGCCGCCCCGCACAGGGGCAACGCTAATAGACCGATAACACAACAAGGAAAGGCCAAAGAAGCCAGAACAACGACAAACCAAGCCGCCAGCAGGCAAAAACCCCTCGTTAGCTATAATCAACCATTCTCCGCCATCAAAATCCTGCTTTTAACCAGAAACATGAGCGACACCCCGAGCGACCCGACCTCGACGCTTGCAAAAAGCTTCGAACCCCACACCATCGAAGCCCACTGGGGCCCTGAATGGGAAAAGCGCGCCTACGCCGCGCCCTCCTTCGACGCGAACCGCAAGGATTTCTCGATCCAGCTGCCGCCGCCGAACGTCACGGGCACGCTGCACATGGGCCACGCGTTCAACCAGACCATCATGGACGGTCTCACCCGCTATCACCGCATGCTCGGCGAAAACACGCTGTGGGTGCCGGGTACCGACCACGCGGGCATCGCCACGCAGATCGTCGTCGAACGTCAGCTCGACGCACAAGGCGTGTCGCGCCACGACCTCGGCCGTGAAAAATTCGTCGAACGCGTGTGGGAGTGGAAGCAGCAGTCCGGCTCGACCATCACGAATCAGGTGCGTCGTCTCGGTGCGTCGATCGACTGGTCGCGCGAATACTTCACGATGGACGACAAGATGTCGGCCGCCGTGCGCGACGTGTTCGTGCGCCTGTATGAACAGGGCCTGATCTATCGCGGCAAGCGCCTCGTGAACTGGGACCCCGTGCTGCTAACCGCCGTGTCCGACCTCGAAGTGGTCAGCGAAGAAGAAAACGGCCACCTGTGGCACATCCACTATCCGTTGACCGACGGCTCGGGCCATCTGACCGTCGCCACCACCCGTCCGGAAACCATGCTCGGCGATACCGCCGTGATGGTGCACCCGGAAGACGAGCGCTACGCGCACCTGATCGGCAAGACCGTCACGCTGCCGCTATCGAACCGCGAAGTGCCGATCATCGCCGACGATTACGTCGACCGCGAATTCGGCACCGGCGTCGTCAAGGTCACGCCCGCGCACGATTTCAACGACTACCAGGTCGGCCTTCGCCACAAGCTGCCGCAGATCGAAATCCTCACGCTCGACGCGAGGATCAACGACAACGCGCCCGAAAAATACCGCGGCCTCGACCGTTTCGAAGCCCGCAAGCTGGTGGTCACCGATCTCGAAGCGCTCGGCGCGCTCGAATCGGTCAAGCCGCACAAGCTGATGGTGCCGCGCGGCGACCGCACCGGCGTCGTGATCGAGCCGATGCTGACCGACCAGTGGTTCGTCGCGATGAGCAAGCCGGCGCCCGAAGGTACGTTCAATCCGGGCAAGTCGATCGCCGAGACCGCGCTCGACGTCGTGCGCAACGGCCAGATCAAATTCGTGCCGGAAAACTGGACCACCACCTACTACCAGTGGCTCGAAAACATCCAGGACTGGTGCATCTCGCGTCAACTGTGGTGGGGGCATCAGATTCCGGCGTGGTACGGCGAGAACGGCGAAGTGTTCGTCGCGAAGACCGAAGAAGATGCGCGCGCGAAGGCCACCGCTGCCGGTTACTCGGGCGCGTTGAAGCGCGACGAAGACGTGCTCGACACGTGGTTCTCGTCGGCTCTGGTGCCGTTCTCGTCGCTCGGTTGGCCGAACGAGACGGAAGAACTGAAGCACTTCATGCCGTCGTCGGTGCTCGTCACCGGCTTCGACATCATCTTCTTCTGGGTCGCGCGCATGGTCATGATGACCACGCACTTCACGGGCAAAGTGCCGTTCGACACGGTCTACGTGCACGGCCTCGTGCGCGACGCCGAAGGCCAGAAGATGTCGAAGAGCAAGGGCAACACGCTCGACCCGATCGACATCGTCGATGGCATCGACCTCGACGCGCTCGTCGCTAAACGCACCACCGGCCTGATGAATCCGAAGCAGGCCGCGTCGATCGAGAAGAAGACCCGCAAGGAGTTTCCGGACGGCATTCCGGCGTTCGGCACCGACGCGCTGCGCTTCACGATGGCGTCGATGGCCACGCTCGGCCGCAACGTCAATTTCGACCTTGCGCGCTGCGAAGGCTATCGCAACTTCTGCAACAAGCTGTGGAACGCCACCCGCTTCGTGCTGATGAACTGCGAAGGCCATGACTGCGGTTTCGGCCAACCGGCGCAATGTGGCGAATGCGGGCCAGAAGGCCAGTTGCATTTCTCGCAGGCTGACCGCTGGATCGTGTCGCAGCTTCAGCGCGTCGAAGCGGAAGTCGCCAAGGGCTTTTCGGACTATCGTTTTGATAATGTGGCCAACGCCATATACAAGTTCGTCTGGGACGAATATTGTGACTGGTACGTCGAGCTCGCCAAGGTGCAGATCCAGACGGGGCAGCCGAACCAGCAGCGTGCCACGCGTCGCACGCTTTTGCGTGTGCTCGAAACGGTGCTGCGCCTCGCGCATCCGGTGATCCCGTTCATCACCGAAGCGCTGTGGCAGAAAGTGGCGCCGCTCGCGGGACGCTACCCGGAAGGCAAGACCGAGGGCGAGGCGTCCATCATGGTGCAGCAGTACCCCATCGCGGAGCCTTCGAAGCTCGATGAAGACGCCGAGCAGTGGGCGAGCGACCTCAAAGCGGTGATCGATGCATGCCGGAATCTGCGCGGCGAAATGAATTTGTCGCCGGCGGTGAAGGTGCCGTTGCTCGCCACCGGCAACGCGGAGCGTCTTCGGACGTTCGCGCCTTATGCTCAGGCGCTTGCGCGTCTGTCCGAGGTGCAGATCATCGCCGACGAGGCCGCGCTCGATGCTCAGGCGGATGGCGCGCCAATTGCTATCGTAGGAACGGACAAGCTCGTTTTGAAGGTCGAAATCGATGCGGCGGTCGAACGCGAACGCCTGTCGAAGGAGATCACACGGTTGAGCGCCGAAATCGTGAAATGCAACGGTAAGCTGCAAAATCAGGCGTTCGTCGCGAAGGCGCCGGCGGCGGTCGTGGAACAGGAGCAGAAGCGGCTGGCCGATTTCGAAGCCACCGTCGGCAAGCTGAAAGCCCAACTGGCTCGCTTGCCGGCCTGATCGACGCGCCCGCCGTCCTCAACGGCGGGCAAGGATTTAACCAGAGGACTCAGGGTATTCACATGCTAAAAGTTACGAAGGCGGTTTTTCCGGTAGCAGGTCTTGGCACCCGGTTCCTCCCCGCCACGAAGGCTAGCCCGAAAGAGATGTTGCCGATCGTCGACAAGCCGCTGATTCAGTACGCGGTCGAAGAGGCCATGGCGGCCGGCATCACCGAAATGATCTTCGTCACGGGCCGCAGCAAGCGCGCGATCGAAGACCATTTCGACAAGTCCTATGAGATCGAGGCCGAACTCGAAGCACGCGGCAAGGACAAGCTGCTCGAACTCGTGCGTAGCATCAAGCCGAGCCACGTCGACTGCTTCTACGTGCGCCAGGCCGAAGCGCTGGGCCTCGGCCACGCGGTGCTGTGCGCCGAGAAGCTGGTTGGCGACAACCCGTTTGCCGTGATTCTCGCGGACGACCTGTTGTACGGCACGCCGCCCGTGATGACGCAGATGATCGAGGTGTTCGATCACTATCACAGCTCGGTGATCGGCGTCGAAGAGATCCCCCCGCAGGACACGAAGTCGTACGGCATCGTCGATGGCAAGGAATGGGAAGATTCGATCATCAAGATGTCGGGCATCGTCGAAAAGCCGGAGCCGAGCGTGGCGCCGTCGAACCTCGGGGTGGTCGGCCGATATGTGCTGAAGCCGCGCATCTTTGATCACCTGCGCTCGATCAAACCGGGCGCGGGCGGTGAATTGCAACTGACGGACGCGATCCAGTCGCTGCTCGCCGATGAACAGGTGCTCGCGTACAAGTATCACGGCACGCGTTTCGACTGCGGCAGCAAGCTCGGCTACCTGAAGGCGACCGTCGAGTTCGCGCTGCGTCACCCGGAAGTGGCCTCCGATTTCGAAGAGTATCTGCGTACCCGCTCGCCGGTGCTCGAAGGCTGACGCCAAGGTCAGGCTGAAACGAAGAAGGCGCTGTACCCCGAATAATGGGGACAGCGCCTTCTTTTTTACATCGGACGGACAGTTTTACCGGATGCTGCTCAGCGGCGCCGCATCAGAAACGTAAATACCTTGTCGTGCGCCGAGCTTTCGACGATCTCGTTGCCGGTCTGCTTCGCGAACGCGGCGAAATCGCGCTGCGAGCCGGGATCGGTGGCGAGCACCTTGAGAATCTGGCCGCTTTCCATGTCGGCGAGCGCTTTTTTGGCGCGCAGGATGGGCAGCGGGCACATGAGCCCGCGCGCATCGACTTCCTTGTGAATCTGAATTTGCATCGACGATGACCTTCGGGACGAGGCGTCGCTGACGACGCCGGACAGAGGGTCAAATTCTACAGCAGGCGGCGCGGCGGCGCCGGGCAGCACACCGCTACAGCGTCACCGCCCCGCCGCTTTGCAGCGACTCGCGCAGCGCGACGCCGATACGCGTCGCTTCGAGCGCATCGGCGAGCGTCGCGCCACTCCGTGCCGCATCACCGTTCCCCGGCCCTTTCTGCACCGATGCGACGAACGCGCGTGCCTCGTGCAGAAACGCGTCCTCGAAGCGGTCGAAAAAGTTGGGCGTGCATTCGTTGCGGATGCCGGTCGCGTCATAGATCTCGACGCGGTTCGCGCGCGGATTGCGGCCGATCGTCAATGCGCCCGCGGTGCCGATCACTTCGCTATGCGTATCGTTGCCGTGCGCCTGCGTGCGCGACGCGTAGAACATCGCGAGCTTGCCGCCCTCGAATTCGCAGATCGCAACGCCGTTGTCGACGTCGCCGAATTCGCGCAGACCCTCGTGCAACGCAATCGTGCCCGCCGCGAACACGCGCGTCGCGCGCGGCTTGCCGAGCAGCCAGCGGGCGACGTCGATGTCGTGCACCGTACAGTCGAGAAAGATGCCGCCCGAGGTCGCCGCGAAGCGCACGAAGAAGCCGTCGTTGTCGTTTTTATCGGTGGTCTGCGAGCGCACGAGAAACGGCCGGCCGATCTGGCCGGCGGCGATTTTCTCGAACGCGTCGCGGTAGCTCGGATCGAAGCGGCGCATGAAGCCGATCGTCGCTTGCAGATGCGGATAGCGCGCCGCTTCGGCCAGCACGCGCTCGCATTCGGCGACATCGAGCGACAGCGGCTTTTCGCAAAACACGTGCTTGCCGGCGCGCAATGCGTCGACGATCTGCTGCGCGTGCAGCGACGACGGTGTGACGAGCCATACCGCGTCGAGTTGCGGATCGGCGAGCAGGTCCGCGTAATCGGCGTAAAGACGCGGCTCGGGTAGCGCATCGCGCGCCCACGCAAGTTCCTCTTCGAGCGGACTGCACGCGGCCGCGAGCGTTGCACCCGGCACGCGATACGCGAGATTCTCCGCATGCCGCTTGCCAAGCCGCCCCAGGCCCACCACGCCGATCCGCAAGCGCTCCGTGGCGGGCTTCATCACGCGGCCTCGCCGAGTTTGACTGCGCGGCCCTCGCGCCATGAACGCGTCGCGGCTTCCGCGAGTTCGAGCGCTTTCAGGCCATCGGCGACGGTCGTGCGCACCGGCTTGCCGTGCGTGACCGCGTCGAAGAAATGCGCGATTTCGAGCGCGTACGCCGCGCGATAGCGTTCGAGAAAAAACGCCTCGGGCACGTCGGTCGATACCTTCGTTTCCGAGTACGCGGTGACTTCGGTCGGCCGTATGTTGCCCGCTTGCAGCATGCCGGTGCTGCCGAGCACTTCGAAGCGCTGGTCGTAGCCGTACGCGGCGCGCCGCGTGGTGTTGATCTGGCACAGGCGGCCGCGCTTCGTGCGGATCGTCACCGCGGTCGAATCGATGTCGCCCGCGTCGGCGATCGCGGGGTCGGTGAGGCAACTGCCGGTGGCGTGCAGCGTGTCGGCTTCGTCGTCGAGAATCCACCGGCAGATGTCGAAGTCGTGAATCAGCATGTCCTTGAAGATGCCGCCGGAGCGCCGGATGTAGTCGACCGGCGGCGCGCCAGGATCGCGGCTCGTAACGACGAGCATCTCGGGTGTGCCGATCTCGCCCGCGTCGAGGCGCGCTTTCAATGCGGCAAACGTCGGATCGAAGCGCCGCTGAAACCCGATCATGCACACCACACCCGCGCGCGCCACGGCTTCTGCGCACATCCGCGCGCGCTCCAACGTGAGATCGACCGGCTTCTCGCAGAACACGTGCTTGTTCTGCGCGGCCGATTTGACGATCAGGTCCGCATGCGTGTCGGTGCTCGAACAGATCACGGTCGCGCCAATCGAAGCGTCGCCGATCGCGCCGTCGATATCCGCGACCTGCGCGCCATGCTGCGAGGCGAGCGCGGCGGCCGCTTCGCGATTCACGTCGACCACGTATTTGAGCCGCACGCCGGGCTGCCGCGCGAGATTCGCCGCATGGATCTTGCCGATGCGTCCCGCGCCGAATACCGCGACGTCGATCGTGCTTACCGCGTCAGTCATCGTAGCCTCCAGTGTCGTTGGATTCTTCAACGTTCAGTTCGAGCTTGTACGCGAGCGCGATGAAGAGCGCCTGGCACAGGCAGATCGTGCTGGTCAGCGAGCGGAACGCGAACGCGCTGCCCTCTTTCACGTAGAGTTGCGTGCTCGCGTAGCGCGCGAGCGGCGATAGCTGGCTATCCGTGATGACGAGCGTCTTCGCCTGATGATGATGCGCGACGCGCAGACAGTACTGCGTCTCCTTGCCGTACGGCGCAAAGCTGATCGCAATCACCACGTCGCCCTTCCTGACACTGCGAATCTGCTCGCGATACATGCCGCCGAAGCCGGACACCAGATGCACGCGCTTGTGCGTGTGCTGCAACGCATAGACGATATAACTCGCGACCGGAAACGAGCGCCGCACGCCGATCACGTAGATGTTGTCGGCCTGCTGCAGCATCTTCACGGCGGCGTCGAACTGCTTGTCGTCGAGACCCGCTTCGAGTTCTTCGAGGCCGCCGCGCGACGCGGCGATGAACTCCCGCGCGACCGCGCCGCCCGACAGCGTGCCGGGCTTCTCGTCGATCAGCTTGCGGATGCGCTGCTGATAGCTCGACGACGACACGCCCTGCCCCGTATACGCCTGACGAAACACCGCCTGCAGATCCGAAAACCCGGAAAAGCCGAACCGCTGCGCAAAGCGCACGACCGCCGACGGGTGCACGCCGCAACTCGCGGCGATATCGCTGGTGCGATCCATCATCACGCTCGAGCGATGCTGCTCGATATACGTCGCCACGCTCTTCAACTGCCGCGGCAGCGACTCGTAGGTATCCGCGATGCGCTGCATCAATTCGTCGACGCTCGGCAACGCTTCTTCGGTGATCTGTTCCGCCATGACTGCCTCTCGGGGTTTCCTGCAATGCGACAGACGCGCCCGCGGCCCGCCGCAACATGCATCCGACGTTGCCGAGTATAGGCGGCCGCCCCATCAAATGGAACGTATTTTCCATTTTTATTTGTCATGAAATTTTCTTTGCAAGGCCTCGGAAGATGACCTACTCTTGGTCGTGAGCGATGGCGCTTCGGCCTCGTTGTGTGGGTCATCGGAATGGCAAGCCACCCGCCAGGCGCTCCCTCAATAACGAACGACAGACCGAGAAAGGTGGAGACAATGAGACTTTGCAGAGGCAAGGCAACGCTCAGGATTCTGGTGACGGCGTTGACGTTGGCGACGGGATTCGGCGCGGCCTCGGCCGCCCGCGCGGCAGACGCTCACTTCGTGCTGATCAGCCACGCGCCGGATTCGGACTCGTGGTGGAACACGATCAAGAACGCGATCAAGCAGGCCGACGAGGACTTCAACGTTCAGACCGACTACCGCAACCCGCCGAACGGCGACATCGCCGACATGGCGCGTCTCGTCGAGCAGGCGGCCGCGCGCAATTACGACGGCGTGATCGTATCGATCGCCGATTTCGACGTGCTGAAAAGTTCGATCGGGAAGGTCACCGAGAAACACATTCCGCTCGTCACGATCAATTCGGGCACCGAGGAGCAAAGCGCGAAGCTCGGCGCGATCATGCACGTCGGCCAACCCGAGTTCGCGGCCGGCAAAGCCGCCGGCGAGAAGGCCAAAGCCGCCGGCATCAAGTCGTTCCTGTGCGTGAACCACTACGCGACGAACCCGGCCTCGTTCGAACGCTGCCGCGGTTTCGCCGAAGCGATCGGCGCCAACTTCAAGACCTCGACGCTCGACGTGGGCCAGGACCCGACCGGCGTGCAGTCGAAGGTCAGCGCGTTCCTGCGCAATCATCCGGATACCCAGGCGGTGCTGACGCTCGGTCCGCTATCGGCCGACCCGACCTTGAAGGCGCTGCAGCAGATGGGCGTCGCCGGCAAGATCTGGTTCGCGACGTTCGACTTCGATAGCGACATCGCAAAGGGCATCCAGGACGGCACGATCCAGTTCGCGATCGACCAGCAACCGTACTTGCAGGGCTATATCCCGGTCGCCGTGCTGGCGATCGCGAAGAAGAACAACACCACCGATCCCGTGAAGATCCGCGAGGTCCTGCAGGCGAATCCGAAATTCAAGGAGCGTCTCGCAACCTATGGGCTCGCACCGTCGTACGGGCCGCGCAATATCGGCTCGGGTCCGGGCTTCATCACCAAAGAAAATGTCGACAAGGTGCTGAAGTACGCAGGTCAGTACCGCTGAACGCACGGCATCGCATCGCATCGCGCGATCAAACCGCCGCGCCGGCGGCAAGGTTGAAAAAGCAGTGACCGGTGGGACGCATTGCGTCTTGCCGGCACTCGCCCGCTCAGCGGACATGCCGCCCAGCGGTTATGCCGCCCAGCGGTTACGCCGCCCGGCGGATTCGCAAACGCCCACGGCATTGCGCCGACTCGCCGGTCGCGGGCGTATCAAGGAGAGCTTCAATGGGTGTCGCCGACCTGTTTCATCCCCATCACCGCAAGCAACCGCCGTCTGATCCGCAAGACCCGGCGCAGTCTGGCGCGACGACCGCCTCGCAAGCCGCTGCCGTCGACGAACGCGTGCGCGAGGAATCCTGGTTCCGCCATTTGCTCGGCCGACCGGAATTCGCGGCGCTCGCCGGCACCGTGATGGTGTTCATCGTGTTCGGCCTGGCCGCCGGCAACTCGGGGATGTTCAACCTCGACGGCGTGATGAACTGGTCGCAGGTCGCCGCCTATCTCGGTCTGATCTCGGTCGGCGCATGCCTGCTGATGATCGCCGGCGAGTTCGATCTGTCGATCGGCTCGATGATCGGTTTTGCCGGCATGATGGTCGCGTTGCCGACCATGTACTTCCACTGGCCGATCTGGCTTGCGATCGTGTTCGCGTTCGTCGGCTCGATGCTGCTTGGCGCGCTCAACGGCTATCTGGTGATGCGCACGCGCCTGCCGTCGTTCATCGTCACGCTCGCGTTCCTGTTCATTCTGCGCGGTCTGACGCTCGCGCTGTCGGTGATGTTCGCCGATCGCACGATCATCTCCGGCGTCGGCGACGTCGCGCGTCAGGACTGGTTCGCGCACACGTTCTTTCAGGGCGTTGCGTTCCGAGGTCTGTTCGTATGGCTCGGCCACCTCGGTCTCGTGAAGATGCTCGACAACGGCGCGCCGCTCGTGCCGGGCATTCCCAAGGTGCTGCTGTGGTGGTTCGTGCTCGCGGTGGTCTGCGCGTTCACGCTCGCGAAGACGCGCTTCGGCAACTGGATTTTCGCGGTCGGCGGCGATGCCAACGCGGCCAAGAACGTCGGCGTGCCGGTGCGTCGCGTGAAGATCTCGCTGTTCGTGCTGACCGCGTTCTGCTCGGCCCTGTATGCGGTGCTGCAGGTGTGCGATATCGGTTCGGCCGCGGCCGACCGTGGTTTGCAGGCGGAGTTCGAGGCGATCATCGCCGCGGTGATCGGCGGCACGCTGCTGACGGGCGGCTACGGCTCGGTGGTCGGCGCCTGCTTCGGCGCGCTGATCTTCGGCGTCGTGCAGATCGGCATCACGTATACCAACGTCGATTCCGACTGGTTCCGCGTGTTCCTCGGCGTGATGCTGCTGTTCGCCGTGCTGTTCAACCACTACGTGCGCGGCCGCGTCGCGGCATCGCGCTAGGCGGAGGTTCACGATGAGCACCCCCGAACAGAACCCGGACGACATCATCCTGTCGCTCGAAAACGTCAGCCGTTATTTCGGCAACATCATCGCGCTGAACGACATCACGCTGCGGCTCGAACGTGGTGAGGTGCACTGCCTGCTCGGCGACAACGGCGCCGGCAAATCGACGCTGATCAAGACGCTCGCGGGCGTGTATCAGCCGAGCAAAGGCACCTACCGGGTGGACGGCAAACCGGTGCATTTCACGTCGCCGAAAGACGCGCTCGATCTCGGCATCGCAACCGTCTATCAGGATCTCGCGCTGGTGCCGCTGCTGTCGGTCGCGCGCAATTTCTTCATGGGCCGCGAACCGCAGAAAAAGCTGTTTGGCTTTCTGAACGTGATGGACCTCGAAACCTGCGCCACCACCGCGCGCGACAAGCTCGCCGAAATGGGCATCAACGTGCGCGACCCGCATCAGCCGATCGGCACGATGTCGGGCGGCGAGCGTCAATGTCTCGCCATCGCGCGTGCGATTCACTTCGGCGCGCGCGTGCTGATTCTCGACGAACCGACGGCCGCGCTCGGCGTCAAGCAGAGCTTCAACGTGCTGAAGCTGATCCATAAGGCGCGCGCCAAAGGCATCTCGGTGATCTTCATCACCCACAACGTGCATCACGCGTATCCGATCGGCGATTCGTTCACGCTGCTCAATCGCGGCCGCTCGCTCGGCACGTTCACCAAACAGACGATCAGCAAGGACGAAGTGCTCGACATGATGGCCGGCGGCGCCGAGATGCAGAAGATGATCGGCGAACTCGAAGGCGCGACGATCTGACCGATTCGCGCGGTGCGTCCGGCCTCGACGGGTTTCGCCTGGCTGGCTACCGCGCACTCACCGCGCACTGTTACTCAGGACTATTCATGGCTCACTCCAGCACCTCCAGCGCTAACACAGCGGGCAGCCGGTTCGCGCCGGGGCGCGCCCGCGACATCGTGTGCCTCGGCCGGCTGGCCGTCGATCTGTATGCGCAGCAGGTCGGCGCGCGGCTTGAAGACGTGTCGAGCTTCGCGAAGTATCTCGGCGGCTCGTCGGCGAACATCGCGTTCGGCTGCGCGCGGCTCGGGCTTGACGCAGCCATGCTCGCGCGCGTCGGCAACGATCACATGGGACGTTTCCTGACCGAAACGCTCACGAAGGAAGGCTGCGACGTGAGCCACGTGCGCATCGATCACGAACGGCTGACCGCGCTCGTACTGCTCGGCCTGAAGGACCGCGACACGTTCCCGCTGATCTTCTACCGCGAGAACTGCGCGGACATGGCGGTCGACGAAGCCGATTTCGACGAGGCGTTCATTGCGTCGTCGAAAGCGCTGCTGATCACCGGCACGCACTTTTCCACTGCACAGGTCGATCGCACGAGCCGCCGCGCGCTCGAATACGCGCGCCGCAACGACGTGCGCACCGTGCTCGACATCGACTACCGCCCGGTGCTGTGGGGGCTCACGGGCAAAGCCGACGGCGAGACGCGTTTCGTCGCGAGCGAAGGCGTCAGCACGCATTTGCAGCGGATTCTGCCGCTGTTCGATCTGGTGATCGGCACCGAGGAAGAGTTTCGCATCGCCGGCGGCAAGACCGACCTGCGCGACTCGCTCGCGATCGTGCGCGCCGTGACGCCGGCCACGCTGGTGCTGAAGCGCGGGCCGCTCGGCTGTCAGATCATCGACGGCGAGGTGCCTGCATCGCTCGACGCTGCGCCGATTCACGGCGGCGTCGAAGTCGAAGTGCTGAACGTGCTCGGCGCTGGCGACGCATTCGCTTCCGGCTTCCTCTCAGGCTGGCTGCGCGATCTGCCGCTCGAGGCCTGCGCGCGCGCCGCGAATGCGAGCGGCGCGCTGGTCGTATCACGCCACGGCTGCGCCCCCGCGATGCCGACCCCGGCCGAGCTCGATTACTTCCTGCGCGAAGCGAAGGCCGATCCGCAGCGCATGCGCCGGCCCGATCGCGATGCGAAGCTCGCAAGACTGCATCGCGTTTCGCCCGCGCGTAAAGCGTGGCACGAAGTGCTTGGTTTCGCATTCGATCATCGCAACCCGTTCTTCGAACTCGCGCAGCAGACCGGCGCCGACGAAGCGCGCATTGCCTCGTTGAAGGGCTTGTTCGTCGAAGCGGTCGCGCAGACCGAGCGCGCATTGAACCTGCAGGGACGCATCGGCGTATTGATCGACGACCGCTACGGTCAGGACGCGCTGAATGCCGCGACCGGCCGCGGCTGGTGGATCGGCCGTCCGGTCGAATTACCCGGCTCCGTGCCGCTCGTGTTCGATCATGGCCGCTCGATCGGCACCACGCTGATCGCGTGGCCGCAGGAGCACGTCGTCAAGTGTCTGGTGCAGTTTCATCCGGATGAGCCGATCGAGCAGCGGCTCGAACAGGAGGCGCAACTGCGCGCGCTGTATGACGCGACCCAGGCCAGCGGCCACGAACTGCTGCTCGAAGTGATTCCGCCGAAGCATGCGTCGCTGCCGCAGGGGCCGGACATCGTGTATCGCGCGTTGAAGCGCCTGTACAACCTCGGCATCTACCCCGAGTGGTGGAAGCTCGAACCGATGGACGCCGCGCAATGGCGGGCCATCGACGCGCTGATCGCCGAGCGCGATCCCTATTGCCGCGGCGTCGTGCTGCTCGGCTTGTCGGCGGCGGTCGAGCAGTTGAGCGAAGGCTTTCGTGCGGCCGCACAAGCGGCGACGTGCCGCGGCTTCACGGTCGGCCGCACGATCTTTCACGAACCGAGCCATGCGTGGCTCGCCGGCGAAATCGGCGATGACGAACTGATCGCGCGCGTGCGCCACACGTTCGAAACGCTGATCGCCGCGTGGCGCAGTGCGCGCGGCGAACCGACGGCGCATGGCACACCTCATCACGCTCATCAGGAGCAGGCCGCATGAACGAGGGCATCATGCATGACGACACTCCATCCACCAGCGGCGCGCCGCAAGCGCCCGCCCGCACCGGCGGCACGATTCGCCTGACGATGGCACAGGCGCTGGTGCGCTATCTAGCCGCGCAACGCGTCGCCAGCGAAGACGGCACCAGCGTCGAACCGCTGTTCGGCGGCGTGTTCGCGATCTTCGGCCACGGCAACGTCGCGGGCATCGGCGAGGCGCTGTATCAGCATCGCGACGCGCTGCCCACGTTCCGGGCGCACAACGAGCAGGCGATGGCGCACAGTGCGATCGCTTATGCGAAGGCGCACTTTCGCCGCCGCATGATGGCCGTGACGACGTCGATCGGCCCCGGGGCGACCAATCTGCTGACCGCGGCCGCGCTCGCGCACGTGAACCGTCTGCCGGTGCTGCTGCTGCCCGGTGATATCTTCGTGTCGCGCGCGCCCGATCCGGTACTGCAGCAACTCGAGGATTTCAACGACGGCGGCGTATCCGCGAACGACGCGTTCAAGCCGCTATCGCGCTACTTCGATCGCATCGTGCAGCCCGCGCAATTGCTGAGCGCGCTGCCGCGCGCGATCCGCGTGCTGACCGATGCCGCGTTATGCGGCCCCGTCACGCTCGCGTTGCCGCAGGACGTGCAGGCGCAGGCATGGGACTTTCCGGAGGACTTTTTCACGCCGCGCGTCGTGCGTATTCATGCACCCGCGCCGCGTAGCGACGATCTCGACGCCGCGTGCGCGCGCTTGCGGCACGCGAAGCGGCCGCTGATCGTCGCGGGCGGCGGCGTGCTGTACAGCCGTGCGGCCGATGCGCTGCACCGCTTCGCGAGCGCGCATGGCGTGCCCGTCGCGG
The DNA here is from genome assembly GCF_040948805.1 of Paraburkholderia sp. BR13439. NCBI lineage: Bacteria > Pseudomonadati > Pseudomonadota > Betaproteobacteria > Burkholderiales > Burkholderiaceae > Paraburkholderia > Paraburkholderia sp. BR13439. Next base: position 337,194 of record NZ_JBFPKN010000007.1, on the reverse strand, counting down.
AAACGCAGGCCGGCAAAAGCTCGCTCGCGTGGAACGATCCGCTGAATGCGGGCGCGCTCGGCGTGACCGGGTCGCCCGCCGCCAATGCGCTCGCGCATGACGCCGACTGCGTGCTCGCGCTGGGCACGCGACTGCAGGACTTCACGACCGGCTCGAACACGCTGTTCACGCAAGCCGACGTGATCGCGATCAACGCGAATGGCTTCGACGCGCTCAAGCATCGCGGCTTCGTCGTCGAAGCCGATGTGAAGCTCGCGCTCGATGCGCTCGCCGGGCCCCTGCAAGGCTGGCACGCCGAGCGCGCGTGGACCGCGCGCGCGCACAAGCTCGCGGCCAGTTGGCGCGACACCGTGCAAACGCTCACGCATGCGCCGCAACGCGACGCGGTGCTGCCCTACGAGGGCGACGTGATCGGCGCGGTGCAGCGTTCGAGCGCGCGCTCGCCGGCCGACGACATCGTCGTCTGCGCGGCCGGCACGCTGCCCGCCGACCTGCACAAACTGTGGCGCGCGGGCCGGCCCGGCGCGTATCACGTCGAATATGGCTACTCGTGCATGGGCTATGAGATCGCGGGCGGCCTCGGCGTGAAGCTCGCGCGGCCCGAGCGCGAGGTGATCGTGATTCTCGGCGACGGCAGCTATCTGATGATGAACAGCGAGATCGCGAGCTCGGTGATGCTCGGCGCGAAGCTGATCGTCGTCGTGCTCGACAATCGCGGCTTCGGCTGCATCAACCGGCTGCAACAGGCTTGCGGCGGCGCACCGTTCAACAATCTGCTCGACGATTGCGCGCACGGCCCGGAAGGCGTGCCGCGCATCGATTTCGCTGCGCATGCGCGCGCGCTCGGCGCGCAAGCCGAACATGCGCGCAATCTCGCCGAACTCGAAGCGGCGCTGCAACGCGCACGGGCGGCCAAGGGCACGTACGTGATCAGCATCGACACCGACCCGGCTCGCACCACCGAAGACGGCGGCTGGTGGTGGGAAGTCGCGGTGCCCGAAGTATCGACGCGCACCGAAGTGCGCGACGCCCGCGCGAAGTACGACGCGCAACTCGCGGCGCGCGCGGCGCCATCCGCACCGCTTTCGCCGCCACAGGGCGCCGATCAAGAGTGAGAACCATGAGGACTTCGGCATGACTGCTTTCGACGTACGCATCGGCATCAATCCGCTATCGTGGATGAACGACGACCTGCCGTCGCTCGGCGGCGAGACGCCGCTCGAAGTCGCGCTGACCGAGGGTCGCCAGATCGGCTATCAGGGCTTCGAGCTCGGCAACAAGTTTCCCCGCGAGCCGCAAGCGCTGAAAACGCTGCTCGCGCAATACGACCTCGCGCTCGTGTCCGGCTGGTACTCGGGACAATTGGCCAAACGCAGCGTCGCGGAAGAAATCGACGCGGTCGGCCCGCATCTGGAATTGCTCGCGCAAAACGGCGCGACCGTGATGGTGTATGGCGAAGTCGCCGATTCGATCCAGGGCGCGCCGCGCCCGCTGTATCAACGGCCGCGCTTTTTCAGCGACGCGCAATGGGCCGATTACGCGGCACGCGTTGATGAATTCGCGCGCTATACGCTGAGCCGTGGCGTTCGGCTCGCCTATCATCATCACATGGGCGCGTATGTAGAAACGCCAGCCGACGTCGGTCAGTTGATGGCGCATACCAGCGACGCGGTCGGCCTGCTGTTCGACGCCGGGCACATCACGTTCGCGGGCGGCGATCCGGTGGCCGTGCTCGACAAGCACATCGCGCGCGTTTGTCACGTGCACTGCAAGGACGTGCGCCCCGCCGTGATGAAGCTCGCGCGCAATCGCAACTGGAGTTTTCTCGATGCGGTGATCGCCGGCGCGTTCACGGTGCCCGGCGACGGCGCGGTCAATTTTCCGGCGCTGATCGACCGGCTGAAGCGGCATGGTTATTGCGGCTGGCTCGTCGTCGAGGCGGAGCAGGACCCAGTGGTCGCCCCGTCGTTCGATTATGCGCAGAAGGGGTACGGAACTTTGCGGGCGCTCGTCGATGCGCCGCTCGGCAAGGAGGCAGCATGAGCTTATTGATAAAGGCAGAGCGCGAAGGCCAGACGATCGCGCGCGTCACGCCGCAGTCGGCCTGCTGGCGCTATGTAGGATTCGCCGCGTACCGGGTCGGCGCGAAAGAACTCGTATACGTGTTCGAACCGGCGCGCGAAACGTGCATCGTCGTGCTGAGCGGCGCGGTCGATATCGAAACGCCGGATACGACGTGGAGTTCGCTCGGATCGCGCGACAGCGTGTTCGAAGACGCGGCGCCGTACGCGGTGTATCTGCCGCCGAACGTGCGCGCGACGGTGCGCGCGAACCGCGACGCGGAAATTGGTGTCGCTAGCGCGCCGGCCAAGGGCGAGTATCCGGCGCGGCTGATCGAGCCGGCGTCGATGAAGCGCTCGACGCGCGGCAAGTCGCTGAATACGCGCTACGTGTGCGACATTCTTCCGCAGACCGAGCCGGCGGAATCGTTGCTGCTGGTCGAAGTGAGAACGCCGGGCGGTCACGCGTCGAGCTATCCGCCGCACAAGCACGACACCGACAACATTCCGCACGAAAGCTCGCTCGAAGAAACCTATTACCACCGGCTCGATCCGCCGCAAGGCTTCGCATTTCAGCGCGTCTACACCGACTCACGCGATATCGACGAATCGATGGCCGTCGAGGATCACGACGTCGTGATGGTGCCGCGCGGCTATCACCCGGTCATCGTGCCGTATGGCTACGACTCGTATTATCTGAACGTGATGGCGGGCAGCCAGCGGGTCTGGCATTTCCATAACGATCCGGCACACGAGTGGATCATCAATAAGGATGCTTGACCATCCGTGAGTCTCGACGCGGTCGGCCTCGACGCGGTCGGCCTCGACGCGGTCGGCCTCGACGCGGCGGGACCGTCAGGGCCCTGCCCGTCACACAACCAGATTGGCGGGTTCACCACGCATGAATCAGGGCGCGGCGAGCATGCCGCGCGTCTGCGGTGTCAACGGGCTGTGGATGGTGATCATGTCGCTCGTCGCCAGCATCTCGTCCCACGGCGTGTACAGCGGCCCTACCGTCGCGGTCCTTGTGCGCGGCGAACAGCGGCCGCATGCCGAACGCTTTCGCGATCTCGGCCACCCGCTGCCTCTGTCTTGAGAGCCTGCTGCTCGCTCAACGCGATCTGTAAACCGGGACACTCGTCGCGCCGTTGGGACTCGATGGGTTGAAGGTAAACGGCTATACGCTGAACCTGCTCAAATCGCGCGCGGACCTGCCCCAAGCTGAAAAGCTTTCAGGATTGGCTATCCGAGGAGCTTGGGGCGGGCTGAAGCGTCTGCCGGGATTCTTTGCTCAATCAAACGCAATCCCCCTTTTGGCCGTCGTGCCGACGGAATATCTGACGTCGCGCGCTTCCCCGCATTAACAAGCAGTGCTGCCGACATACCAATCCCTAATCTCAGACTCGGCTTATTTTGTTTCTATCTCAAAAATCTAAACTGCACTCAGTTTCAGAGATTTAGCCGAAGCCGATTCGGGTTGATCCGGGCAGCGTTGCAGGTTGTTTCTGTTGCCTCAAGCCTGCAATTTCCTAGCTGATATTGGAAAACCCAAAAGCGCGACGACAGTCTTCGATTACTTCGCATACCTACCGTTATATCTAACTCCGATAGGAATCACATCATGAACAAGTCCTACATCAGCATCTGGAATGAAGCGCTCGGATCTTGGGTGGCAGCTTCCGAGAATATGTCGGTGCGTGGCAAGCGAAGCAAGTCGCGGACTGTGGCTGGGACGATCGCCACAGCCGTCGTGCTGGCCGGGATGTCGGGCACGGCTGCATCGGCCGTGATCGGCACGCCGGTCGAGGCGACAAATGGGCCCTACTCCGGAGCAGACACCGATTCCGCCTCTGCCACAGGCGCGGACTCTGTCGCGGTTGGCTCGGCGGCGACTGCATCCGCGCAGGGAACTACCGCGATCGGAGCCGCAAGCGTCGCGAACACACTGAATGCGACTGCAATTGGCATTCAGGCGACCGCGTCAGGGCAAGCTTCGAACGCTATCGGTTGGCATACGACTGCTTCCGGGTTTAACAGCAATGCAATCGGCCAATATGCGATCGCCTCAGGCACCTCGAGCATAGCGTTCGGTGCCCGTGCGGCAGCGACGACGGACAATGCGATCGCCATCGGCGAATACGCGAGCGCAACTGCGGAAAAGTCGGTGGCGCTGGGCTCGGGTTCGATCGCCGACCGCGCCTATTCCGTGTCGGTTGGCAGTGCTGCGGCTACGCGTCAGATCACGAACGTGGCAGCCGGCACGCAAAACTCGGACGCGGTGGTCGTGTCGCAGCTTAGGGGAGTGACCAACGCGCTCGGTGGTGGTGCTGCGGTGAATGCGGACGGTTCCGTCAAAGCGCCTGCTTATAGCGTGGGCGGTACGACGGTCTATAGCGTAGGTGATGCCGTCACCAACATCGACGGTCGCGCGACGCAGAACACGCGTGACATCGCGCAGAACTCGACGGATATCACCAACATGCAGAGCCAGCTGGCCGATGGCACGGTGGGTCTGGTGCAGCAGGACGCAAGCACCCGAGCGATCACCGTCGCGAAGGACATGGACGGCACGGTGATGAACGTGGCGGGCACGGCGGGCAACCGCACGGTGACGGGCGTCGCCAATGGCGCAGTGAGGGCAACCAGCGTGGACGCGGTGAATGGCGGCCAGCTGTACGGCACGGCGTGGAGCACGGCCCGGGCGCTGGGTGGTGGTTCGATCGTGCTTGCGGATGGCTCGATCAGCGCGCCGAACTACAGCGTGGGCGGCACGACGGTGCATAGCGTGGCCGAAGCCGTCACCAACCTCGACGGTCGCACGACGCAGAACACGGAGGACATCGCGCAGAACACGACCAACATCGCGAACGTGCAGAACCAGCTTGCTGAAGGCACGGTGGGTCTGGTGCAGCAGGACGCGAACACCCGCGACATCACGGTGGCGAAGGACATGGACGGCACGGTGATGAACGTGGCAGGCACGGCGGGCAACCGCACGGTGACGGGCGTGGCCAATGGCGCAGTGAACGCATCGAGCGTCGACGCGATCAACGGCAGCCAGCTGTACACCACCGCGGCGAGCACGGCTCAAGCGCTGGGCGGCGGTTCGACCGTGAACGCGGACGGCACGGTAAGCGCACCGAGCTACAGCGTAGGTGGTACGACGGTACATAGCGTTGGCGATGCCGTCACCAACCTGGACGACCGGGTCACGCAGAACACCACGGACATCACGAAGCTGCAGAGCCAGGTGGGCGATGTCGGCACGCAACTGTCCGGCGCGGTGCAGTACGACCGTAAAGCTGACGGCTCGGTGAACCTCGGTGCCGTGACGCTGGGGGGAGGCCAGAGCACGGGTCCGGTGATCCTGACCAACGTGGCCAACGGCACGAGCCAGTACGACGCGGTGAACTTCGGCCAGTTGTCGGCGTTGCAGGACCAGGTGACGGATCTTAACGGGCAGGTGTGGAATCTGGGCAGCCAGCTGTCCAACGTCCAGCCGGGCAGCTCGAATTCTCATGCCTCGAATGGTTCGTCTTCGGGCGGCGGCAACGACGCGGTGGTCAATGCAGCAGCGCCTGGTATCGGTGCGGCCAGCACGGTGGCTGGAGCAGGCGCGGCAGCCCCGGGCGACAACGCGACGGCAGTCGGTGCCAACGCAGCGGCAAGCGGCGTCAACTCGACGGCGATCGGCACGGGCTCGCAGGCCGCCAATGCGAACTCGGTGGCGTTGGGTCAGGGTTCGTCGACGGACCGCGACAACTCGGTGTCGGTGGGTTCGGCCACGCAGCAGCGTCAGATCACCAACGTTGCAGCGGGTACGGCGGACACGGATGCGGTCAATGTCGGTCAGATGAACAGCTCGGTTGCCCAGGGCGTGCAGCAGGCCAACAACTACACAGATCAGCGTATCAACGCCACCAACCAGGCAATCAACGACGTCGCGAAGAACGCTTATGCAGGCATCGCAGCGGCAATGGCAATGCCGAACATGACGCCGTCGGGTCCGGGCAAAACGATCGTCGCGGCGGGAGGCGCGACTTATAAGGGTGGTAGCGCAGCTGCAGTAGGCGCCACGTATCGCTCGAGAAATAACAAGTGGCTCGTCAACACTGCGATGTCGGTCACTTCAACTGGCGATGCAGGTGTACGTGCGCAGGTTGGCTACGAGTTCTGATAGCCATGTAACGCAAAAAGCAGGAGGCCGGTCAGTCGAATAGTTGTTGAGCGAGTGTGTTGAAGGAGTCTTGCCGTTCCTGGCAAGACTCCTTTTTTATTTGGTGCGCCCAACATGGGCGCATTCCTGCGGTGCAAGTTCCGCCATCAGCCGGTCAGCGCTCGAAAAGTCCGGCATCAGCCCACTCCGAGCCACTCCCGCATCACATCGTCACGCGACAAAAACGACGCAAGCGCGCCGTCGAACACGATCTCGCCATGCCCCATCACCGCGACTCGGCTCGCGATGTCCTGCGCGATCACGAGCCGCTGCTCGATCAACAGGATCGCGACACTCCGTTCGCGCAATGCGCGCAGACAATCCGCGACCTGCCGCATCACGAGACTCGCGAGCCCTTCGCCGGGCTCGTCGATCAGCAGCAGATCGGGGTCTCCAAGCAGAGCCCGCGCGAGCGCCAGCATCTGTTGCTCGCCGCCCGACAGCGCGCCGGCACGCGTGCGCTTGCGCTCGGCGAGCACCGGGAACAGCGCATACGCGTCGTCGAGCGTGAAGCGCGGCGCGCGCCCGCGCGCACGCGATGCGGCAACTGGCGCAATGCCGAGCAGCAGGTTTTCATGGACACTGAGCGCGGCGAACACATCACGATGCTCGGCCACGTAGCCGAGGCCGAGCCGCGCGATCTCGAACGTGCGCAGACCCGCGAGCGAGCGCCCCGCGAAACGCAGTTCACCCTCGCAGCGCACGAGGCCCATGATCGCGCGTGCGAGCGTCGAGCGGCCTGAGCCATTGCGGCCGACCAGTGCGACCACTTCGCCGGGCTCGATGCTCAGCGTGGCGCCGTGCAACGCCTGGCTCGCGCCGTACCACGCGTTCAGGTCGCGAATGTCGAGCAGCGCGCTCATCGGCCTGCTCCGCGGTCCGGCTCGTCACCGGCCCAAGCGCCTGAGCCCGGATCGAAGCGCTCACCCAGATACGCGGCCCGCACCGCCGCGTCCGCCCGAATCGCGGCCGGCGACCCGCTGGCGATGATGCGCCCCTGCACCAGCACCGAAATTCGATCGGCGATCGCGAACACCGCGTCCATGTCGTGCTCGACCATCAGCAGCGTGCGGCCCGCGGTGGTGTCGCGGATCAGCTCGATCGCGCGCGCCGCCTCCGCGCGGTTCATGCCCGCCGTCGGTTCGTCGAGCAGCAGCGTGTGCGCGCCGCCCGCGAGCGCGATGCCGAGGTCGAGCGCGCGCTGCTCCGCGTAGCTGAGCGTGCCGGCCGCGACGTCGCGGCGCGGGCCGAGGCCGACCGCGTCGAGCACCGCGGCAGCGCGCGCATCGATCGCGGCGGCGCCGCTCAGACGCTGCCACCAGCGCGTACGATCGCGCTCGGCAAGCTGCGCCGCGCAGCGCAGGTTGTCGAACACGGACAGCCGCGCGAACACGCTGGTGCTCTGGAAGCTGCGCGCGAGGCCGCGGCGCGCGATCGCGGCCGGCGCGAGCCGCGTGATGTCTGCGCCGAACAGATGGATACGCCCCGCGCTCGGCCGCGCGCCGCCGCCGATCAGGTTGAACAGCGTCGATTTGCCCGCGCCGTTCGGGCCGATCAGCGCGTGCCGCTCGCCGGGTTCGATGGCGAGATCGACACCGCGCAGGATCGGTGTCGCGCCGAAACGCTTTTCGATGCCGTAGAGCGCGAGTGCGGGGATCATCGTGCGGCTCCGGAGGATCGTGCCGCGCGTGCGTGCGCGGTGACGCGTGCATGCGCGCGCAGCGCATGGCGTGTGGACAACGTAGCCAGGGCAGCGAGCGCAACGAGTGTCAGCGCCAGAGGAAGCGGCGACAGCGTCGGTGCGACGGTGACATCAGTACCCGCACCGGCGCCGAACAATGCGCTAAACGCCGCGCCTTCGTCCGCCCCAAACTGCGCCGCATAGGCCCACTGCACCGCGATCACGATGGCCGCGAGCCACAGCAGCCCCGCCGCCGCACTCCACAGATAGGCGGCCCGGCAACCTCGCCAGCCATAGGCCGCAATCCGCGCCACCTGCCGCGACGCAAAGCCAGCAAGCCCGTCCGGCGCGGCCATCACGACGACGACAAAGAACAGCCCGAGATAGAACAACCACGCCCGCGTGACACTCGCGACCACCACGCTGAAAAACGTCAGCACGATCGCTCCCGCGACCGGCCCGAAGAACGCCGCCGTGCCGCCGATCACAGTCGCGATCAGCACCGTGCCCGAGCGCACCATGCCGACGCTCTCGGTCGACACGAGTTCGATATTGATCAGCCCGAGCGTCCCCGCGATGCCCGCGAAAAACGCCGACAGCACGACCACGCGGTAGCGAACCCGGCGCGGATAGCAGCCGATCGCCGCCGCGCGCGCCGGGTTGTCGCGCACCGCGTTCGCGAGCCGCATGAACGGCGTGCGCGACAGCACGAACATCGCGACACTCGCGACGACGCACCACAGCGCGATCAGCGCATAGGCCTCGCGCGCCGGACCGAAGTTCCAGCCGCCGATGAGCGGCCCGTTCGCGCGATCGATCGCGACGCCCGCCTCGCCGCCGAACCAGCCCGGCAGTGTCCACGCGGCCGCGACGACGAGTTCGCCGAGACCGAGCGTGATCATCGCGAACGCGGTGCCGGCACGGCGCGTCGCGATAAAGCCGAACAGCACGCCGCACAGCGCGCCGCCGATGCCGCCGACCAACGGCAGCAGCACGAGCGGCACGCCGGTCGCGTTGAACACGCGCGCGGCGATCAGCGCGCCGAGCCCCGCATAGGCGGCATGTCCGAACGACAGCAGCCCGGTCTCGCCGAGCAGCAGGTTGTACGACAGCGCGAACACGATCATCGTCGCGCTTTGCGCAAGGTAGGCGAGCAGCCAGCTGTGCGGCCAGATGAAAGGCGGCACGGCCAGAAAGGCGACGAGCGCGAGCCAAGGCGCGAGCGCGCGGCCGGGCCTGCCAGGCGGCACCCTGCCTTCCACCGCATCTGACGACCCACTCCGCCTATGCATGATCGTCACGCCGTCCGAACAGCCCGCGCGGCCTCGTCGCCAGCACCGCGACGAGCAGCAGGTACGGCAGCAGCGGCGCGACTTGCGCGAGCGTCAGCGCGTCCCATGCGGGCGGCAGCACCGCGCCGGCGAGCGACACCGCGTCGCCCAACGACAGATCGCTCGCGACCGCCAGCGTCTGCAAGCACCCCACCAGCAGCGACGCGACCAGCGCCCCGCTCAGCGACCCGAGCCCGCCGATCACGACCACGACGAACACGATCGAGCCGAGCGACTCCGCCATCGCCGGCTCGATCACGAACAGCGGCGCGCCGATCACGCCAGCCAGCGCGGCGAGCGCGGTGCCAGCCGCGAACACGCCGGTGAATACGCGCGGCACGTTGTGGCCGAGCGCTTCGACGGCCTGCGCATGCGTGAGCGCGGCGCGCACGATCAAGCCCGTCTTCGACACCCGCAGCATGGTGACGAGCGCCGCGAGCATCGCGAGCGACACCGCCATCATGAACGCGCGATAGCGCGTGAAAACCGCGCCGTACAGCGAGAACAGCGGACCGTCGAGCACGGCCGGAATCCTCGCCGACAACGGACTGAGCCCCCAGCCGAGCTTGACGAGTTCGCCGAGCAAATACGCGGCGCCGAACGTCAGCAGCAGTTCGGGCAAATGACCGTGCCGCCGCACGCGCCGCAGCAGCCAGCGCTCGAGCGCCGCGCCGAGCAGACCGACGACGAGCGGCGCGACTACCAGCGCGCTCCAGAAACCGGCGCGCGCCGCCACCGAAAAGCCGACGTACGCGCCGAGCATGTAGAAGCTCGCATGCGCGAAGTTGAGCACGCCGAGCATGCTGAAGATCAGCGTCAGCCCGGCCGACAGCATGAACAGCAACAGCCCGTAGCTCAGGCCGTTGAGCAGAGTGATGATGAACGACTGCACGCGTCTAGTCCGCCGGCCCGGCGACGCACAAAGGTTCGAGCGCCGCGCGCAGTTCGGCGGGCAGGTTCACCGGCCGGCGCGTCGCGCGATCCACGTAGACGTGCACGAAATGCCCCTGCGCGGCGGGCGCGGCGTCGCCGTCGCGGAACAGCCCCACCTCGTAGCGCACGCTCGACGTGCCGAGCCGCGCAACGCGCAAGCCCGCGTCGATGCGATCGGGAAACACGAGCGGCGCGAAGTAGTTGCACCGCGTCTCGACGACGAGCCCGATCGTCGCGCCGTGCTCGAAATCGAGCACGCCCGCGCGGATCAGATACTCGTTCACGACGGTGTCGAAATAGCTGTAGTAGACGACGTTGTTCACGTGGCCGTAGACGTCGTTGTCCATCCAGCGCGTGGTGATCGGCAGGAAGTGCGGATACGCGGCGCGGCCGGCGGGGGCGGGTTTGTTCATCGGACCTGGCGGTTGGTGGATGCGAGGATGCGGGGCTCGGTCACAAAGACTCGGTCAGCATGCGGCGATAGTCGTCGGCGCTCGCCTCGCGCGGATTCGTGCGATGGCAATGATCGAGCAGCGCGCCCTGCACGACCTTGTCGAACATGCTTTCGTCGACGCCCATCTGCCTGAGGCCGGTCGGCAGGCCGAGTCGCGCGGTCATGTCGAACAGCGCCTGCGCGAGATCCGCATGCTCGGGCACCCCCATCACGCGACGCATGCGCGCATAGCGACGCTCGGCCACCACACTCGGCGCGCGCTCGTTGAAGCGCAGCACCGCGGGCAGCACGACCGCGTTCAGCGTGCCGTGATGCAGCGACGTGCGGCCGTTCACCTTCAAACCGCCCAGCGGATGCGACAGCGAATGCACACAGCCGAGGCCCTTCTGGAACGCCATCGCGCCCTGCATCGACGCGCTCATCATGTTCAGGCGCGCCTCGCGATCGCTGCCGTCCGCGCACGCGCGCTCGATGCTGTGCCATGCGCGTTCGAGACCGTCGAGCGCGATGCCGTCGGCGGGCGGATTGAAGGCCGGCGCGAGGAAAGTCTCGATGCAATGCGCGATCGCGTCCATGCCGGTCGCCGCGGTGAGCCCCGGCGGCAGGCCGAGCGTGAGACCCGGATCGCACAGCGCCGATTTCGGCAGCAGACTCCACGAGTGAAAACCGAGCTTGCGGCCGTCGTTCAGGATCACGATCGCGCCGCGCGCGACTTCGCTGCCGGTGCCGGCCGTGGTCGGAATCGCGATCAGCGGCGCGACGGCGTCGGTGATCTTCGCGCTGCCGCCTTCGATCGTCGCGTATTGCGTGAGCGGCCCCGGATGCGTGGCGGCGATCGCGACGCCCTTCGCGAGATCGATCGACGAACCGCCGCCCACCGCGATCAGCCCGTCGCAGCGCTCGTCGCGATACACCTGGGCGGCCGCGAGCACCTTTTCCTCGGTCGGATTCGACGGCGTGTCGTCGAACAGCGGCACGTCGCCGAGCTTCAGCGCATCGAGTGCCTGCCGCGCGATGCCGGCCGCGACGACGCCCTTGTCGCTGATCACCAGAGGCCGCTTGATGCCGATGCGCGCGCACTCGGACGACAGTTGCGACAGTGCGTCGTAGCCCAGATGAATATGGGTCAGGTAGTAGATGTAGGCCATGCCGTTGCTTCTCCCTGAGCGTGCGCTCATTGACCGCTGATTGACGTGGATGAACGATTCGGTGATGCGTCGATGGCTGTGCTGTGGGCTGTCTCCAAGTTCTCTGCGTTGTCTGTGCGCTGGCCAATGTTGCGGCTCAGTGGGCGGAGCGCTTCACAGCCCCGGACGCTCGACGAATTCGAACGGCAAATTGCGCCGCCGCATCCATTCGCCGAGCGCTTGCCCCGTGCCCGCGCGCCAGGGTCGCAGCTTCGCGGGCTCGACGAGCCGGTATTCGAGCAGTTCGGGCGACAGCGCGATCGTCCCATGCGCCTTCACGTGATACGCAATGATCAGCTCGTTCTTGCGGATGAATTCGTACACGCCGATCAGCTCGACCGACTCCGTATGCAGCGAGGTCTCCTCCATCACTTCGCGCGCGATGCCCTGCTCCGGCGTCTCGCCGTTTTCGAGGAAGCCGGTGATCAGCGCGAACCTGCCCTCGGGCCATGCGGCATTGCGCGCAAGCAGAATCTTGCCCTCGTACTCGACGATCGCGGCGACGACCGGCAGCGGATTATTCCAATGAACGTAACCGCACTCGGTATCGGGACAGATCTGACGGACGCGGCCACCGTCGTGCTCGGGGTCGGTGCGTTCGGTCAGCGGCTTCGCGCAGCGGGGACAGAATCGGTACTCGGTCATGGCGGGGGACGTCTCGTTGTTTCGTGTTTTTTGGCGGGTCGTAGTGGAGTGGCTTTGCGTGTGTGCCGATTGGTGCGTCGAGGCGCCATTTGTTACCCGGGCTCCGGCAGCTTCACGCGTCTTCGATCACGCGACGCAAAGTTCGCGCACGTCGGCGGCGAAACGCTCGACCGTTTCGGGCTGCGTGTCCCACGCGCACATCAGCCGGCAACCGCCCGCGCCGATGAACTCGTAGAACTTCCAGCCACGCGCGCGCATCGTCTTCGCGGCATGCGGCGGCAACTGCGCGAACACCGCGTTCGATTCACTCGGAAACATGATGCTCACGCCCGGGATTTCCTGCAACCGCGTCTCCAGCAAACGCGCCATCGCGTTCGCGTGACGGGCATTGCGCAACCACACGTCGTTGTCGAGCAGGCCGAGCCACGGCGCGGAGATGAAGCGCATCTTCGATGCGAGCTGCCCCGCCTGCTTCAGGCGATAAGCGAAATCGTCGGCGAGCGCGCGGTCGAAGAACACCACCGCCTCGCCCACTGGAAGACCGTTCTTGGTGCCACCGAAGCACAGCACGTCGACGCCCGCGCGCCACGTAATTTCCGACGGATGCACGTCGAGCGCGGCGACCGCATTCGCGAAACGCGCGCCGTCCATGTGCACCTTCAGATGACGGCGCTTCGCGATCGCCGCGATCGCACGCACTTCCTCGACGCTGTAGACGGTGCCGACCTCGGTCGACTGCGTCAGCGTGACGACCTTCGGCTTCGGATAGTGGATATCGGCGCGCCGCGTGACGATGGACTCGATCGCATCGGGCGTGAGCTTGCCGCCGATGCCCGGCGCCGTCAGCAGTTTCGAGCCGCCTGAAAAGAACTCGGGACCGCCGCATTCGTCGGTCTCGATGTGTGCCAGGTCGTGGCAGATCACCGAGTGATACGACTGGCACAACGACGCGAGCGCGAGCGAATTGGCCGCCGTGCCGTTGAACACGAAGAACACTTCGCAATCGGTCTGAAACAGGTCGCGCAGACGGTCGCAGACCTGGTTGGTCCATGAGTCGTCGCCATAGGCCGGTTCGTGCCCGCTGTTGTTGGCGGCGATCAGCGCGTCGAGCGCTTCGGGACAGATGCCGGCATAGTTGTCGGACGCGAAATGTTGCATGGTCGAGCGACGCGCCCGGCGACAGGCGCGAGGGAATGACGGAAAGCGGTCATTTTAGTGCGCTCGTGCGAGATTTGTTTTCGGTGCTAGTTGCAACCGCAATCCGGCATGCGACCACGGCGCGGTCCGCGCGGCACGCGCATCACCGCGATCAGCCCTACCGCCCCCACCAGCAACGTGCCCGCGGCGAGCCACAGCGCCAGCGAAAACGATCCCGTGTGGGCGGCAATCGGCGCGGCCACCAACGGACCCGCGATCTGTCCGATGCCGTAGGCCGCCGTCGCGTAACCCATCAGCCCGGCCGCGTCGTCGCCGCGCAGCCGCCGCGCCTCGCGCATCGCGAATAGCGTGATCGCGGTAAACGGCAGGCCGATCAGGATGCTGCCGAGCGAAAAACCGCCCGCCGTCGGCCACACGATGCCCAACGCGATGCCGATTGCCTGCAGCACATACGAGCCCGCGAGCAGCGTGCGGTTGTCCCAATGCAAGGGCAAACGCGCGGCGAGCAACGCGCCGACGATCAGCGCGGCACCGCACATCGGCCAGAACAGGTCCGGCCATGCCGAGCCCGGCAACGCGTGGCGCGCGATGACCGGCAGAAAGGTCGCGGTGATGATGTAGCCGAAGCCCGGGATACCGTAGAGCAGCACCAGCCAGAACGCGTCGCTGCGGTGAACGGCATGACTCGTCCGAACGCCGGCCGTACGGGGCGGCGGGTTTGCGCCAGCGCGTGATCCGGTAGCGGATTTTGCGGTGGAGGAGCTCGCAACGGCAGGCTTCGCCGCCCCCACGCGCCGCGTCTCCCCGAACACCGGCCATACCAGCACGGTCAGCACCGCGCCGATCAACGCAAAGCCGATCCATCCGACCACCGCGCCATAGCCGCCCGCGACGCTGACCAGCAGGCCGGTCCCGACGATGCCCACGCCCGGCCCGGTGTAGATCACCCCGCTCCACTCATTTGCGCCGAGTTCGGCGAGCCGCCGCAAGCCCCACTGCGACGCGAACACGAAGGTCCACGCGCTGACCGCGCCGGCGACGAAGCGCACCAGCGCCCACACCCAGAACTGGCCGGTGACGCCCATCGCGAGCGTCAGCAGCACGGTCGCGGCGAGTCCGACGCGCACCATGCGCGCGGGCTCGGCCCGCAGCGCCGCGCACGTCATTGCGCCGACGAAATAGCCGGCGTAATTGAACGACGCGAGCCAGCCGCCATGCTGGATATCGAGGTGCGGCTGGCCGAGCGCGGCGCCGTGCAGCATCAGCGGCAACAGCGGTGTAAAAGCAAAGCGCCCGATCCCGAGCGCGACGGCCAGCGCGGCCATGCAGGCGAGCGCGGCGCGCCGGCCCGCGTGCGGTTCGTGGAAGCGCGAGTACGCGTGGGAAGCAAGGTCGTTCATGATCGGACGGTCGAGCAGCGATGGTGTGAATCCATATTAGCTTGACCTTTCAATCACTAAAAATGAATAATTAGGATGTCATTCATCGCCGGGAGAGAATCATGGATCTGGCCGCTTTGACCATTTTTCGCGCGGTGGTACGCGAAAACGGCGTGACGCGCGCCGCGGCGAAGCTTAATCGCGTGCAATCGAACGTGACCACGCGCATCAAGCAACTCGAGGAGCAGCTCGGCACCGAGCTGTTCATCCGCGACGGCCGCCGGCTCGTGCTGACGCCGGCCGGCGAGACGCTGCTGCCCTACGCCGAACGGCTGCTCGCGCTCGCCGACGAGGCGCGTCACGCGGTGCGCGAGGATCGCCCGAGCGGCCGGCTGCGTCTCGGCACGATGGAAAGCGTCGCGGCGACGCGTCTGCCGGCCCTGCTCGCGCAATATCACCAGCAATGGCCGGCCGTCGAACTGGAGCTGGAGACCGGCACGACCGGCAGGCTGATCGAGCGCGTGCGCGAATTCGAGGTCGATGCGGCGCTGGTCGCGACGCCGCTCGACCCCGCGACGCTCGGCGATGTGTTCGAGACCGTGCCGATCTTCCGCGAGGAACTCGTGATGCTGACGCCGCGCGGCCATCGGCCGATCCGCGAAGTGCGCGACATCGCGCTATCGACGCTGATCGCGTTCGAGCGCGGCTGCGCTTATCGCGCGTATATCGAGAAGTGGTATCTGGAGCACGGGGTGCGGCCGGAGCGCGTGCTGGAACTCGGCTCGTATCACGCGATCGTCGCGTGCGTGGCGGCCGGCGCGGGCGTCGCGGTCGCACCGCGCTCGGTGCTCGATCTGCAGCCCGACACGAGCAATATCGCGGTGCACGAGTTGCCCGATATCGGCACCATCGACACGCTGCTGGTCTGGCGACGCGGGCATTTTTCGTCGGCGCTCAATGCGTTGCGGCGCGCGCTGGTCGCGTCGCAGGAAGGGACGGCCGACACGGATGCGGCGGCGCCCGTGGATACGAATGCGGTCTGATCGTTGAATCCGCCGCGCCGGCGAGCCGGTTCGACGCAAGCCGAACGGCTTCGGCAAAAACGAAGGGGCCACGCAACGCGCCGATCCTGCTGGCGCGCCGCGTGGCCCCTTTGTCGAACCCGGCTCGACTTCACGTCGAGCCGGACTCAACCGACCATCAGATTCAAAGCTGTCCTTCGACCCAGCTCTTGACGCCCGCGAGCGCCGCCGGCAGGTTGGCCGGTTCGGTACCGCCAGCCTGCGCCATGTCCGGACGGCCACCGCCCTTGCCGCCCACCTGCTGGGCCACGAAGTTGACCAGTTCGCCCGCCTTGACCTTCCTGCTGGCGTCGGCGGTCACACCGGCGATCAGGCTGACCTTGCCGCCTTCGACCGACGCGAGCACGATCGCCGCGCTCTTCAGCTTGTCCTTGAGCTTGTCGACCGTTTCGCGCAGCGTCTTCACGTCCGCGCCTTCGAGCGTTGCCGCGAGCACATGCACGCCGCCCACTTCGATCGCCTGGCCGGCGAGTTCGTCGCCCTGGCTCGACGCCATCTTCGACTTAAGCGCGCTCAGTTCCTTCTCGAGCGCCTTTACCTGGTCCTGCACCTGGCCGATGCGCTGCGTGAGTTCCGCCGGTTGCGCCTTCAGCACGGCCGCTGCCGCGTTGACGCGCGCTTCGAGCTCCTGCACGTAGCGCACCGCGTTGTCACCGGTGATCGCTTCGACGCGACGAATACCGGCCGCGACGCCGCCTTCCATCACGATCTTGAAGAAGCCGATGTCGCCCGAGCGATTCACGTGCGTACCGCCGCACAGCTCACGCGAGAAACCGAGGTCGAGCACGCGCACTTCGTCGCCGTACTTTTCGCCGAACAGTGCCATGGCGCCGCCCTTCACCGCATCGTCGTACGACATCAAACGCACGATACCGGGCGCGTTCGCCAGCACTTCCGCGTTGACGATTTCCTCGACGCGGCGGATCTGTTCGTCCGTCATCGGCGCGTTGTGCGCGAAGTCGAAGCGGGTCTTGTCGGCGTCGACGAGCGAGCCCTTTTGCTGCACGTGCGAACCGAGCACCTCGCGCAGCGCCTTGTGCATCAGGTGTGTGGCCGAGTGGTTGCGCGCCGTGCGAGCGCGGCGCACCGCGTCGATTTCCGCCTTGACGACGTCGCCAACCTTCAGCGTGCCCTGCTCGAGCGTGCCGTGATGGCCGACCACGTCGGCCTGCACCTTCAGCGTATCGGCAACGGCAAAGCGCGTGCTGGCGTTCGCGAGCACGCCCTGGTCGCCGACCTGGCCGCCCGACTCCGCGTAGAACGGCGTGTGATCGAGCACGACGACCGCCGGCTGGCCGGCTTGCACCTGCTGCACCGACGCGCCGTCCACATACAGCGCGACGACCTTCGCGTCGTCGAAGACGATTTCTTCGTAGCCGTGGAAGGTGGTCTTCGCGCCCGAGTATTCGAGGCCCTGGGCCATCTTGAACTTGCCCGCCGCGCGCGCCTGCTCGCGCTGACGCGCCATCGCATCGTCGAATGCGGCTTCGTCGACCGTCACTTCGCGCTCGCGGCAGACGTCCGCGGTCAGGTCGAGCGGGAAGCCGTAGGTGTCGTGCAGCTTGAACGCGAGTTCGCCGTCGAGCGTCTTGCCACCCTTGGCGTCGAGATCGGCCAAGGCGGCTTCGAGAATCGACATGCCGTGCTCGATCGTCTCGAAGAAGCGCTCTTCTTCCTGACGCAGCACGTCGGTCACGCGCTTCTCGGCCTGCGCCAGTTCCGGATAGGCTTCGCCCATCTGCGCGACGAGGTCGGCGACGAGGCGATGGAAGAACGAACCCTTCTTGCCGAGCTTGTAGCCGTGGCGGATCGCGCGGCGCACGATGCGGCGCAGCACGTAGCCGCGGCCTTCGTTGCCCGGAATCACGCCGTCGACGATCAGGAACGAGCACGCGCGGATGTGATCGGCGATCACCTTCAGCGAGTTGTTGGTCAGATCGGTCACGCCGGTTTCGCGGCCGGCGGCCTGGATGAGCGCCTGGAACAGGTCGATCTCGTAGTTGCTGTGCACGTGCTGCAGCACTGCGCCGATACGCTCGAGGCCCATGCCGGTGTCCACGCATTGCTTCGGCAGCGGCGTCATGTTGCCCTGCGCGTCGCGGTTGAACTGCATGAACACGAGGTTCCAGATTTCGATGTAGCGGTCGCCGTCTTCCTCGGGCGATCCCGGCGGGCCACCCCACACGTCCGGGCCGTGGTCGTAGAAGATTTCCGAACACGGGCCGCACGGGCCGGTGTCGGCCATCTGCCAGAAGTTATCCGACGCGTAGCGCGCGCCCTTGTTGTCGCCGATGCGGATGATGCGCTCGACCGGTACGCCCACTTCCTTCGCCCAGATGTCGTGCGCTTCGTCGTCTTCCTGGTAGACGGTGACCCACAGCTTGTCTTTCGGCAGCTTGTAGACTTCGGTCAGCAGTTCCCACGCGTAGTGGATCGCGTCGCGCTTGAAGTAGTCGCCGAACGAGAAGTTGCCGAGCATCTCGAAGAACGTATGGTGACGCGCGGTGTAGCCGACGTTCTCGAGATCGTTGTGCTTGCCGCCGGCGCGCACGCTGCGCTGCGCGGTCGTGGCGCGCGAATACGGACGCAATTCCGCGCCGAGGAACACATCTTTGAACTGCACCATCCCCGAATTGGTGAAGAGCAGCGTCGGGTCGTTGCCGGGCACGAGGCTCGACGAACGGACGATCGTATGGCCCTTCGATTCGAAGAACTTGAGGAATTTCTCGCGGATTTCAGCGGCTTTCATAGCGTGCGGGGGACGGTCCTGACGGTTCCTGACGAAGACTGGCGGTCGATGGGATGCGCCAACTGTCTGTTTCTTTAAACGACTGATTATACGGGATCGGCACGCGTGCGCGGCACTGCGCGCATGCCGTGCTGGCCATCCGGCCAGCACGGCATGCGCCCGCGGCGACACTCGCGTGTCCCATCGTCCGAGCGGCGCTATGACGTTCGGCTGACTGCGCCCGCGAGCGGGAATCGCTTAAGATGACTTCCACGAAACTTCGCGCGAAATGGCGCATGGCGGCTCGCCGCGCGGCCTGCAACCATCAGGAGACATTCAGGAACATGGGCGCTCTCAGTCACATCCGCGTGCTGGATCTCACCCGCGTGCTCGCCGGTCCGTGGTGCGCGCAGACGCTCGCCGATTTCGGCGCCGACGTCATCAAGATCGAACGCCCCGAGGTCGGCGACGACACGCGCCACTGGGGGCCGCCGTATCTGCAGACGCCGGACGGCGCGGACACGCGCGAAGCCGCCTACTATCTCGCGGCGAACCGCAACAAGCGCTCGGTCACGCTCGACATCGCGTCGCCCGAGGGCCAGAGGATCGTGCGCGAACTGGCCGCGCAATGCGACGTCGTGCTCGAAAACTACAAGGTCGGCCAGTTGAAGAAATACGGCCTCGACTACGAATCGCTCAAAGCGGTGAAGCCCGACCTGATCTACTGCTCGGTCACGGGCTTCGGGCAAACCGGGCCGTATGCGCAGCGCGCCGGTTATGACTTCATCGTGCAGGGCATCGGCGGCTTCATGAGCATTACCGGTGAGCGCGACGGCCAGCCGGGCGGCGGCCCGCAGAAGGCCGGCGTCGCGATCGCCGACCTGATGACCGGCATGTACTCGACGATCGCCGTGCTGACCGCGCTCACGCACCGCGACCGCACGGGCGAAGGCCAGTACATCGACATGGCGCTGCTCGACGTACAGGTCGCGATGCTCGCCAACATGAATTCGAACTACCTCGCGAGCGGCCAGCCGCCGGTGCGCTGGGGCAACGCGCATCCGAACATCGTGCCCTACCAGACCTTCCAGACGAGCGATGGCTGGATCATCGTCGCGGTCGGCAACGACGGACAGTTCCGCAAGTTCGTCGAGGTGGGCGGCCGCCCTGAACTCGCCGACGACGACCGTTTCGCGACCAACCCCGCGCGCGTGCGCAACCGCGAACTGCTCGTGCCGATGCTCGCGGACATGGTCCGCTTGCAGGGCAAGCAACAATGGATCGCGACGCTCGAAGCGGCCGGCGTGCCGTGCGGGCCGATCAATAACCTCGACGAAGTGTTCGACAACGAGCAGGTGGTCGCGCGCGGCCTGCAGGTGGCTCTGCCGCATCCGTCGGGCGGCACGGTCAAGCTCGTGCGCAATCCGATCAACATGACCGGCACGCCGCCGCAGGCGCTGAGCCATCCGCCGCTGCTCGGCGAGCATACCGAGCGCGTGCTGCGCGACCTGCTCGGATACGACGCGCAGACGATTGCGGAGTTGAAGCGAAAAGCGGTGATCTGATCGACCAGGCGGCGAGACTCAGCGCACACGCGTTAGCGAAGCCAGCCAGCTCCGCCCCTCGTCCCAATCGCCGAGGCCGCTATCGGCGTTGATGTGGCCGCGCGCGCCGATGCCGATCCAGCGGCTGCCCCACGCGCTCGCGCAGGTTTGTGAAAACGGCACGCCGCCATACGGATCGTCGCTGCTCGCCACGACGATCGTCGCAAACGGCAGGCGCTCGAGCGGCACCGGCGCAAAGCCGGTCGCGTCCCGCGGGAAATGCGCTTCGGCCGGATCGGGCACGGCGACCAGCAGCGCGCCGGCCACTTTCGCGAGTTGCGCCGCGCTCGCGTACTGCGAGGCCCAGAACGCCGTGGTCAGACAGCCGAGACTGTGAGCGGCGAACACAACCGGCGCGTCCAGGGAATCGAGCGTGGCGGCCAGCGTGCGGCACCAGGCGTCGCGCGAAGGGTGGTCCCAGTCCGGCATCCGCACGCGGACGAACGCGGGATCGAGCGCTTGCCAGCGCGTTTGCCAGTGGCCTGGGCCGGAGTCCAGATAGCCCGGCAGTACTAGTTTGGTTGGTTGTTGTTCGGTCATCGTGCTTCCCCGTGTTCGGCTTATGGCCCGCTCGCGGGATAGCGCGGCGGGGCGTCTACCGTATCACGCGTGCCACGCCGGCACCACGGGGATCGCTCGCTGGCTCGGGCGTCGCGCCGTTCACGCGGATCATCTGCACGTCGCCGTTGAACGGCTGCTGCTCGACCGTATAGCCGAGCTCCTTCAATTGCGTGGCGAGCTCATCCGGCGCGGCATGGTACGGCTCGAAGTAGATCGTCTTTTGCGGCAGCAGCTGATGATGGAAACGCATTGCGGCGAGCGCGTCCGTCGGCGACATCTCGAAGTCGAACAGATTCGTCATCACCTGGAAGATCGTCGTCAGGATGCGCGAGCCGCCGGGCGTGCCGATCGCCAGCGCGATCTTGCCGTCCTTCAGCAGCAGCGTGGGCGTCATCGACGAAATCGGGCGGCGGCCCGGCGCGATCATGTTCGGCTCGGCCTCGGCATCGGCGGCGCCGGATGCCGAGGCCGCGCCCGACGCGCCCGTCGCCCCGGCGCCGGCCGGCTTGATCAGGAAATCGTCCATCGCATCGTTCAACAGGAACCCGCCGCCGTCCACCACGACGCCCGAGCCGAAATCGCCGTTCAGCGTGTAGGTGTTGGCCACCGCGTTGCCCCACTTGTCGACCACCGAGAAATGCGTGGTTTGCGCCTTTTCCGTCGCCGCGGCGCCGTCGACTCCAGGCTTCTCCGGGGCCGCTTCGGGCGCTTCGCCGGTTTTGACTTCGGCCGCGCGCTGCGCAAGGTAGGCGTCGTCGATCAGCTTCGCGACCGGTACCGCCGATGCGTCCGGGTCGCCGATATAGCGTTGCCGGTCAGCGAATACCCGATCCTCGATCTGCGCGATCAGATGGATGTACGGCGCCGAATTCAACGCGAGACCGTCGAACGCCGGCTGCACAGCGGCCCGCATTTTCAGCAACTGGATCAGCCCGACGCCGCCCGAGCTCGGCGGTGGCGCGGTGATCACGCGGTAGCCGTGCCAGTCGGCCGCGAGCGGCTCGCGCCAGAGTGCCTTGTACTGGCTCAGATCCTGGCTCGTGATCAGGCCGTGGCCGTACATCTGCGCGGCGATCATTTGAGCCGTGCGGCCCTCGTAAAACTCGCGGCCGCCGTCGCTCGCGATTCGCCCAAGCGTCTGCGCGAGTTCCGGCTGGCGCAGCGTCGCGCCCGCTTTCAGGTTGCCGAAATAGGCGTCGAAATTGGTCTTGCCGGCGAAACTTTTCGCGGCCGCGTCGCGTCGCTGCTGCAGGCGCGGGCCGACCTGGAAGCCTTCGGTCGCGTAATGGATCGCGGGCGCGAGCACCTGCTTCCATTTGAGCTTGCCAAAGCGCCGCTGCGCTTGCCACATACCATCGACAGTGCCCGGCACGGCCGCCGCGCGATGACCGACCGTGCTCATGCCAGGCACCACGTTGCCCTTGTCGTCGAGGTACATGTCGCGGTTCGCCTGCTGCGGCGCGCGCTCGCGATAATCGAGAAAATATGGCTTGCCGTCGACCAGCAGCGTCATGAAACCGCCGCCGCCGAGGTTCCCCGCATCGGGCCTCGTGACGGCGAGCGTGAAGGCCATCGCGACCGCGGCATCGACCGCGTTGCCGCCTTCGGCGAAGATCTGCTGCGCGGTGTCCGCGCTGTAGCCGTCCGGCGCGGCGACGGCCGACCCATCGAGCGCCGGCTTCGGCGGCGGTGTTTTCGCAGCGGCGGACAGCGGCGCAGCCACGTTCACGGCCAGCGCGGCAAACCAGGCCGAAGCAAGCACGCGACGAGTACGGCAAGAAAATCGGGCGCTAGCCAAAGCGCGGGCAAAAGGCGCGCGAAACGCGCCGTGCATCGGGATAGACATCCGAGAGAACTCCGGCAACGAGGCGAGCATGGCGCACGAGCAGAGGAGCCTCGTGCAAGCGATGAAGAACAGAGTGGACAGCTCAGGCAGCCTGCCCCGCGCGAAGGCCCAGCGCGGGTGCGCGGGCCGCGCGCAGCAGCGCATCCTAAGTCGGCGCGGCGCGCGTCGCCAACCCGTTTTACCTCCTGTTACAGCCCCGCGCGCCTGCCCCGGTGACGGCGGCATCCGCGCCAGACCCGCCCCACCGTTGGCTGCACGCCGCAAGCGCCTGCCGCGAGCGGGCTCGTCAGGTAGAATTGACGGCTAAGCGGGCGCATCACGCGCCCCCACGGACTCTCACCTTCTCGCATGAATACCGAACGCAAAGACGCTGACCGCAACGACGCGCCCGCGGCATCCAATTTCATCCGCAACATCATCGACGACGACAACCGCACCGGCAAATGGAGCCAGCGCGTCGAAACGCGCTTCCCGCCGGAGCCGAACGGCTATCTGCACATTGGTCACGCGAAGAGCATCTGCCTGAACTTCGGCGTCGCGCGCAGCTACGGCGGCGTGTGCCATCTGCGCTTCGACGACACCAATCCGGAGAAGGAAAGCGTCGAGTACGTCGAGTCGATCATCGACTCGGTGCGCTGGCTCGGCTTCGAATGGGAAAAGGACCGCACCGAGCATCTGTACTACGCGAGCGACTACTACGACAAGCTGTACGAGTTCGCCGAGCTGCTGATCCAGCGCGGCAAGGCGTACGTGGACAGTCAGTCGGCCGAGGAAATGCGCGCGAACCGCGGCTCGGCCACCGAAGTCGGCACGCCGTCGCGTTTCCGCGAGCGTTCGGTCGAGGAAAACCTCGACCTGTTCCGCCGCATGAAAATGGGCGAGTTCAAGGAAGGCGAGCACGTGCTGCGCGCGAAGATCGACATGTCGTCGCCGAACTTCAACATGCGCGACCCGGTCATCTACCGCATCCGCTTCGCGCATCACTACCGTACCGGCGACACCTGGTGCGTGTACCCGATGTACGACTACACGCACTGCATCTCGGACGCGCTCGAAAACATCACGCATTCGCTGTGCACGCTCGAATTCGAAGATCACCGTCCGCTGTACGACTGGATCCTGAACGAGCTCGCCGAAGCCGGCATCTTCAAGCGTCCGTTGCCGCAGCAAATCGAGTTTTCGCGCCTGAACCTGACCTATGCGATCACCAGCAAGCGCAAGCTGCTGCAACTCGTCAACGAAGGCCATGTGGAAGGCTGGGACGACCCGCGCATGCCGACCATCGTCGGCGTGCGCCGGCGCGGTTTCACGCCCGAATCGATCCAGCTGTTCTGCGAGCGCATCGGCGTGACCAAGGTCGACTCGTGGATCGACATGAGCGTCTTTGAAGGCGCGCTGCGCGACGATCTCGACGAGAAGGCGCCGCGCATCGCCGCCGTGCTCGATCCGGTCAAGCTGATCATCGACAACTTCCCCGAACGCCTCACCGAGCCGTGCCACGCACCGGTGCATCCGCATCATCCGGAACAGGGCGTGCGCGAGTTTCCGATTTCTCGCGAGCTGTGGATCGAGCGCGAGGATTTCACGGAAACGCCGCCGAAGGGCTACTTCCGCCTGTTCCCGGGCAACAAGGTGCGCCTGCGCTACGGCTACGTGATCGAATGCACACACGCGGACAAGGACGAGAACGGCAACATCGTCGCGGTGCACTGCAACTACTTCCCGGACAGCAAATCGGGCACCGAAGGCGCGAACAATTACAAGGTCAAGGGCAACATCCACTGGGTCAGCGCGGCGGCCGCGTGCCCGGCCGAAGTGCGCATCTACGACCGGCTCTTCAAGGAACCGCAACCGGACGCCGGCGGCCGCGATTTCCTCGAAGCGCTGAATCCGGACTCGAAGCGCGTGGTCCAGGCCTACCTCGAAACCGGCGCGCGCCACGCGCTGCCGGAGCAGCGCTACCAGTTCGAGCGGCACGGCTATTTCGTTGCCGATCGCGTCGATTCGAAGCCGGGTAAGCCCGTATTCAACCGCATCGTCAGTCTGCGCGACAGTTGGGGCAAGCCGGCCTAAGCTCGCGTCAGCGACGGCCCGGCGCTGCCGGGCCATCCGGGTTGCAGGATGTTAGATCGATATCACAGCGCGCTCGCCTGGGCGCGCCGGTCCGGGAGGCCCGATGAAGGTTGCAGGCCGCTGCGGGGAAGGGTCTGAAGGTATGGTTCGGGGCGGACGGGGCCCGCGCGGCTCAGGCATGCCGCATCTCGTGCGCGGCATGCACCGCGTGCTGCTTGCGCTGGCCGCCTGTGGCGTGGTCGCGTTCGCCGGCCCCGCACGCGCGGATGAACTGACCGGCACGCTGAAAAAGATCCACGACGACGGCGTCGTCGTGCTAGGCGTGCGCGAGGCATCGATCCCGTTCTCGTACTTCGACGGCAAGCGCACGGTCGGCTACTCGCAGGCGATCGCGATGCAGATCGTCGATGAAATCAGGAAGACGCTCGGCATCGCGCAGTTGCGGGTTCACGAAATTACGGTGACTTCGTCGAACCGCACGCCGATGCTGCTGAACAATCAGATCGATCTCGAATGCGGCTCGACCACGCACACGGTCGAGCGCGAAAACGTCGCCGCGTTTTCGGACAGCTTTTTCCAGTACGCGGTGCGCATGATCACGCGCAAGAACAGCGGCATCACCGACTTCCCCGATCTGGCCGGCAAGCCGGTCGTGACGACCGCGGGCACGTCCGACGAGCGCCTGCTGCGCAGCCTCAACACCGAGAAGCAGCTGAACATGCGCATCATGAGCGTGCGCGACCATCAGGAGGCCTTCAACGCGATGAAGGACGGCCGCGCGGTGGCGTTCGTGATGGACGAGCCGATCGTCTACGGTTTCAAGGCGACCGACCCGCATCCCGACGATTTCATCGTGACGGGGACGCCGCTCGGCTATGAGGTGTATGCGTGCATGTTCCGCAAGGGCGACGAGCCGTTCCGGGCGCTCGTGAATCGCGTGATCGTGCGCTCGCAGACGTCCGGCGACGCGGAGCGTCTGTACCGGCAGTGGTTCACGCAGCCGATTCCGCCGCGCGGCATCAATGTCAATTTCCCGCTGTCGGAGCAGAACCGCGCGTTGTTCGCGCATCCTAACGACCACGCGCTCGATTAAACGCGGCGCGCGCCCTCTATAGCGACCGGTGCAGTTCCGCGAGCGACAGTGTCGTCTCGAAGAGCCGCGTCAGACTACGGCTCGCATAGTGCGGGACCTCTTCGATCGACGCCCAGCGGTAGTCGTCCATCTCCGGGATCAGCGTGCCGTCCGAGCGGCGCGGAAATAGCGACGTGCAGGTGCACGTGCTCAGATCGAGTTCGCCGGCACGCGCGCGCGCCGCGAACAGATGCAGGTCCTTGTCGCGCCGATAGACGAACAGGCCGAGATCCTTCAGGCGGCCAGCCTCGAGCGCGATGCCGGTCTCCTCGACCATCTCGCGCAGCGCGGTGACGTGCGGCGCCTCGCCGTCCTCGCCCTGCCCTTTTGGAATATCCCAGTGCGTCGTTTCGGTGGCGTGCGCGAGCAGCACGCGCCCGTCGGGATCGAGCAGCACGACCCCGCACGAGACGATTCGCGGGCTCATCGCTTCTGCAGTTGCCAGGCGCCGCCTACCTTGCAGAAGTTCGGACGCAGGTTCATCGATTGCCCTTTCGCATTGAGTACGACGCCGAGGATGCGGCAAGTGCGCCCGCCGTCGGTCGAGGTGCTGTCCATCGTGATGGTCGCGTCGATCTTCACGCTATTGCCGGTGCCGTCGTTGACCCACGTGAAGCTGTCGCCGTCCTTTCTGTCATTGAGCGCGCTCATGACCGCGTGCTTGATCGAGTCGTTGTCGCGCTGCTTCATGTAGGTGATCGGCGTGTCGTTCAGAAAGGCCAGGTTCGCCCCTTGCGCGCCGATCGCCGCGCCGAGCAGCAGGCCTGCGGCACCAAGGCGGAACAGCACACGGGTTCGCGTCGACATGTGGGACTCTCCTTGAAGTGCGCACGTCGCGCACGGGCGCACGCGGTTTTTGGGCTTTTGATCCTGACCTCAAAAGCATAGCATGCACACTTCTGCAGGCAGCGCGCCATCGACGCGGCCATCAACGCGCGGCGGCCGCCCCCTGCAGGCGGAACGTGCTGACGACGTCGCGCAGCATCTGCGCCTGCTCCTGCATCGACTGCGCGGCGGCCGCCGCCTGCTCGACCATCGCCGCGTTCTGCTGCGTGGTCTCGTCCATCTGCGCGATCGCGAGATTGACCTGCTCGATGCCGCGGCTCTGCTCGTCCGACGCGGCGGAAATCTCGCTGATGATGTCGGTCACGCGCTTCACCGCATCGACGAGCGAATCCATCGTGCCGCCCGCTTTCTCGACGAGCGCCTTGCCGCTGCCGACGCGCGCGACCGAATCCTCGATCAGCGTCTTGATCTCCTTGGCCGCGTCGGCGCTGCGGCGCGCGAGATTGCGCACCTCGCCCGCGACGACCGCGAAGCCGCGACCCTCCTCACCGGCGCGCGCGGCTTCGACGGCCGCGTTCAGCGCGAGGATGTTGGTCTGAAACGCGATGCTCTCGATCACGCCGATGATATCGACGACGCGCGCCGAACTCGCCGCGATGCTCTGCATATTCGCGACGACGTGCTGCACGGCCTCGCCGCCCTCGCCCGCGAGCTGCGACGCGGAGTGCGCCATGCGGTTGGCCTGCAGCGCGTTGTCGGCGTTCTGCTTGACGGTCGCCGTCAGCTGCTCCATGCTCGCGGCCGTTTCGCCGAGCGACGACGCCTGCTGTTCCGTGCGTGCCGACAGATCGAGATTGCCCGCGGCGATCTCTTCCGCCGCGACCGTGATCGTTTCGGTGCCGCCGCGAATACGCCTGATCGCGTCGGCGAGGCGGCTTTGCATGCGCTGCATCGCGAACAGCATGCTTTCCTGATCGTTGCCGGCCAGTGTGACGGGGCACGATAGATCGCCGTCGGCGATCGTCTCCGCGACGCTCGCCGCGTAGGCGGGCTCGCCGCCGAGACTGCGCTTGACGTTGCGGATGATCAGCACGAGCGCGATGGTGCTGACGCTGCCGATCATGAGGATCGTCAGCAGATAGCGCAGCAGGTCGGCGCGGAACGCCGCGTCGATGTCGTTCACGTAGACGCCCGAAATCAGATACCAGTCCCACGCGGCAAAGCGCTTGACGAAGCTGATCTTCGGCACGTGCTCGTCGTGGCCGGCAAGGCGTCCCATGTAATCGACGAAGCCCTGCCCCTGCGCCTGCGCCACCTTGACCATCTCGACGAACAGCAGCTTGCCGTCGGTGTCCGCGTAGTGCGACACGTCCTTGTTGCGCAGATCGGCGAGCACTGGATGCATGATCACGACCGGCGTCGCGGTCGTCACGATCATGTAGCCGCTGCCGGGGTAGCGCATCGCGGACAGGCGGGCGAGCGCCTGCTGGCGCGCCTCATCGGGCGTCAGCTCGTGTTGGTCGGCGCGCTGCGCGTAGTCGGCGACGATGCCGTACGCGCTCTCGACGACGTTCTGCACCGCCGACTTGCGCTCAGCGAGCATCGTCGCGCGCGACTGCCACGCGGCCCAGCCGCCGAGGCCGAGCAGGCCGAGCCACGTGATCAGCAACGCGAGCCAGAGTTTGGTGTTGAGGCTGAGTCGGTTCACGCTGATTCCTCCATCGCGGCGCGTCAAACGGTTCTGTCGAACTAACGGCGTCGCGCGCGATTTCCTGAGTCCGGAAACACCCGAAGCAAGCTCGGCGTCGCGTTCAATGATCCGCGCGAGGTGCGAAAAGACAGCAAAAAGACAAAAAGGGTTACAGGCGCGAGGCCTGTAACCCTTCGATGATTCTGGTACGGCAGGAGGGGCTCGAACCCCCGACCCTCGGCTTAGAAGGCCGATGCTCTATCCAGCTGAGCTACTGCCGTATGGATCGCTATCCGCATGAAACCGGCACTCGCGGCGAGCCGCCCGATTTCGCACAAACTAAAATTTTAACTGACCTGCAAGCAACCGGGCCCGGATTATAACCGATCGCCCGCCGCCCTCAGACCGGCTGCGGATGCAGCATGAACCAGCCGAGGAACACGATTCCCGCGATCGCGCAGTACAAACCGAATGACGCGAGACGCCCGCGGCCCTCGAAGTAGCGCATCAGGAAACGCACGCTCAGGTACGCGGCGATCGCGGTCAGCACGCCGCCGAGCGCCGCGTCGGCAAGCTGGCTCGGCGCGTGGAGCAGCTTTGGCAGTTCGAGTACGCCAGCCGCGAAAATGATCGGCGTGCCGAGCAAAAACGAAAACTCGGCGGCTTTCTCGGTGGTGAGGCCGGCCGCATTGCCGGCGATCATCGTCAGGCCGCTGCGCGAGAAGCCCGGAATCAGCGCGCCGATCTGCGCGAGGCCGACGAAGAACGCCTGGCGGAACGTCAGCTTTTCCGGCGCCCGATGTGCGCGCGCGCGTTGCAGGCGATCGCCGAACCACAGCAGCACGCCGTTTACGATCAACGCAAACGCGACGATTCGCAGATCGTGAAAAATCGCCTCGAGGCGCTTTTCCAGCACGAGACCGACGAGACCCGCCGGAATCGTACCGATGATCAGCGCCCACATCATGTGACCGTCGTCGTTGCGGCGGCCGCCGAGCGACGCGAAGAAACCGCGCACCAGCGCGCACCAGCGCGCGCGGAAGTACCACAGCAGCGCGAACGCGGTGCCCAGATGCAGGGCGACGAGGAACGGCAGCAACTGCGGCGCATGCTTGTCGATGTGCATGTCGAACAGGGCTGGCACGAGCAGCGTGTGGCCAAGGCTGCTCACCGGAAACAGTTCGGTCACGCCTTGCAGCACGCTCAGGAATATCAGAAACGACAGGTTCACGCGGCGGTCCTTGTAAGGAAAATGTCGGGGAACTGCGCGCCGCGCAAAAGGGAGCCGGCGCGTCAAAAGGCGCACCGATTATGCCTGGCTGCACTGTCAGCGCCAAGCGGTTAGACCACATTCGGGGAAATATTGACGCGCTGCGTCACAACTCGATACGGTTGTTACGCGAGGGCAAGGAAACGAGCAGCGGATTCGTCGCGCGCGTAGTGCGAACGCCGAGGATGAACCCAGCGGGATCAGCGCTTGAGCGAGTGGAAGAAGTAGTACGTGCTAGCCGTGAATATGCCGAACAAAGAAACGGCCATTGCCATTGCGAGATCCATGATGCCTCCTGAGCCGATTCGCCCGGGAGTCGGATAGACCGGACGCTCAGACGGATTATCAATAGGATTCGCCCTTTTCCGACACCCGCAATTTCCCGGGAAGGGTTTCCCCGTAGCGCAAAGCAGCGCAAAATCGCGGTTTCACCGCGGGTGACGCAGTCGCGGCGAGTGGCGCAAAACGCCGCTTCAATGCGGATTGCGACGGCCGACGCAGCCGACCGCTTTGGACGACCCTCAACCTCTATCTGGATACCTACTGACCATGCCCCTCTCCCCGGAACAGGACATTCTCGAGATCGCCCAGGACGCCTCCGTGCTCCGCTTTTCGCCGCAAGCCGGCGGCCGCCTGCTGTCGTGGACGATCGACGGCGAAGAGGTGATCCACTGGCCCGAGCACGCCGACTGGAGCGTGCCCGCGCGGATTCGCGGCGGCAATCCGCTGCTGTTTCCGTTTCTCGGCCGTCACTTCGTCGACGGCAAGATCGGCTATTGGCGTGACGCGCATGGCACCGTGCGCGAGATGCCGATGCACGGTTTCGCGCGCGACCTGCCGTTCGAGCCCCACGCCGACGTGCACGGCGCCGGCCTGCGCATGGTTCTGACCGACAGTAAAGCGACCCGCGCCGTCTATCCGTTCGGCTTTCGCTTCGAGGCCGCTTACGAGCTGATCGATCCGCGCACGCTCGACGTGACGCTGACCACCACCAATACCGGCCACACGCGCCTGCCCTACTACGCCGGCCACCACTTCTACTTCACGCTGCCGCACACGCAGCGCGCGCAGACGACGATCGAGCTGCCGCGCACTGAACGCTGCCGTCAGCTCGGGGATGGCTCGATCAGCCCCGCCGAGCCTGGCGAAGCGAGCTACACGCTGGACGAAGACCGCATCTACGACCACTTCCATTGCCTGAGCAGCACGCCCGATCGACCGGTGCGGGTCGAGGCGCCGGGCATCAATCGCGTGATTACGATCGATCTGCAGCGGCCCGGCTCGGTGCCCTGGTACTCGGTCACGACGTGGACTGAAACGCCGCAGTCGGACTTCTACTGCGTGGAGCCGTGGCTCGGGCTGCCGGATGCGATCCATAACGGCCGCGGTTTGCGCTGGCTCGAGCCGGGACAAACCGAGACGGCGGCCCTGCGCATTAGCGTCGAGAAGACCAGCTGATACGCCGACGGGGGCGGCGAGCCGCTCGAAGCGGCCGCCCACTCCCTCGCCCCCACGCCAGGGGGCGCAACACAAAACCGTTAGAATCGAGCGCTTTGTCTGTCTGTGCCGCGTGATCGGGATCGGCGCGCGGCAGCGCTTTGCGAGGTCCAATGCTGGAAACGACAAGAATCAAACGACTCGGTTGCGCGGCGTTGTTCGCGCTGCTCGCCGCGTGCGGGTCGGCGCCAGTGGCGCCGGGCTACTACCGGGTCGAACGGGGCGACACGCTGTCGAAAATCGCGCGCGGCAACCGGCAATCGGTGCAGAACATCGCGCGCTGGAACAACCTGACCAATCCGGACAACATCGAGGTCGGCCAGGTGCTGCGTGTCGCGCCACCGAGCGGAACGGCGTCGACGAGCGGCGCAATCCGTAGCGGCGGCGGTAGTGGTGGCAGCAGCAGCGGCAGCGCGAGCGCGTCGGCCGCGCCGCGTCCCGCGCCGGCGGACACTGCGCCGGCCACCGCGCCCGCGCCGATTTCGCTGGTCTGGCCGGCCGACGGCACCGTGTTCCGCCGTTTCGACGGCGGCAACTCGAAGGGGATCGATATTTCCGCGGCGGCCGGCACACCGATCGTCGCGGCGGCGCCCGGCACCGTGGTCTACGCAGGCAACGGTCTGCGGGGCTACGGCAATCTATTGATCCTCAAGCACAACGCCGACTATCTGACCGCTTACGCGCATAACCGCGCGCTGTTCGTGAAGGAAGGCGAATCGGTCAAGCGCGGCCAGAAAATCGCCGAAATGGGTGACACCGATACCGATCGCGTGATGCTGCATTTCGAGCTGCGCTACCAGGGCCGCTCGATCGATCCGTCGAAGGAACTGCCGCCGCGCTAGGCAGCGGCGGGCGCGGGAACCCGCCGTGCTATAAACGCTCAATTCGAAGCGGCGTGGCTGCGCGCCACGCCCTTCCGTTATTTGCAAGGAATCTGAAATGAAAAGCCCATTGGCGCGCGTCGCGACGGCCGCAACGATCAGTCTCGGCCTCCTGACGCTTGGCGGCCTCGGCGGCTGCTCGACCACGACCACGATGACCTATCTGCCGAGCGGCGACACGGGTTTCGCGATCAACTGCAGCGGCAGCGACGCGAGCACGAGCTGGGCCGAGTGCTACAAGCGCGCGGGCGAAACCTGCGGCAACTACGGGTACGACGTGGTGTCGAAAGACGTCGACAACGGCGCGACGTCCGGCGGCACCATCGGCGGGATTTTCGGCGCGAATGTGAAAAACCGTTCGATGGTCATTCGCTGCAAGCAGTAAAGGAGGCACACCGTGCGGTGCGCGCGGCCGCCCAGCGGGATAGCGTCACCGCTTAGTGGCGTCGCCGGCGTCCCGAGCGCGGATCGATGCGAGCGGCGAAACGCAGCAGCAACGCGAGCGCGATCATCCATACGCCGACAAAGATGATCACCCCGGTCATGAGCCTCGCGCCGCAAAAAATAATCGGCCATCATCGGCCATGTGTGTGAATTCGCGGTGAAGATCGCCGCAGTGGTTAAACACCCGCGTAAATCCGTTCAAAAAAAAGCCCGGCACGAAGCCGGGCTAACGGGGGTTCGGCGCATATCGGCAAAGGACCGGTTCACCATGCGCCAGAACGAAATCTAACAATCTGCATTTACAAGCGCAATCCAATAATTTTGCGGTCAATGTTACACGGCGTACGGATTACGCAATCCGTGAATCGGAAATGTCGAAATGAGACCGGCTAAATGCGCCGCAGCCGGGATACGCAACCCGCCAGGTCATTCAAACTGGATTCCCCGAGGCTCGCACCAGTCAATGTTCCTGGCCGATCGAATAAATTCCCTGCAAAACAGCAGAGGAAAGACATTTGTCCGAATAAGACTAACTCGTTCGCCAATAAACCGTTTTCGCTTGCGAATATAAACTTGGTGCGGAAACGCACGTAACGCATCGATTAGCCGCGCCAACACTTTCGAATAATCCTCGATATTCCCTCACAACAAATTCGCAATAGCGAAAGTTTTAACATCAACAATTCCACCGGCAATCCTGAAACCGCATTCAAACTCGCGTTTCAAGTTTGAATATTCGGACGATTAATCGGACGCTGATTGGCGGCAAGGCTCGTGCGCCGTTGTCGTTGAATCCGCCGGCATCCAGGTTCAGAATCCGACTCAGTCCGGCGATGCATTAAAAGACCGCTCGGCGCGTTGCGCAAGCCCGCCACGCGGCCCGGCGGTCTGCGCCAATGGTTTATAGTGACGGCCCCGTCCGACCCCGCCTACGATGACTTCCAACGACGCCCCCCAAAGCCCCCTGTACGCGAAGCTGCTCGGCGAAACCGCCAAGATCGGCTGGAGCGAACTCGAACGTTTCTTTGCGCGCGGCATCCTGCTGCACGTCGCGCGCGACCTTGATCTCGTGAGCGTCGCCGAAGCGATCGCCAACGACGACACCACCCAGGTCGCCCAATGGTTGTCTTCCGGCCTCGTCGAGCGCGTGCAGTCGGAGACGGCCGCCGATTTCGCCGCGCGCGACCCCGAGCTGTGGGCGGTCGTGGTCTCGCCGTGGGTGTGCGTGCAGGAGCGCTCTTGAGCGACGCGAGGACGTCCGATGCCGGCATGCCCCCCGCCGAGCCTTCCGACACCGCCGCGCATTCGGCCAGCGCGCCTGCGCTGCCGGTGCGCTGGCATCGCCGGGTGCTCGCGCTCGCGTTCCCGATCGTCCTCGCGAATCTGACGCAGCCGATCCTCGGCGCGGTCGATACCGCCGTCGCTGGTCATCTGGACAGCGCCTCGTACCTCGGCGGCGTCGCGCTCGGCGGCCTCTTCTTCAACTTCGTGTTCTGGGGCTTCGGCTTCCTGCGCATGGGCACCACCGGCCTCGTCGCGCAGGCGCACGGCGCGGGCCACGGCGACGAGCTGCGCAACAGCGTCGTGCGCGCGCTGCTGATGGCGGCTGCGATCGGCGCGCTGGTGCTGCTCGTGCAGCAACCGCTGATCGACTACGCGCTGCGAGCGATCGGCGGCAGCGACGCCGTGCAGCGGCACGCGCAGGCTTATTGCCACGCGCGGATCTGGGCCGCGCCGCTCGCGCTCGGCAACTATGTGGTGCTGGGCTGGCTGCTCGGCACGCAGCGGGTGCGGCTCGCGTTGCTGTCGCAGGTGTTCATCAATAGCGTGAACATCGTCGCGGTGCTGCTGTACGTGTACGCGTTTCATTGGGGCGTGGCTGGCATCGGCGCGGCTACCGCGACTGCCGACGCGCTCGGCTTCGTGCTCGGCCTCGCGCTGCTATGGCACGGCAGGCCGCGCGGCCTGCCCGCGCTGAATCGCGCCGCCTTGTTCGACGCCGCCGCGCTGAAGCGGCTCGTCGTGCTGAATCGCGACATTTTCGTGCGCACGCTGTGCCTGCTGTCGTCGTTCGGCTGGTTTGCGCATCTCGGCGCGCGGCAAGGCGACGCGACGCTCGCCGCGAACGCATTGCTGCTCAATTTCCAGACCTTCATGGCGTACGGGCTCGACGGTTTCGCGCATGCGGCCGAGGCGCTGGTAGGCGCGGCGATCGGCGCGCGCGATCGTCACGCGTTCGCGCAGGCGGTCAAGGTCACCGCGCTATGGTCGGCGCTCGGCGCGATCGGCTTCTCGTTCGTGTACTGGGGCGCGGGCGCATGGATCATCGAGCGGCTCACCGATCAGGCCGCCGTGCGCGCCGCGGCCGAAACCTATCTGCCGTGGGCGGCGCTGTCGCCGGTCATTTCGGTGTGGGGCTTCCTGCTCGACGGCGTGTTCATCGGCGCGACGCGCACGCGCGAACTGATGATGGCGATGGTGGTGTCGCTCGTGGTGTTCGTGGCGGCATCGTGGGCATTGCTCGCGTGGCACGGCAATCACGGGCTGTGGATCGCGCTGCTGATCTTCATGGCCACGCGCGGCGCGACGCTCGCGCGTTACCTGCCGGGCGTGTCGCGAAGGATCGCGGCGGCGTAGTAGCGCGGCGCGCCGCGCTCCGTTGGCTGTTCGGCGGACGACGGAACGTTACGGCTTGAAACAAGCGCATACATATCGCATAACGAACGCGTCCTAGAATGTCTTCAGCCCGTGCTCTCCGCGCGAACAGTCGGCACGGGTCAGAAGTGCCGGCGTGCCCGCGCCGGTGCTTCGCTTTTCCCGCCCCGCCCTTTCCCGATCGTTTTCACTTCGACGAGCGCTCACTGTGCGACGGGCGCGGGCACCATCGCGGGCGGCCGATCGTCGGTGGGCACGCCGTGGTAGTCGGCGGGATCATGGGGCGGGCTGCCGCGATGCGCGGACGGATTGTCCGCACAGCCGGCGACGCCGGCGCACAACAGCAAGGCAACAGTCAGAACGCGGGTCATTTTGCAATCTTCTCCGGGACAAATGGGATGGCGGACGTCCGCCGGCGCGCCGAGAGTCTACCCGCAAAGCGCGTTCCGCGACGCCATCACGCCGGCTCGTGCCGCGGTCGTTCCGTTTCGTGAGATTTCGCCAGACCTGCGCTACTATGGGTTCATGGCTGAACCTAGCGGGAGACTGCCATGGACGGTGAATCGATCGCGGGCCTGATCGGGCTCGCCATAGGCCTGATCGTGCTGGTGGCGTTGTCGATTTTCGAATCGCGGGCCTACCGGCGAGAACACGACGGCGAGGGCATGCTGCATCACTGGACGCATCAGCATCTGCATATGCCGCATTGGAGGCGTCCACGGCATTGACGCGGATGATCTTCGAACTCGGATCGTGTCCCTCTAACCGGGTCACTGGCATATCGCAGTGCCTCAGTTGCGCGTCCGCTCTGTGATGCGATGACCGGCGTTGCGGCGCATGCATGCGCCGCGCGCGTCGTCGTCCGCTGCACGTGCGCGATCCCTTGTGAGTTCCTTGGACATACCTACATCAAACGGTGACGCTACGCGCGCCGCTCCCTCCTTTTTTCACCTTCGTCCAAGGCCTCGCCGCATCGATCTTCATCGGTGATTGGCACATGCCTTGCGGGTTCCGATCCAGCAACAGGCGCGCGATACGCGCGTCGATTGTCGCGGCGCGCATGCGCCAAACCAGCGTGACGATCCGGCCAGCGATTTCGCGGCCCCTCGAAAAGGAGAACGCCATGACCGTCGGAACCATCCTGCTAATCGTGCTCATCTTGCTGTTGATCGGCGCATTGCCAAGCTGGCCGTATAGCAGCGGCTGGGGCTATCGACCGACTGGGCTCGTCGGCGTCGTGCTGATCGTCGTGATCATTCTGCTGTTGATGGGGCGTATATAGCTCACCGAGGAGCCAGCGCAAGCCAAGGCATTGACGCTCCTGTCCGTACCCCCTATACTCTCGGATTCGTCGGAGCGTAGCGCAGCCTGGTAGCGCATCTGATTTGGGATCAGAGGGTCGAAGGTTCGAATCCTTTCGCTCCGACCATTGGAATCAAGCACTTAGCCCAGCCTTAACCGGCTGGGCTTTTTGCTTTCTGGGTCCGTCCAGGCGCTGTGTAGGCAAATTCGACCAACGCGAATCGGCCTTCGTCGCGATCCGTCGTCTAAAATCTGCTATCAAAAGCTATCATTTTCGCCAGCCGCGTTGTTTTCGGCGCGTGCAGCGTTAAGGCGCGGCCTTGCTGCATACGAGGATCGGCTTGTGCATTCGAGCGAGGCACTTCAGGCACGCGGTCGCCGCTCTCGTTGTCCCAATAACAGAAGAAACGCATCTGTGCGCCCTTGTCTGCGAGTAGCTGGCACGCTGCTCAATCGCCCCGGCGGAGTCATAAACCGCTTCCCCTTGACTATCGCCGTGTCCGGCGAAACGCCGAAATATCTGGTCCAAACATCGGATCCAAATCATCCCCGGCTATCGAAAATGATGCATGTGCGAGTTGATGTACGTTCATCGTATGAAGATCAGTTTGCATAGTCGTGCATATTGCCGATGATGCTTTTTCTAAATTCGACGTCCCCACTATCGTGCCAAATGACGTTGTCATCGCCTCGCAGCCTGAGATCATATTTCATCGCATGAATCATGTCGCCAAACGTGTCGCGGTCATATCCCAGCATTTTCGCCGGGTAGAGCCTGAACGGAGTGTCGAAGGACGCGTTTCCGCCCGATATTGAACCCGATACGATCTGAATCGTGCGCCGCTTAACAGCGAATGCCTGAGGGTGACGGATCATCACCGGATGATCATCAAGTTGGACGAAACAGAGCGAGTTCGCTCAGGCTCATTTCGGTTTTGGAAGTACCTTTTAGAACCTTCGTTCAGGTACCGCCTCGCG
This sequence comes from Paraburkholderia sp. BR13439, assembly GCF_040948805.1. Classification (NCBI taxonomy): domain Bacteria; kingdom Pseudomonadati; phylum Pseudomonadota; class Betaproteobacteria; order Burkholderiales; family Burkholderiaceae; genus Paraburkholderia; species Paraburkholderia sp. BR13439. The sequence goes on along the minus strand of NZ_JBFPKN010000007.1, from coordinate 299,621 downwards.
CTTCGCGTCGGCGGCGGCGCGCTGCCGGGCTTCCTGTTCGCGCGGGTCAATGCCCATGTCGACCAGCATGCGCAGGTCGGCGGCATGCTGGCGGGCGTCCTCCCGTTTCCAGTTGCAGGATCGCCAATGGTGCAGCGGATCGTGCGGCCGTGCAGGCGGCCTTCGACAATGCAGGCACGCGCGCCTGGCGACGTGACGCGCAGGCCGAAGCAGCGCGTCTTGGTGTCCTTTCGCTCCGACCACGAAAAGCAAGTCGAAACCCGCGAAACCTCCGGCTTCGCGGGTTTTTGCTTTTTTGGCCCGCGTTCACGTTGACGCCGATAGCCGATCCATCAGGCACTCGCCTTGCAAACCATCACCCGTGCATGCGACAGTGCTTGCGCACGCACCTCGTTGCCAAGCCGCTCAGACCCGCCGCAACGCCATCCCAGGCCGCTCAAAAGGAGACTCCCATGGACCTGATCCTCTGGCGTCATGCCGAAGCAGAAGATGTCGCCGCAAGCGATCTCGCGCGCGCGCTCACCACGCGCGGCCGCAAGCAGGCGCAGAACGCCGCGAAATGGCTGCGCGCCCGCCTACCCGAGGACGCGGTCGTCCTCGCGAGCCCCGCCGTGCGCACGATCCAGACCGCCGAGACGTTGAGCGACCAGTATCGCGTCGTGCGCGAACTTGCGCCGAACGCGAGTGCGAACGATGTCCTCGAAGCGGCCGGCTGGCCCGGCGGCATCGCGCAGACCGTGGTGATCGTCGGCCATCAACCGACGCTCGGCCACGTCGCCGCGCAACTGCTCGGCGACAGCCGCGCGAGCTGGCCGCTGAAAAAAGCGGGCATCTGGTGGATCGAGAGCCGCGAGCGCCACGGCGAAGAGGAGGCAGTGTTGCGCGCCGCCATCAGTCCCGATCTGATTTGAGCGCACGCGTCGCGCGACGCGTCCGACTTGACAGGCACACACGCGAGGGCTTACGGGCAGTCATCCAATCGTCACAGCTTTGCCATGCGAGCGTCACCGCGCGTTACTACATTGGCGAAAAAAGAAATCCTCCCTCTTTTCGACCAGGACAGCCAATGCGAGAACTGCCGACGCCCACCCTGCCCTTCGCCTCGCTTTTCGAACCGCGCCGTCTGCCGCGCGCCGAGGAAACGGTTACCGCGCAGCATCGCCTGCAAGTGTCGTGGGCGCGTACCGACGAAGATCTGCGTGAAGCGCAGCGTCTACGCTATCGCGTCTTCGCCGACGAAATGGGCGCGCGCTTGAGCGGCCCCGCCGGCCTCGACGTCGATGCCTTCGATTCGTACTGCGATCATTTGCTGGTACGCGATCTCGACACCTTGAAAGTAGTCGGTACGTATCGCGCATTGCCGCCGCATCAGGCCGCGCGCATCGGCCGTCTATATGCGGAAAGCGAGTTCGACGTGTCGCGTCTCACGCATCTGCGCGCGAAGATGGTCGAGGTCGGCCGCTCGTGCGTGCATCCCGACTATCGCAGCGGCTCGGTGATCATGTCGCTGTGGGCAGGGCTCGGCGCGTACATGAAGCACAACGGCTACGAGACGATGCTCGGCTGCGCGAGCGTCGCGATGGCCGACGGCGGCCACTATGCGGCGAACCTGTATTGCTCGCTGCGCGACAACGCGCTGACCGCGCCCGAATATCGCGCGTTCCCGCATACGCCGCTGCCGGTCGACGACCTGCAGACCGGCGCCGCCGTCGCGCCGCCGCCGCTCGTGAAGGGCTACTTGCGACTCGGCGCGAAGATTTGCGGCGCACCGGCGTGGGACCCCGACTTCAATACCGCGGACTTCCTGACGCTGTTCCGCCTGTCCGATATCAACGCCCGCTACGCGCGACACTTCCTCGGCGATGCGTTGCCGCGATAAGCTGCATCACCTGGGAAGCGAAAAAGCCCTGCATTTGCAGGGCTTTTTTGTGCACGCGCACGCCGCGAATCGAAGCGTGCGCCGATCGGCGCCGCGTCAATCGTCCGTATAAACCACGCGATACGGAATCCCGACTTTCTCCCACTCCGCTGCTTCCTGGATCAGGCTGTAGTCCGTCAACGGATTGTTGGCGACCCACTCGTTCGGCAAACGCACCTCGTAACCGCCGTTCGCCTGAGCAACCGTGATACCCGGCAGGCCGACGTCCGCGCGTCGACGGCACAGCAACGCTGCGAGCCGCAGGCAGAACAGCAGCGGCCATTCGACGTCGCGCGTCTGCGACAGCTTGCCGAGCTTGCCCGCGTGGCCGAGCACGAGCGCGGCGAGCCGCGCCTGATCGGTGCGCGAAAAGCCCGGCATGTCGGCGTTGCTTGCGATATACGCCGAATGCTTGTGATAAGCGCTATGCGAGATCGACAGCCCGATTTCGTGCAGCGACGCCGCCCAGCCGATGAACATGCGGTTTTCCGCGCGGCGTTCTTCGTCCGGCTCGATGAACTGGTCGTAGAGGCTCGTCGACAGATCGCTGATACGCCCCGCCTGCGCACGATCGACGCCATAGCGGCGCATGAAGCCCCCGACCGTCACCGTACGCATGTCCTCGTGCTGCGAACGGCCGAGCAGGTCGTACAGGACGCCGAGACGCAGCGCGCCGTCGGTGGTGTCGACATAGTCGACGCCCAGTTCGTCGAACACCGCGATCATGATCGACAGGCCGCCCGCGAGCACCGGCACGCGGTCGCTCTTCAGCGCGATCAGTTTCAGCCGGTTGACGTTTTCGGCCTTGATCAGCGCGCGCTTGAGCCGCTCGAGGCCGCCGCGCGAAATGCCGTGCGTGACGCCGGCATCGTTGAAATTGTTCGCCTCGACCAGCTCGGCGAGCGCGCGGGCGGTTCCCGACGAGCCGATCGCCTGCTCCCAGCCGGTCTTCTTGTATTCGGCGGAAATGATCTGGATTTCGCGGCGCGCGGCGAGCTCGGCCTGACGCATCGTGTATTCGTCGACGTTGCCGGCCGGAAAAAACGTACGGCTATGGCTTACGCAGCCGATATACAGGCTCTCCATCTTGATCGGCGTGTAGTGCGAGCCGATGATGAATTCGGTCGAACCGCCGCCGATATCGACGACGAGCCGCTTGCCCGCGCTCGCTGGCACCGAGTGCGCGGCGCCTGCATAAATCAGGCGCGCTTCCTCCCGCCCCGCGATCACTTCGATCGGAAAACCGAGCGCCGCCTGCGCTTCGCCGAGAAACTCGCCCGCATTCTTCGCGATGCGCAGCGTATTGGTCGCGACCGCGCGCACGTGGTCGGGGTGAAAATCGCGCAGACGCTCGCCGAAGCGCTTCAGCGCATCCCAGCCACGCACCTGCGAGGCGCGATCGAGCATTTTGTCGCTCGATAGCCCGGCCGCGAGCCGCACCGGCTCGCGCAAGGCGTCGACCTGATAGATCTGGCTGCCCGCGTCGGTTTCCTCGACCCGGCCCACGATGAGCCGGAAGCTGTTCGAACCGAGATCCACGGCGGCGAGGAGATGAGGGATAGTGACCATCGGGTAAGCGTACTCCATGCGCGCGAGCGCGGCGGCTGCGGCTGCGGGCGTGGCGGCGGACGCCGGCAGCGCCACGCGCCTGCCCGGCCCCTTCGACGCATGATGCGCGTCGCGGCCGGCCGCACTGTTCAAAGACGCCATTCTAAGCGTAGCAGCCTTCACGGTGTCACCTCGCGGCGCAGGGAGTTCGGTATCGTCGCATAGGTAGCGCGTCATATTGACGACAGCCGACGATTGCGGCATAAAATGTTTAAAACACCGCCGATGTCATCAGGACGTCACCGAATCGTGAGAATTTCCGAGCGTCTTTCCGTCGCCATTTCAGACATTCCAATCTCGCCACCGATGTCCGTCCGCTATCCCTTATTGAATCGCGAGCTGGGCATTCTGGGTTTCAACGAGCGCGTGTTGGCGCAAGCCGCCGATCCCGCCGTCCCCCTGCTCGAACGTCTCCGGTTTATCTGCATCACCAGTAGCAATCTCGACGAATTCTTCGAAGTCCGCATGGCCGGGCTTCAGGAACAGATGCGCGACAACCCCGGCGCATTGTCGCCGGACGGCATGTCGCTGCAACACGTGTACGACCTCGTGGTCGAGCGTGCGCAGAAGCTCGTACATCGCCAGTACACGATGCTGCACGACACGGTGCTCACCGCGCTCGAGGAGGAAGGTATTTATTTCCACGGCACCGAAGCATGGAGCGACGCGCAGACCGAATGGGCGCGCAACTACTTCGTCGACGAACTGCTGCCGGTGTTGACGCCGATCGGTCTCGATCCCGCCCATCCGTTTCCGCGCGTGCTGAACAAGAGCCTGAACTTCGTCGTCGAACTCGAAGGCAAGGATGCATTCGGCCGCCAGGCGATGATGGGCATCGTGCAGGCGCCGCGGGCGCTGCCGCGGCTCGTGCGCATGCCGCAGGAACTGTCGGGCTATCCGCACGGCTTCGTGCTGCTGAGCTCGCTGTTGCAACGCTTCGTCGGCGAACTGTTTCCGAACCTCGTCGTGCGCAGCTGCAATCAGTTTCGCATCACCCGCAATAGCGAACTGTTCGTCGACGAAGACGAAATCACCAATCTGCGCGTCGCGTTGCAGGGCGAACTGCCGGCGCGGCATCTGGGCAATGCGGTGCGGCTCGAAGTGTCGGCGGACACGCCCGCGCACGTGGTGCGGCGCCTGCTCGACGAAAGCGGTCTGTCGAACAAGGACTGCTACTACGTGAACGGCCCCGTTAATCTAGTGCGGCTGATGCAGCTGCCCGAGATGGTCGACCGGCCGGATCTGAAGTTCGTGCCGCATATTCCGTCGACGCCGACGCAGATCGCCAACAGCACGAGCATGTTCGACGTGATCGATCAGGGCGACGTGCTGCTGCATCATCCGTACGAGAGCTTCCAGCCGGTGCTCGAGCTGCTGCTGCAGGCGGCCAAGGACCCGAACGTGGTCGCGATCAAGCAGACCATCTATCGCACCGGCACCGACTCGCCGCTGATGGACGCGCTGATGCAGGCCGCGCGCAACGGCAAGGAAGTCACGGTGGTCGTCGAGTTGCTCGCGCGCTTCGACGAAGAAACCAATATCAACTGGGCCTCGCAGCTCGAAGCGGTCGGCGCGCACGTGGTCTACGGCGTGGTCGGCCACAAGTGCCACGCGAAAATGATGCTGATCGTGCGACGCGTATTGGCGGGCGGCAAGTCGACCCTGAAGCGCTACGCGCACCTCGGCACCGGCAACTATCACCCGCGCACCGCGCGCCTTTATACCGACTTCGGTCTGATGACCGCCGATCAGAAGATCTGCGAGGACGTGCACCATGTGTTCCAGCAGCTGACCGGCATCGGTGGCGAACTGAAGCTGCATGAGTTGTGGCAGTCGCCGTTCACGCTGCATCCGAAGCTCGTCGAAGCGATCCGCAAGGAAGCCGAGCACGCACGGGCGGGCAGGAAGGCGCGCATCGTCGCGAAGATGAACGCACTGCTCGAGCCGACGGTGATCGCCGAGCTGTATGAGGCAGCGCAGGCCGGCGTGAAGATCGATCTGATCGTGCGCGGCGTGTGCTCGCTGCAGCCGGGCGTGCAAGGACTCTCCGAGAACATCACGGTGCGCTCGATCGTCGGGCGCTTTCTCGAACATCATCGCATCTACTACTTCTACGACGGCGGCAAGGAGCAGGTCTATCTGTCGAGCGCCGACTGGATGGATCGCAATCTGTTCCGGCGCGTCGAAGTCGCATTCCCGGTCAACAACCGGCGGCTGAAACGGCGCGTGATCGCGGAAGGGCTATCGGCGTTTCTCGGCGACAACCAGTCGGCCTGGTTGATGCAAAGCGATGGTCACTATCGCCGGCGCCGGCCGGGCAAGGCGTCGCGCAATGCGCAGATGAGCCTGCTCGGCAAGTTCTGTTCGTAGTCGCCCGCGTCGCGGGTGCTCGCCGCGACGGCGGGCACCTGATAATCTGCGCGCATAAAAAAACCGCCTGTTTCAGGCGGTTTTTTTGTTGGATCGACTAGTCGGACGACTGCCGCGCTCAAACCTGCGCGGTTTGACAGCGCGCGGTCCGATACACCGGAAAGCGCACCGTGAACGTGCTGCCGCGCCCTTCTTCGCTCTTCACTTCAAGTTGCGCATCGTGCCGTTGCAACACGTGCTTGACGATGGCAAGACCGAGCCCAGTGCCGCCCGTGTCGCGCGAACGGCTGCGATCGACGCGATAGAAGCGCTCGGTGAGCCGCGGAATATCGGCGGCCGGAATGCCGAGGCCGCTATCGATGACCGAGAACACCGCATGGCCTCCCTGCGCACGCCAGTTGACCTTGATCGAGCCGCCGTCCGGCGTATAGCGGATCGCGTTCGTCACCAGGTTGCCGAACGCACTGAGAATCTCGGTTTCGACGCCGGTGACGGTCAAAGCTTCGTCGGCTTCGAAGACGATCTTGTGATGATCGCCGGACAGGCTCTGCGCGTCGTCGTGCAGATGCCGCAATACTGCCTGCATGTCGATCATCTGATCGCTCGGCGGCTTGTTGTCACCTTCGAGCGTCGCGAGCACCAGCAGATCGCTGACGATATGACGCATGCGCGACGCCTGCTGCTCCATCAGGTCGAGATAGCGCGCGCGCTCGGCCTCGCCCAACGGCAGCTCGCGCATCGTCTCGAGAAAACCGGACAGCACGGTAAGCGGCGTTTTCAGTTCGTGCGACACGTTGGCGACGAAGTCACGCCGCATCGCATCGGTGCGCTCGAGTTCGGTGATGTCCTGCGACAGCACCAGTTTGCGATTGTCGCCATACGGAAACACCTGCACCGACAGCACGTTCTGGCGCTTGTCGCCCATGCCGCGCATGATCAGCATTTCCTCGTACCGATGCGAATTCAGATAGCGCACGAAATCCGGATGGCGCACCAGATGCGTGATGTGCTGGCGCAGATCGCGCTTCGCATCGAGCCCGAAGTGGCTTTCGGAAATCGCGTTGCACCATTCGATCTGATCGTGATCGTCGAGCATCGCGACGCCGTTCGGCGACGCCTGGATCGCCTGGATGAAACGCGAATGCTGCTGCTCGACCTGGCGCACCTGGGCGTGCCAGCGCTTCGCGAGCTTGTGCAGACGGTAGTAGATTTCGCCCCAGATGCCGGGGGCGCTCGGCACTTCGCCGTACACCGGCGCATCGAGCAGACGCCACAGACGCTGCTTATGGAAGGTACTGAAAACGCTCTGTGCGAGCAGCATGACGATGGCGAGAGCGAGCCCTGCCTTGACGTTCACCAGTGCGCCGACCACCGCGCACAGAACAGCAAGCAGCACGACCGACACGATGGAGCGCGCCCAGATGATGTTCATGGTCTAGCGATCGAAGAGAAAATACAGCGCAGGAAGGAGGTGCGGCGGCTCAACAGCTACGCAGTGCAGTGCGCCGCCGACGACGGCTATCAGGCGCTCTTCGCCAGCCGGTAGCCGCTGCCGCGTACCGTTTCAATCATAGCATCGCACCCGGCCGGCTTGAGTGCCGCGCGCAGACGCTTGATATGCACGTCGACGGTACGCTCTTCGACGAACACGTGATCGCCCCACACCTGGTCGAGAAGTTGCGTGCGGCTGTGCACGCGCTCCGGGTGAGTCATGAAGAAGTGCAGCAGACGGAATTCGGTCGGGCCGAGATCGAGCTTGATCTCGCTGCCTTCCGCATGCGCGGCGACGCGGTGCGTGGCCGGATCGAGCTTCAGGCCGTTGATCGCGACCACGTCTTCGGTCAGCTGCGGCGCGCGGCGGCGTAGCACCGCCTTGATGCGCGCCATCAGTTCCTTCGGCGAGAACGGCTTCGTCACGTAGTCGTCGGCGCCGATCTCGAGGCCGAGCACCTTGTCCTGCTCGTCGCCGCGCGCGGTCAGCATGATGATCGGGATATGCTTCGTGCGCTCGTTGTTGCGCAGATCGCGCGCGAACGAAATGCCCGATTTGCCCGGCAACATCCAGTCGAGCAGCACGAGATCGGGCAGCACGTCGCTGATCAGGTTGTGCGCCTGCTCCGCGTTGTACGCGCGAATCGGGCAGTGTCCGGCGTGTTGAAGATTGACCGAAATCAATTCGGAAATGGCGGGCTCATCTTCAATGACGAGAATGCTGCTGGGCATCGGCACCTCTGTTCCTTATCTCTGGATTAGCTGAGCGCTTCGCGTTCGAGCGCGTCGCGCGACTGGTGCCGCACGTCGGTACCCTTGACGATGTAGATGATGAATTCGGCGATGTTCTTCGCGTGGTCGCCGATCCGCTCGATCGCCTTGGCGATGAACAGGAAGTCGAGGCCCACCGAGATCGAACGCGGATCTTCGGTCATATACGAAATCAGCTTGCGCACGAATGCGCGGAATTCCTCGTCGATCGCCTTGTCGTCGCGCACGATCTGCGCGGCGGCGACCGTGTCCAGACGCGCGAACGCGTCGAGCGCACGGCGCAGGATCGACACGGCCATCTCGCCGGACAGCTTGATCTCGGCGATGTTGATGGTGCGCGAGGCGCCGTCTTCCATCAGACGCCTGGTGCGCTTCGCGATCTTCTCGGCTTCGTCACCGGCGCGCTCGAGGTTCGTGATGGTCTTCGAGATCGCGATCAGCAAGCGCAGATCGCGCGCGGCCGGCTGACGGCGCGCGATGATGTTGCTGCACTCCTCGTCGATCTCGACTTCCATCTTGTTCAGACGGTCTTCGGCGGCGATGACCTGCTCGCACATACCGAGGTCGAATTCGTTGAGCGCCTGCATCGCGTTGACGATCTGCGATTCGACGAGGCCGCCCATTTCGAGCACTTTCGACGAAACGAGGTTCAGGTCGGCGTCGAACTGGCTGGACAGATGTTTATCGGACATGTCGTACTCCGTTGTATTGCCCGGCGGATCAGCCGAAGCGACCGGTGATGTAGTCCTCGGTTTCCTTGCGGACCGGCTTGATGAAGATTTTTTCTGTGTCGCCGAATTCGATCAGTTCACCGAGGTACATATAGGCAGTGTAGTCCGAACAGCGGGCCGCCTGCTGCATGTTGTGCGTGACTATCACGACCGTGTAGTCGCTCTTCAGTTCGGCGATCAGTTCTTCGATACGGCCCGTCGAAATCGGGTCGAGCGCCGAGCACGGCTCGTCGAGCAGCAGCACTTCGGGGCGAATCGCGATACCGCGCGCGATACACAGACGCTGCTGCTGGCCGCCCGACAGACCGTAGCCGCTCTGGCCGAGCTTGTCCTTCACTTCGTTCCACAGCGCCGCCTTGGTCAGCGCCCATTCGACGCGGTCGTCCATTTCCGAGCGCGACAGCTTCTCGAACATCTTCACGCCGAAAGCGATGTTGTCGTAGATCGACATCGGGAACGGCGTCGGCTTCTGGAACACCATGCCGATGCGCGCGCGCAGCAGCGAAATATCCTGGCGCGTGGTCAGCAGGTTTTCACCGTCCATCACGATCTCGCCTTCCGCGCGCTGCTCCGGATACAGCGCGTACATCTTGTTGAAGGTTCGCAGCAGCGTGGACTTGCCGCAACCCGACGGGCCGATGAACGCGGTCACCTTGCCTTCCGGAATCTGCAGATTGATGTTCTTCAGCGCGTGGTACTTGCCGTAGAAGAAGTTGAGATCCTTGACCTCGATCTTCGGACGCGACGGCGTTTGCGCGTGAGCGCTGTGTTCGGGGTCGGAGCCCGCGGGCGCGGTTGCGTGCCCGACCGGATTGAGTTGGGTTTCTGCCATGTTCATCGGATTCACTCCGCCCTTACTTGTTCGAGAAGATCGTGCGCGCGAGGATATTCAGTCCCAGCACCGCGAGCGTGATCAGGAAGACGCCGGCCCACGCGAGCGATTGCCATTGCGCGAACGGGCTCATCGCAAACTTGTAGATCGTGACCGGCAGGTTCGCGACCGGCTGGCCCATATCGACCGAGAAGAACTGGTTCGACAGCGCGGTAAAAAGCAGCGGCGCGGTTTCGCCGGCAATCCGCGCGATGGCGAGCAGCACACCGGTGACGATGCCCGCGATCGACGCCTTGAGCGTGATCGACAGCACCATCTTCCACTTCGGCGTGCCGAGCGCGAACGCGGCTTCCCGCATCGCATTCGGCACGAGCTTCAGCATGTTTTCGGTCGTGCGGATCACGATTGGAATCTGCAGCAGCGCCAGCGCGAGCACGCCGGCCCAGCCGCTGAAGTGGCCCATCTTCGCGACGACGAGCGCGTAGACGAACAGACCGATGACGATCGACGGCGCCGACAGCAGGATGTCGTTGATGAAGCGCGTGAGGTTCGCAAGCCAGCCCTTCTGGCCGTATTCGGCGAGATAGACGCCCGCCATGATGCCGATCGGCGTGCCAACGAAGGTCGCGAGCGCGACCAGCAACAGGCTGCCGACGATCGCATTCGCAAGACCGCCGCCATCGGTGTTCGGCGGCGGCGTCGACTGCGTGAAGAGCTCGACCGACAAACCGCCGATCCCGAGATGCAGCGTCGTATAGAGAATCCACACGAGCCACAGCAGGCCGAACGCCATCGCCGCGAGCGACAGCGTCAGCGCGATCGCGTTGGTCATCCGACGGCGCCCTTGCAGACGCACGCGCATCGCTTCGAGCGTCGCGGGGTCCTTCAGACCCGGCATATTCAGGGACGGCCCGCTCATTTCGCGCCCTCCCCTTTCTCGAGACGCAGCAGCATGATTTTCGAAATCGCCAGCACGATGAATGTAATCACGAACAGGATCAGGCCGAGTTCCATCAGCGCCGACGTGTGCAGGCCCGGGTCCGCTTCCGCGAACTCGTTGGCGAGCGCCGACGTGATGCTGTTGCCCGGCGAAAACAGCGAAATATTGTCGAGCAGATTGGTGTTGCCGATCACGAAGGTGACCGCCATCGTCTCACCCAGCGCGCGGCCGAGGCCCAGCATGATGCCGCCGATCACACCGGTCTTGGTGTATGGCAGTACGATCTTCCAGATCACTTCCCACGTCGTGCAGCCGATACCGTAGGCCGATTCCTTCAGCAGCACCGGCGTCACTTCGAACACGTCGCGCATGACCGCCGCGATGTACGGGATGATCATGATCGCAAGGATCACGCCCGCGCACAGAATGCCGATGCCGATCGGCGGACCCGAGAACAGCGCACCGACGATCGGAATGCCGCCGAGCACCGCGCCGAGAGGCTTCTGGAACCACACCGCGAAGATCGGCGCGAACACGAGCAGGCCCCACATGCCGTACACGATCGACGGAATCGCGGCGAGCAGTTCGATCGCGATGCCGAGCGGCCGACGCAGCCACGCGGGCGACAATTCGGTCAGAAACAGCGCGATGCCGAAGCTGACGGGCACCGCGATGATGAGAGCGATGATCGACGTCGCGAGAGTGCCGTAGATCGGCACCAGCGCGCCGAATTGCTTGCTGGGTGGATCCCACACCGCCGTCCACAGGAACGCGAGACCGAACTCGCGAATCGACGGCATCGAGGCGATGATCAGCGACACGATGATGCCGCCGAGCAGCAGCAGCGTGACGATCGCGGAAAGGCGTGCGAGGCCGCCGAAGATCACATCGCCGGAGCGGCCAGGCGCTTTTTGCTGCGACGCGCTGCCAGGCGGAGTGGCCCGGCTCGTGCCGGACGCTAAATGAATATCGGACATGAGAGCCTGAGGGACCTGTTTCCAGTTGCCGGACGACACTTGTCGGGCGGGCGGTGATGCATGCGGCGCGTGCCGCGTGAAAGTCACAGGCCGTCCTCGTACGAGGACGGCCGGGGTGCTACCAGGCGCGATTCAGACATACCGCGCCAGCTTACGCCTGTTACTCGGCGAGCGTCTTGCCTGCCGAATCCTTGACCTTCTGCTTCCACTGCGTGCGGATTTCCGACACCACCGATTCCGGCAGCGAGATGTAGTCCAGATCGTTCGCAGCCTGACCGCCGTTCTTGAACGCCCAGTCGAAGAACTTCAGCGTTTCCGCGCCTTGCGGTGCCTTTTCCTGCGTCGTGTGCAGCAGCACGAACGTCGCGCCGACGATCGGCCATGCGTTCTTGCCCGGCTCGTTCGTCAGGATCTGGTAGAACGACTTCGACCAGTCAGCGCCAGCAGCCGCTGCCTTGAACGTGTCCGTCTGCGGCTGAACCACTGCGCCAGCTTCGTTCTTCAGCGCGACGTAGTTCATGTGGTTCTGCTTGGCGTACGCCCATTCGACGTAGCCGATCGAACCCGGCAGACGCTGCACGAATGCCGCGACGCCGTCGTTACCCTTGCCGCCCGTGCCGGTCGGCCAGTTGACCGTCGCACCTTCACCGACCTTCGTCTTCCATTCCGGGTTGACCTTCGACAGGTAGTTCGTCCAGATGAAGCTGGTGCCCGAACCGTCGGCGCGGCGCACCACGGCGATGTCCAGATCCGGCAGCTTGACCTTCGCGTTCAGCGCGACGATTGCCGGGTCATTCCACTTCTTGATCTTGCCGAGATAGATGTCGCCGAGCACTTCACCCGACAGCACCAGTTCACCCGGCTTCACGCCCGGCACGTTGACTGCCGGCACCACGCCGCCAACCACCGTCGGGAATTGGAACAGGCCTTGCTTCGCGAGTTCGTCGTCCTTCAGCGGAGCGTCCGAACCAGCGAAATCGACGGTCTTCGCCTCGATCTGCTTGATGCCGCCCGACGACCCGATGCCCTGATAGTTAACCTTGCCGCCGCCGGTCTTCTGATAAGCGTCGGCCCACTTCGTGTAAATCGGTGCCGCGAACGTGCTGCCCGCGCCGGTGATGTCTGCGGCTTGCGCTGCGATTGCGAAAAGCGCGCCAGCGACGCCAGCGAACACGGTTTGCATCAATTTCATGAGACCTCCAATGGAGTGTGAGCGTGTGGTGTGAGCGGGAAACTCGAACACCGCGAAGCTTAGGGTCTCTTTATGACAAAAACGTGACTGATCGTGAATCAGATGTGACAGTCACATTACCCGATGAAAGGTTCGGGAGCCGGCGAATTCCCGCGATTGCGATGCTCGTTGCATCGCATTTTTCAAGTTAGACGAAAAAGACGGGGCGCCAACGTTTGCGCTCGGTGCGGAGAGACGTTTTGGTGCGGGATGCACCGACCTTTTGGCGGCTGGAGCGTGGAGGGTTATCGGGGTGAAGCCGGCGACGAAGGTCATGGCACGCGGGTCGCCGAAGCTCTCAGAGCGACCGTCGGGCAGCAAGCGGTCGCCACCGCCCGCCGCCTGTTGGGGAACAGATCAGGCCGTTGCTACCCGCACGGCTTGCGCAATCGCTTCCGAATGCTCGAGCGCGTCCGCGACGTTCTGCGCCTCTACCATCACGCGCAGTACCGGCTCGGTGCCCGACGCGCGGATCAGGACGCGACCGCGCCCGTCGAGCGCGCCTTCGGCCATCTTGATCGCGCTACGAATCGTTTCGCTGCCCTTCCAGTCCGCGCCGGGCTTCATGCGCACGTTGATCAGCTTCTGCGGGAACAGCGTGACGCCGTCGAGCAGATCCGCGAGCGACTTGCCGCTGCGCTGCATCGCCGCCAGCACGAGCAGAGCGGACACGATGCCGTCGCCGGTCGAATGGCGATCGAGCGACAGAATGTGGCCCGAACCTTCGGCGCCGAGCTGCCAGCCGTGTTCGCGAAGCTGTTCGAGCACATAGCGGTCGCCGACCGCGGCGCGCACGAACTTGACGCCGGCTCTCTGCAGCGCGACCTCCACGGCCATGTTGGTCATCAGCGTGCCGACCGCGCCTTCCACGTGGCCGGCGGTCGCGATACGGTCCCTGACCAGCACGTACAGCAGCTCGTCGCCGTTGAACAGGCGGCCTGACTCGTCGACGACCTGCAAACGGTCGGCGTCGCCATCGAGCGCGATACCGAGGTCCGCGTGGTTCGCGCGCACCGCGCGCACCAGCGCATCCGGCGCGGTCGCGCCGACGCCGTCGTTGATATTGAAGCCATTCGGCGAGACGCCGATCGGGATCACTTCCGCGCCGAGCTCATGGAACACGTGCGGCGCGACGTCGTACGCGGCGCCATGCGCGCAATCGACGACGAGCTTCATGCCGCGCAGGTCGTACGCGGCCGGAAAGGTGCTCTTGCAGAACTCGATGTAGCGGCCGGCCGCGTCGTCGAGACGACGCGCCTTGCCCAACTGCTCGGAAGCCGCGCACGCGAGCGGCAGCTCGAGCTGCTCCTCGATCTGCGCCTCGACGTCGTCCGGCAGCTTGTTGCCGTCGGCCGAGAAGAACTTGATACCGTTGTCGTAGTACGGGTTATGCGACGCGCTGATCACGACGCCCGCGGCAAGCCGCAGCGCGCGCGTCAGATAGGCGATGCCGGGAGTCGGCATCGGGCCGGCCAGCATCACGTCGACGCCGGCCGCCGAAAAGCCCGATTCGAGCGCGGCTTCGAGCATGTAGCCCGAGACGCGCGTGTCCTTGCCGATCAGCACTGTCGGGCGAGCGCCTGTCTTCGCCCATTGATCGGCGCCCGCGAGTACCTTGCCGGCCGCGTAGCCGAGCCGCAACACGAATTCCGGCGTGATCGGGCCTTCGCCGACCTTGCCTCGAATGCCGTCCGTTCCGAAGTAACGACGTGCCATATTTGTTCTCCCTGTATCTGGCTGCGGGCTCAACCGTGCGCGCGGCTCTGCTTGGCAGCGTCGCGCAGGGTTGCCCATACTTTCAATGCATCGACTGTTTGCGCGACGTCGTGTACGCGCAGAATCGCGGCGCCCCGCTCCGCCGCGCACACCGCTGCGGCGATGCTGCCGGCCACGCGCTCCGGCGCCGGCCGCCCTGTCACCGCGCCAACCATCGATTTACGCGACATGCCCGCAAGGATCGGATATGGCGACGCGGCGCGCGGCGCCGTGTCGCGCAGATGCGCAAGCAACGCGTAGTTGTGCTCGACGACGATCTTGCCGAAACCGAAACCCGGATCGACGCTGATTCGCTCGCGCGCAATCCCCGCCTGCTGCAAAGTCGCGACACGCTCCTCGAGGAACTGGCGCACTTCGCTGACAACGTCGGCATAGTGCGGCTCGCCGCGCTGCATGGTCTGCGGCTCACCTAACATATGCATTACACAAAGGCCGCAGTCGCTGTCGCGCACCGCGTCGATGGCGCCGGGCATGCGGAAGCCCCAGACGTCGTTGATCAGGTCGGCGCCCGCGTTCAACGCATCGCGCATCACTTCTGGCTTGTACGTATCGACCGACAACGGCACATTCGCGCCACGCAGTTGCTCGACGAGTGGTATCACGCGCTCCAGTTCTTCGTCGAGCGGCACCGGCGGCGCGCCAGGACGCGTCGATTCCCCGCCGATCTCGATAATGTCCGCGCCCTCGAGCATCATGCGCTCGGCATGGCGCAGCGCATCGCCGCGCATCGCGTACAAGCCGCCATCGGAGAAGGAATCGGGAGTGACGTTCAGAATGCCCATGACCAACGGGCGTTCAAACGTCAGCTTGAAGCGGCCGCACTGCAGCGGCTCTGGAAGGGGTACGGAAGAACAATCGACTTTCGACACGTAACAATGCTTCACTTTGAACGGATCAATGCAAAACGGGCCGGTGTGTAGCACACCGGCCCGCACTTTCTACTGGCTACCTATCAGGCCGGCGCGGTTGCGCTGCCCGGCTTGACTTCGGTGCCCGCGCTGCCGCCCGACGAGGCGTCGCTTGCCGACGGCGGCGAACTCTTCGGCGAACGCGGCGGACGGCCGGCCATGATGTCGTTGATCTGATCGGCGTCGATCGTCTCCCACTCCATCAATGCGGCGGTCATCGCTTCGACCTTGTCGCGATTTTCTTCCAGCAGGCGCCGCGCCAGATTGTACTGCTCGTCCAGCACACGACGGATTTCCGCATCGACCTTCTGCTGCGTCGCTTCCGAAATGGTCCGCGTGAAGCCGCGGCCGAACGGCGAAGCGTCGTTTTCGTCGTCGACATAGACCATCGGTCCGAGCGCATCCGTCATACCGAAGCGGGCAACCATCGCGCGAGCCGTCTGGGTCGCCTTGTTGAAGTCGTCCGACGCACCGGTGCTGATGAGGTTCAGGAACAGTTCTTCCGCGACGCGACCACCGAACAGAATGGCAAGACGGTCGAGCAAATAGTCCTTCGAGTACGTTTCGTTATCATGCTCCGGCAACTGCCACGTGACGCCCAGCGCACGGCCGCGCGGAATGATCGTGACCTTGTGCACCGGATCGGCCTTCGGCAACAGCTTCGCGATCACCGCGTGACCCGATTCGTGATACGCGGTCGCACGCTTCGATTCTTCGCGGATCACGGCCGACTTGCGCTCCGGACCCATGAAGATCTTGTCCTTCGCGTCCTCGAAATCGGTCATTTCGACGATGCGCTTGCCGCGGCGCGCCGCGAACAGTGCTGCTTCGTTGACGAGGTTAGCGAGATCGGCGCCCGAGAAACCCGGCGTGCCGCGCGCGATCACTGCCGCATCGACGTCGTTCGAAATTGGTACCTTGCGCAGGTGCACCTTCATGATGTGCTCGCGGCCGCGGATATCGGGCAGACCGACGTACACCTGGCGGTCGAAACGGCCCGGACGCAACAGCGCCTTGTCGAGTACGTCCGAACGGTTCGTCGCGGCGATCACGATGACACCCGAGTTCGCCTCGAAGCCGTCCATTTCGACGAGCATCTGGTTCAGCGTCTGTTCGCGCTCGTCGTTACCGCCGCCCATGCCGGCGCCGCGATGACGGCCGACCGCGTCGATTTCGTCGATGAACACGATACACGGCGCGTGCTTCTTGGCCTGCTCGAACATGTCGCGCACGCGAGCCGCGCCGACGCCGACGAACATTTCCACGAAATCCGAACCCGAAATGCTGAAGAACGGCACCTTCGCCTCGCCGGCGATCGCGCGTGCGAGCAGCGTCTTACCGGTTCCCGGCGGGCCAACGAGCAGCACGCCGCGCGGAATACGACCACCGAGCTTCTGGAATTTCTGCGGATCGCGCAAAAAGTCGACGAGCTCCGACACTTCTTCCTTGGCTTCGTCGCAACCGGCAACGTCGGTGAAATTGATTGCGTTGTTGTTCTCGTCGATCAGCCGCGCGCGCGACTTGCCAAACGAGAAGGCCCCGCCTTTGCCGCCCCCCTGCATCTGTCGCATCATGTAGAACCAGAAACCGATGATCAGGATCGTCGGCCCGAGGTAATACAACACGGACATCAGTGCATTGGGTTCGTCGTCAGCCTTGCCGCTCACCTGTACGCCATACTTCATCAGATCGCCGACCATCCAGATGTCGCCGGGCGACACGATCTGGTACTTCTGGCCGTCTGCTGGAGTGACCGTGAGGTTCCGCCCCTGGACAATGACGTTCTTGACTTTGCCGTTCTTCGCGTCGTCCATGAACTGCGAATAGGAAACGCCTTCCTGGACACGGGGCTTGTCGAACTGCTTGAACACCGTAAACAGCACCAGTGCGATTACCAGCCACACTGCTGCTTTCGAAAACATATTGTTGTTCAAAGCACCACTCCTTCACTTAGACGGGCGCCTACATTTGCCTTGCGGCACCACGAAAGCATTCTAATCCAGTCCGCAGACCCCTGCCATAGCGTTTCACTACCACGGAAATAGGGTAGCGGGCCAGCTTGACGCCGGTCTCCGACGCATCGGGCTAGTTATTGGCAGAAATGGAACCGGCTCGCCGCATCCCTACGCGAGACGCTTCAAATGCTTACCCAAAATAAATGTTTCTGACGATTTATCCCGCGACGCCTTCGGCTTGCGGGCCGCCACCACCTTGAATTGGCGCTTGAACTTTTCGACAATCTGACTATATCCGCTGCCGTGAAAGCATTTGACTAAAAGGGCACCATCGGGCTTCAGGTGATTTTGTGCGAATTCGAGCGCGAGATCGCATAAATGCTCGATCCGCGCCGCGTCCGCGATCGCCACACCGGACAGGTTGGGTGCCATATCCGAAATTACAAGGTCTACCTGGCGCGCGCCGACCAACTCTTCGAGCTGGACCAGCACCGAGTCTTCGCGGAAATCCCCCTGGATGAAGTGCACGTCGGCTACCGGCTCCATCGGCAGAATGTCCAAAGCGATGATCGTGCCGTCGATGCCACCTTCGCGCTCCGCGTTGCGCTGCGAGCCGCCGGCGAGCTTGTTACGCGCGTACTGGCTCCAGCTGCCCGGCGAGGAACCGAGATCGACGATCACCTGTCCGGGGCGGATGAGCTTGTCCTGTTCGTCGATTTCCTTGAGCTTGTAGGCCGCGCGGGCACGATAACCTTCCCGCTGCGCCATTTTGACGTACGGATCGTTGATGTGGTCGTGCAGCCACGCGGTATTGAACTTGTTTTTTGCCATTAAAGATTGAACTATTGCTGCGTCAAGTCGCGCTTTAGGGGATAATACGCGGTTAATTCGCGCGGCCACCGCCAGACTGGCGGCCATCCGCGATTCTGTTGTTCTGACGCGCACCCTGCTGAATCAACCCGCCCGAATCGCTCGGCGATCGGACGAAAGCGCAGGAGCCGCCATTTTAGTCGAGTCTTCCACTTTCCATGCCAGCCCTCAAAGTCTCTTCCGACCAACGCGCCGAGTTGCGCTCCCAGGCACATGCGCTCAAACCGGTCGTGCTCGTCGGGGCCGAAGGCTTGACCGACGCTGTACTCGCCGAAATCAGGGTGCACCTCGCAGCGCATCAACTGATCAAAATCCGAGTGTTCGGTGATGAGCGCGAGGAGCGCATCGCCATCTACGAAGAGATCTGCGACACGCTGAACGCGGCACCGATTCAGCATATCGGCAAGTTGCTCGTGATCTGGAAGCCAGAATCGGCACAACCGGCGGCAAAAGCGAAGCGCGGCGCGTTGCCGAGCGCCCGTGAAGCGGCAGCTGAAGAAGCCCGGCCGGCCAAGGGCCGCGCACCGCGCATCGTCAAAGTGGTGAAGCCGACCGACGTGCCGATGCGCAAGCCGCGAGCGAAAGCGGTGCTGGTGCGCGGCAATGAACGCGTGACGCAGGGCGGCAACATCAAGCGCGCGAAGAAGCGTCAAACCAGCGCGAAGCGTTCGCATCAGTCGAAGTAAGAGCACACGCGGCGAAGGTGCGGACCCGCTCCGCACCGCGCGTTGGCGGGCTTGGGCGCAAGGCCCGAAACAGCGCCAATGAACCGTAGCTGGCCGCCGGAATAGCGGCGATTCGTCGCAACATGAAGTTCATCGCGGGCATCGGTTCGGCATCGACCGGCGGACATAGCGCCGCGTCACACCAACAGCCACCCGCGAGCCTCAGCCCGCCACCTTCCCCGTGACTCCGCGCGCGCCCTCTTCGTCGGCCGCGGTACCGACATGCACCGGCAGCAGCCACACGAGCGCAGCACCTAGCAGGCTCTCGATCAGATAGAACATACTCGACACGCCATGCAGGATGCCGAAGCGCGTCGCATGAACGGAATGTCCGACGTCGCCGCCCGCCCCGAGCGCCGCGACGCGCATCGCGTTCATGAACGGCTGCAACGCGAAATAGCCAACCAGCACGCATACGAGCATACCGGCGAGCAGCCAGCGCAGGCGGCGATACACGCCACTACCGCGCCGCACGAGCAGATTGGCAAGACCGAGCAGCAAAATACCGCACACGACGCCAATCACACCCTGAATCCGAAACAGCTGCGCGGCAATGGCACCCGCCGTCATGCGGTCGAGCGACGTGAACAGCACGGGCGCAACCGCGTAGCCGATAGTCAACAGGCTACCGACCCACACCACCGTC
Organism: Paraburkholderia sp. BR13439; assembly: GCF_040948805.1. Taxonomy (NCBI): domain Bacteria; kingdom Pseudomonadati; phylum Pseudomonadota; class Betaproteobacteria; order Burkholderiales; family Burkholderiaceae; genus Paraburkholderia; species Paraburkholderia sp. BR13439. The sequence continues at coordinate 279,872 of NZ_JBFPKN010000007.1, read as the reverse complement.
AACAGGCGGAATAAACGATGCGGCATCAGAGACACCGGCGCCATCCTCAGATGTAGCTGACCGCGATGATTTCGTATTCACGAATGCCGCCCGGTGCCTGCACCGACGCGACGTCGCCTTCCGATTTGCCGATCAGCGCACGCGCGATCGGCGAGCTGATCGAGATCAGGCCGTGGTCGATGTCCGCTTCGTCGTCACCGACGATCTGATATTTGACCGACGCGCCCGACTCGAGGTCTTCGAGTTCGAGCGTCGCGCCGAACACCACGCGGCCGTCCGCTTCCACTTGCGCCGGATCGATCACCTGCGCGCCCGCGAGCTTCGACTCGATTTCGGCGATGCGGCCTTCGATGAAGCCCTGCTTTTCCTTCGCAGCGTCGTATTCCGCGTTTTCCGACAGATCGCCCTGGGCGCGCGCTTCCGCGATCGAGTTGATCACGGCCGGACGCTCAACCGATTTCAAGCGCTGCAATTCATCGCGCAGCATGTCTGCTCCGCGCTTCGTCAATGGAATAGTGCTCATAAACAACTCTGGAGGCAAAAAACGGCCATAAAAAAAATCACCGCGGTTAAGTGCATTCCGCGAAAGCCGCCGCCCATGTACAGATCCGGGCCACAGCACCTGCGGAACGCCGCTTAACCGCGGCACTTACATCTTGGACAGGTATCGAAGCCTTAGTTTAGGCGAGCGTGGAGTCCTTGTAAATCATAGACTTCCAGGTTCTTCAGATAACGAAGACCCTCCACCGCCGCGCGTGCGCCCGACATCGTCGTGTAGTAGGTGACCTTGTTCGCCTGCGCGCTCATGCGAATCGAACGCGAATCGGCGATCGCCGCGCGCGTTTCGTCGACGGTCGTGAAGACGAGAGCGATCTCGCCGTTCTTGATCATATCGACGATGTGCGGACGGCCGTCCTTTACCTTGTTGACGACCTTGACCGGCACACCGGCCGCTTCGATCGCGGCAGCCGTGCCCTTGGTCGCGACGATCGGGTAGCCGAGCTCGTGCAGCATGCGCGCGACTTCGACCGCCTTCGGCTTGTCGGCGTCCATCACGGTCAGCAGCACCGTGCCCGACTCCGGCAGACGCGAACCCGCCGCGAGTTGCGACTTGAACAGCGCCTCGCCGAACGTCTGACCGACGCCCATCACTTCGCCGGTCGAACGCATTTCAGGTCCGAGCACCGGGTCGACCGTCGGGAACTTGACGAACGGGAACACCGCTTCCTTCACGCTGAAGTACGGCGGCTCGACTTCCTTCGTCACGCCTTGCGCGGCGAGCTTCTGGCCGACCATCGCGCGCGCCGCGATCTTCGCGAGCGGCAAGCTGGTCGCCTTCGACACGTACGGGACCGTGCGCGACGCGCGCGGGTTCACTTCGAGCACGTAGATGATGTCGTCCTTCGCGCCATCAGCCGCATTTGTTTTGGAAGGCACCTGCTGGATCGCGAACTGCACGTTCATCAGGCCGACCACATTCAGCGCCTTCGCCATCGCGGCCGTCTGGCGCTTCAGTTCGGCAACCGTCTCCTTCGACAGCGAATACGGCGGCAGCGAGCAGGCCGAGTCGCCCGAGTGCACGCCCGCCTGTTCGATATGCTCCATCACGCCGCCGATGAACACGGCGTCGCCATCGGAAATGCAATCCACGTCGCATTCGATCGCGTCGTTCAGGAAGCGGTCGAGCAGCACCGGCGAATCGTTCGATACCTTGACGGCCTCCCGCATATAGCGTTCGAGGTCGCGCGGCTCGTGGACGATTTCCATCGCGCGGCCGCCCAGCACGTACGACGGGCGCACGACGAGCGGATAGCCGACTTCGTCAGCGAGCTTCAGCGCTTCGTCTTCGGTGCGCGCGGTACGGTTCGGCGGCTGACGCAGGCCGAGGTCTTGCAGCAGCTTCTGGAAACGCTCACGGTCTTCGGCCGCGTCGATCATGTCCGGAGACGTACCGATGATCGGCACGCCGTTGGCCTCGAGATCGAGCGCGAGCTTCAGCGGCGTCTGGCCGCCGTACTGCACGATCACGCCGACCGGCTTTTCCTTGTCGACGATTTCGAGCACGTCTTCGAGCGTCAGCGATTCGAAGTACAGACGGTCGGAGGTGTCGTAGTCGGTCGACACGGTTTCCGGGTTGCAGTTGACCATGATCGTTTCATAGCCGTCTTCGCGCATCGCGAGCGCGGCGTGCACGCAGCAGTAGTCGAACTCGATACCCTGGCCGATCCGGTTCGGGCCGCCGCCCAGCACCATGATCTTCTTGTTGTTCGTCGGATTCGCTTCGCACTCTTCCTCGTAGGTCGAGTACATGTACGCGGTTTTCGTTGCGAACTCGGCGGCGCACGTGTCGACGCGCTTATACACCGGACGCACGTTCAACTCGATACGACGTGCGCGCACGTCCGCCGGCTTCGCGCCGAGCAGCTTGGCGAGACGCCGATCCGAGAAGCCGCTCTGCTTCAGATACTTCAACTCTTCCTTTGACAGGCTCGCGAGCGTACGGCCCGCCAGCGCCTTTTCCTTCAGCACGATCTGTTCGATCTGCGCGAGGAACCACGGATCGATCGCGGTCTCTTCGAAGATCTCTTGCGCGCTCATGCCGACGCGGAACGCATCGCCGACATACCAGATGCGATCCGGACCGGCTTCGCCGATCTGGCGGATGATCTCGTCGCGATCGGCGGTCTTTTCGTCGAGACCGTCGACGCCGACTTCGAGACCGCGCAGCGCTTTCTGGAACGACTCCTGGAATGTGCGGCCGATCGCCATCACTTCGCCGACCGACTTCATCTGCGTGGTCAGGCGCGAATCGGCTTCGCGGAATTTTTCGAACGCGAAACGCGGGATCTTCGTGACGACGTAGTCGATCGTCGGTTCGAACGACGCCGGGGTCTGGCCGCCGGTGATTTCGTTCCTGAGTTCATCGAGCGTGTAGCCGACCGCGAGCTTGGCCGCGACCTTCGCGATCGGGAAGCCGGTTGCCTTCGACGCCAGCGCCGACGAACGCGACACGCGCGGGTTCATTTCGATCACGATCATCCGGCCGTCTTTCGGATTGATCGAGAACTGCACGTTCGAGCCGCCCGTGTCGACGCCGATCTCGCGGAGCACCGCCAGCGACGCGTTACGCAGGATCTGGTATTCCTTGTCCGTCAGCGTCTGCGCCGGCGCGACCGTGATCGAATCGCCGGTATGGATGCCCATCGGGTCGAGGTTTTCGATCGAGCAGACGATGATGCAGTTATCCGCCTTGTCGCGGACCACTTCCATCTCGTACTCTTTCCAGCCGAGCAGCGACTCTTCGATCAGCAGTTCGCGCGTCGGCGACAGGTCGAGACCGCGCTTGCAGATCTCTTCGAATTCGTCGCGGTTGTACGCGATGCCGCCGCCCGAACCGCCCAGCGTGAACGACGGACGGATCACAACCGGGTAGCCGCCGCTGCCGGTTTCCGCGGCGATCTTCGCTTGGACCTGCAGCGCTTCTTCCATCGAATGCGCGGTGCCCGACTTGGCCGAACCGAGGCCGATCTTGGTCATCGCGTCCTTGAACTTCTGGCGGTCTTCCGCCTTGTCGATCGCTTCCGGCGACGCGCCGATCAGCTCGACGTCGTACTTCGCCAGCACGCCGTGCGCGTGCAGATCGAGCGCGCAGTTCAGCGCGGTCTGGCCGCCCATCGTCGGCAGGATCGCGTCCGGGCGCTCCTTCGCGATGATGCGCTCGACCACTTCCCACGTGATCGGCTCGATATAGGTCACGTCGGCCGTGTTCGGGTCGGTCATGATCGTCGCCGGATTGCTGTTGACGAGAATGACCTTGTAGCCTTCCTCACGCAGCGCCTTGCATGCCTGCGCGCCCGAGTAATCGAACTCGCACGCCTGGCCGATGATGATCGGACCCGCGCCGATGATGAGGATGCTCTTGATGTCTGTCCGCTTGGGCATAACGCTCTCGCTAATGTATTCCTGAATTCTTTCCGTCGGCGCGCGCCGTTTTCACGTTGCGCACGCTGTTTGCGGCGCGCCCGCCGCATCGTGCCGCGGGGCGCCGCGGCCGCCGCGAGCCGCTTTCGTTTCCGTCTCGGGCTGGCTTTACGGCCGGCCTTTAGTGCTTCAAGCCGCTGCGCTCTTGCCGCTCTTCTGCGCGTTCATCAACGCGGTGAAGCGATCGAACAGATACGCGATGTCGTTCGGACCGGGCGACGCTTCCGGGTGGCCCTGGAAGCAAAACGCCGGCTTGTCGGTCAGCGCAAAGCCCTGCAGCGTGCCGTCGAACAACGATACGTGGGTCACGCGCGCGTTGGCGGGCAGTGTGTCGGCATCGACCGCGAAGCCGTGGTTCTGCGACGTGATCACCACGCGGCCGTCTTCGAGATCCTTGACTGGGTGATTCGCGCCGTGGTGGCCGGTCTTCATCTTCATCGTCTTTGCGCCGACCGCAAGGCCCATGATCTGGTGGCCAAGGCAAATGCCAAAGGTCGGAATGCCGCGCTCGATGAACTCCTTCGTCGCCGCGATCGCGTAGTCGCACGGCTCCGGGTCGCCGGGGCCGTTCGACAGGAACACGCCGTCCGGGTTGAGCGCGAGCGCGTCGGCGGCGCTCGCTTGCGCCGGCAGCACGGTGACATGGCAGCCGCGCTCGGCCAGCATACGCAGGATGTTCTGCTTGACGCCGTAATCGAATGCGACCACGCGGTACTTCGGCGCCTTCTGCTCGCCGTAGCCCGTGCCCAAGCGCCATTCGGTTTTGGTCCACTCGTAGGTTTCCGGCGTCGACACGACCTTCGCGAGGTCCATGCCGGCGAGGCCCGGGAACGAGCGCGCGAGTTCGATGGCCTTGGCTTCGTCGTCGGACCCAGCGAGGATCGCACCGTTTTGCGCGCCCTTGTCGCGCAGCAGGCGGGTCAGCTTGCGGGTGTCGATGCCGGCGATGGCGACCACGCCTTCGTCCTGCAGATATTGCGGGAGCGTACGCTCCATGCGGAAGTTCGACGCGAGAACCGACAGATCACGGATGATCAGGCCGGCGGCATGGACTTTCGTCGCTTCGACGTCTTCGGCGTTCACGCCGACGTTGCCGATATGCGGGTACGTGAGGGTCACGATCTGGCGCGCGTAGCTCGGGTCAGTCAGGATTTCCTGATAGCCGGTGATGGCGGTGTTGAACACGACTTCGCCGATGGTGTGCCCGGGGGCCCCGATCGAATAACCACGAAAGACCGTGCCGTCGGCGAGCGCGAGAAGAGCGGGAGAAAATGACGGCAACACGGGAGACTCCTTGGGGGAACACCCTGTTGCCACCTGTCTATCCGATTTCGAGCCGCAGCGAAACACATTCTGGATGCGCGCGCAGACTCGCTCGCGAGCTGCCGGTAACGATGCAAGGGGCGCGATGAGTCCCATTGTGTGGACGACTTCGGCTGGGTGCGGGGCCCTTCTTGCTACGCCAATGGCGCGCGGCGGATGAACGGTATGGGGGAGGTAGGCGCTAGGGTGCGGGTTGATAAGCTCAAACCTTGAAATTATAGCCTGAAACCGCCCTTCCTTCCAAATCTGAGATAGGACAAGGACTTGGGGCGGCGCGCCGTGCGGCCGTTCAGGCTTCCTGCTCCGCGCGCATTTCGCCGGACCGGGCAAGCTGCCGTCCCGGCAATGCGTACCAGATTGCGCTCAGCACCTGCAGCGCGACAAGGATTTCCCACGCGCTCAGATGCGCGACCGCCGGATAGTGCCCGCCGCTCGCCGGCCAGTGAGAAAGCACCGCGCCAACGCCGATCTGAAAACCGAAGATCAGCAGAAAAATAATCAGCGTCAGCGTCGTGTTGACCCGGCCGATCATCTGCGGCGGGAAATGTCGCGCCATCACCGCGTAGCTCAGAATGCCAGTGCCACCGAAGATTCCGTACGCGGCCCACAACAGGCTCGCCGGCAATGGCGCATTGAACATGATCAGCATCTGCGTCAGCACGTATAACGCCATGCCGATGCCGCAGAACGCGTACAACGAGAGACCGCGCCGCTCGAGACTACGCGCCGCCGCGCCGAAACCGACGCACCCCGCCATCATCGCGAAGCCGAGAATCGACACGAGCGCCGCCGCCTCGTGCGGTTCGAAGCCTTGTACGTCGCGCAGCCATGCTCCGACCCACAACGACTGCATCGCGTAGAAAACGCCCTGCGTAACGACCGAGAACGACGCGATTTTCCAGAATGCGGCGCTGCGCAGGATATGCCACGTGCCCTTGAACTGCGCAACGAGGCTCGTCTGGCGATGCGTGTCGCGCGCGTCCGGCGCGAGCGTCCATTGCGCGAGCGCGACCACCACCGTCAGCACCCCGAGCCCGGCGCAGACCGAGCGCCAACTGGAGAAGCCGAGCACCCACGTGAGCGGCGAGCCGACCATCACGCCGCCGAAACCGCCGATCGCCATCACGAGCCCGTTCATCAATGGCAAACGCGAGACCGGAAAATGCTGCGCGAGCGCCTTGAACGCGGCGCCGAGGCATACCGAGACGCCGACGCCGATCAGCAGCCGCCCGACCATCATCATGCCGAGACTGTGCGCCGCGCCGAACACCCAGATGCCGAGCGCGGCGAAGAGCAGCGTGACGGCCGTCACGCGACGCGCGCCGAAGTGGTCGAGCAGCACGCCAGCGGGGATCTGCGCTCCCGCGAAGCCGAGGAAATACAGACTCGTCAGCACACCCAGATCGGCGGCTGACAGACCGAGATCGCGCGTGATGAACGGCGCGAAACCAAGATTGACGCCGCGAAACACGTAAGAGACGAAGTAGCCGGCGGAAAAAAGCAGAAAGACGCGCAGTTGGGTCGACGACATAAATCAGGAAGAAAACCTGGAAATGGACCTCAAGAACCTTACCCGAGGTTCCGACGGATCAGGACAGAACGGCGTCCCGCGGCCAACGCGGCCGAAGCACGAACAATAAAGTAAATACGGCAAACCCGCAGGAACCGTCCGCGCAATGAAAAACGCCGTCACCCTGAGGTGACGGCGTTGGATGAACACGGTGCGTGATCGGAGCGCAATCCATGCGCTGCCCCCGCAACGCATGTGGTCACTACCGTGAGAGCCGCTATTGGTCTATTTACCCTTCTTCTTCGCGTTGGCCACGGTCTTCGGGCGGCTCTCAGCCGCGGCCTTCGACGCATTGCCGGGCACCGAGGCCGACACCTTCTCGACCTTGCCCTTGCTGGCAGGCGCCGCCGGTTTGTCACCCTTGCCGCCCGGCTGGGAGACCTTGACGATGGCAGAGTGGCCGCGCCCTTTCTTCTTATCGTAGCGCGAATCGCCGCGTGCGTCTGCGGCATGGACGCCAATCTTCTGCACACTGCCGCCTTGCACATCGGCGGCGATCTTTTCCGGCCCGGGCTCGCTCGGTACCGGCTTGCCGACCGGCACGTGCAGCACGACCACCTGGCCGCGCGAAACCTGATCGCGATGTGTCTTGTTCCATGCCTTCAGCTGACCGACCGACACGCCGTAGCGCAGCGCGATGGCGGCCATCGACTGATTGCGGCGCACGCGGATCAGCATCTTGCGCGTGTCGGGCACGTCGGGTTCCATCGCGAGCACCGCGCTTTCGGCGATGTCGGCGCTGATGTCCTCGTCGTCGTCCGAGCCGCGCGGCACGACGATCGTCGAGCCAGGCTTCAGGCGCATGCCGACCGGAATCTTGTTCACTTCCATCAGCGTGTCTGCGTCGACGCCGATCTTCTGTGCGATCGCCGCGGGTGTCGCCCGTGCGTCGACGGTGTAGGTGGTCCAGGACGACAGCGAGCCCGAGTACGTTTTCAGATTGCGCTCGAACGCGGACGCGTTGTCGAAAGGCAACAGAATCTGCGGCTGCGTCGCGCCGAGAATCACCGGCTTCCTGAACGACGGGTTCAGCGAGCGGAACTCGTCGGTCGACATGTTGGCAAGCCGCGCGGCGACGTCGACGTCGATATCGTGCGAGGTCGTGACCGTCACGAAGTACGGGTGGTTCGGAATCGCCGGCAGCGCGAGCCCGTACACCTGCGGGTTCATCACGAGGTTCTTGACCGCCTGCAGCTTCGGCACGTAGTTGCGCGTTTCGTTCGGCATACGCAGGCTCAGGTAGTCGGTCGGCAGACCCGCCGCCTCGTTGCGCGCGATCGCGCGCTGCACGTTGCCCTCACCCCAGTTGTACGCGGCGAGCGCGAGCTGCCAGTCGCCGAACATATCGTGCAGCTTCGACAGGTAGTCGAGCGCGGCACTGGTCGACGCGAGCACGTCGCGGCGCTCGTCCTGCCACATGTTCTGCTTCAGGTTGTAGGTACGGCCCGTGCCCGGCATGAATTGCCACATGCCCGCCGCCTTGGCGACCGACAAAGCCTGCGGGCTATACGCGGACTCGATGAATGGCAGCAGTGCGAGCTCGGTCGGCATATGGCGCGACTCGAGTTCTTCGACGATGTGATAGAGATATTTCTGCGAGCGCTCGGTCATGCGCTGCACGTAATCGGGGCGTTGCAGATACCAGTTGAGCTGCATGTCCACGAGGTCGCTCTGCAGATCGGGCATCTGGAAGCCACGGCGAATGCGGCCCCACAGATCGGCGTCCTCGCTCGTCAACTGATTGACCGAGCCCTGGTCGACATTGATGGTTTCTTTAGCGGTGGCGTTCTTGCGAAGTGCGTCGGCTACGGCTTGCTGGCTGGCGGGGTTATTGGCGGTATTCGTCGTCGGTCCCTGACTCGCGCACGCGGCGAGTGTCAGGACCAATAACGCGCTTAAGATAAATCGCATGAACGTCTCGGTTTCCACAAGGGCTGGAATTTGCAGCCGATAGTACGAAACGTCAACGTTTCCGTCAATTGGAAAATCAAGAAAAAAATCAACCAAATCTGGGGCTTGGCGAATTTTTCCGATTCATCGCGTGAAGAACTGCCGAATGCGCTCCGGATCAACGGAAGCGGTTCTTCCATTCGCGCATCAAGGTGAAGGCCTTCAGCCTGTCAGAGACCGTTTCGTGCAATTGTGCTTCGAGGTTCGACTGGATCGCCGGCTCGTCTGCGCGCAGGAACGGATTGACCGCGCGCTCGTGCGCGATGGTGGTCGGCAGCGTCGGCTGGTGGCGGGAGCGCAGTTCGTTCGCCCTGTCGCGCCACGCCAGCAGTTCCGCATTGTGCGGCTCGCAAGCGAGCGCGAAGCGGATGTTCGACAGCGTATATTCGTGCGCGCAATGCACTTCGGTTGCGCCGGGCAGCGCGGCGAGCGCATCGAGCGAATTCAGCATCTGCTGCGGCGTGCCTTCGAAAAGGCGCCCGCAACCGCACGCGAACAGTGTGTCGCCGCAAAACACGTGCGGCGTGCCGCGCGTATCGGCCACCTGGAAATAGGCAATGTGTCCGCTGGTGTGGCCGGGCACGTCGAGCACGCTGAATTCGAGTGCGGGTGCCGCGATCGTCACGTGATCACCGCTTTTGAGACGATGCGTAAGGTGCGCGATCGCTTCGCCGGCGGGGCCGTAGACAGGCACGTCCTGGCCGTTCAGCAGGTCGGCCACCCCGCCGACGTGGTCTTGATGATGGTGCGTGAGTAAAATAGCGCTCAGCCGCCAGCCTCGTTGGGCCAGACAGGCGCGCACAGGGGCGGCTTCGCCCGGATCGACGACGACCGCATGGTGTCCGTCGGCAATGACCCAGATGTAATTGTCTTCAAACGCCGGGACCGGCACGTACTCGAGCGCATTCATAGGCGACGCATTTTTAATATGACTGACCGAGCGATTATAGACTGGCCCGCCTGGACCGATTCGCCGCCAGGCCGCTACGTGCTCGACTGGGAGCAAACCCAGCTCGATCGCGTGGTGTCGGACGTGTTCGGCTATCATGCGCTGCAACTCGGCCTGCCGCAGCTCGACGCGTTGCGCGAAAACCGGATGCCGTGCCGCGGCCTCGTGCTCGACGCGGCGAGCGGCGCGAGCGCGCCGTACACGTATCCGCCGGCGGCACGTCGTGGCAGCGCCGGCGGCATCGGCGGCGCGGGCAACCCTGGTGGCGACAATCCCGTCAACGCAGCGCCAGGCGCGCCGGGGCTGCACGCGCCGGCCGGCCGCAGCGCGGTCTGGTGCGACCTGCTCGATCTGCCCTTCGAAGCGCAAAGCGTCGACCTGCTCGTGATGCCGCACACGCTCGAATTCACCAGCGACCCGCATCGGCTGCTGCGCGAAGCCGAACGCGTGCTGGTGCCCGAAGGCCAACTGATCATCCTCGGCTTCAACTCGTTGTCGCTGTGGGGCGTACGGCAATCGATCGGCAAGATGACAGGCCGCCCGTTCGTGCCTTCGGCCGTCGACCTGATCGCGTTCACGCGTCTGAAGGACTGGATCAAGCTGCTCGGCTTCGATCTTGAACGCGGGCGCTTCGGCTGCTATCGTCCGCCGCTCGCGAGTGATCAATGGCTCGCGCGCTACGGCTTCATGGAAGCCGCTGGCGACCGCTGGTGGCCGATTTTCGGCGCAACCTACATGATCAAGGCGATCAAGCGCGTGCGCGGCATGCGTCTCGTCGGGCCGCTCAAAGTGAAAAAGCCCGTGCTCGCGGCAGGCCTCGCGCCCGCCGCCACCCCGAACACACGTAACCACACCGAATGACACCGGACCACATCGACATCTATACCGACGGCGCCTGCAAGGGCAATCCCGGCCCTGGCGGCTGGGGCGCGTTGCTGCGCTTCGGCAACCAGGAAAAAGAACTGTTCGGCGGCGAGGCCAACACGACCAACAATCGCATGGAGCTGATGGGCGTGATTTCCGCGCTCGAGGCGTTGAAGCGCCCTTGCAAGGCGATCGTGCACACCGATTCGCAGTACGTGCAGAAAGGCATCAGCGAGTGGATTCACGGCTGGAAGAAGAAAGGCTGGGTCACCGCGGCGAAGCAGCCGGTCAAGAACGCCGATCTATGGAAGCGGCTCGATGCGCTCGTCGCGCAGCACGAAGTCGAATGGCGCTGGGTGCGCGGCCACAACGGCCACCCGGAGAACGAGCGCGCCGATCAGTTGGCCAATCGCGGCGTGGCGTCGCTCGCCGAAATGTAAGGAGCGTGCGCGCAGCGGCCCAACGACGCGCGCCGCCCTCTTCGCTTTTTTACTGCACTTTTTTCGAAGCAGGCTAATCCGACATGCGTCAACTGATCCTCGACACCGAAACTACCGGCCTGAACGCCCGCGGCGGCGACCGGATTCTCGAACTCGGTTGCGTCGAGCTAGTGAACCGCCGACTGACCGGCAACAACCTGCACTTCTATATCAACCCAGAGCGCGACAGCGATCCGGGCGCGCTCGCGGTGCACGGGCTCACGACGGAATTTCTGAGCGACAAGCCGAAGTTCGCGGAGATAATCGACCAGTTCCGCGACTTCATCCAGGGTGCGGACCTGATCATCCACAACGCGCCATTCGACATCGGCTTTCTCGACGCCGAGTTCGCGCTGCTCGGTCTGCCGCCGGTGAGCACGCACTGCGGCGAGATCATCGACACGCTCGCGCAAGCCAAGCAGATGTTCCCCGGCAAGCGTAATTCGCTCGATGCGCTGTGCGACCGCTTCGGCATCAGCAATGCGCACCGTACGCTGCACGGCGCGCTGCTCGACTCGGAATTGCTCGCCGAGGTCTATCTGGCGATGACGCGGGGCCAGGAAAGCCTCGTCATCGACATGCTCGGCGAAGCGCAGACCGGCGGCGCTACAGATACGCCGCGTGTAGCGCTCGAATCGCTGGAACTGGTCGTGATCACCGCGAGCGACGACGAACGCGCCGCGCACGAAGCCGTGCTCGACGATCTCGACAAGGCGATCAAGGGTGCGAGCGTATGGCGTCTTGAACCCGCGCCAGCAACTGATGAGCAAACTGCTTAAAAAAGACTAGACGAACCCCAAATTCCCTGACATAATTTCGATCTCTTCGGGTGGTTAGCTCAGCGGTAGAGCACTGCCTTCACACGGCAGGGGTCACTGGTTCGATCCCAGTACTACCCACCAGATTCTTGGTGTGTCGATCACCGAAGACAAAAGGGCTTACGCAGCAATGCGTAAGCCCTTTTTCTATTTGCCGGCTCGTGCGCAGCACGAGATTTCACTGGCTGCAGAACCACGTCGTTCCGTAGGTTGGCGAGCACCCCGCACTGTTGCTATATTCGGCAGACGGGCATTCACCCGGTCCGGCTCTGTCCGGTTTTTCCATCTTGAACCATCTCAGGGAGGCGCCACATGTTCGCAGTGTATCGCGCGCTCCCTCGCATGGTCCCACGACCGTCAGCCCGTCCGCCACGACCGCTGCGACCTTAAACGCCGCAGCATCGCAGCAGATGCGCCGCCGCCTCGACAGGCGCGCCGCGTTCACTCCAGACAGTCCGTTGTTCCGTTGCCGTTGTTTGCCGCCGTATTTTTTCGCGCGTTCCCGCGCGCATTCCGGCATCCGCTGGCTGTCTACCCTTTTTCGCTTCTGACTGGAACCTCGGCGCGCTCGTGCGTCGCCGGGTCGAAAGCAAATGGCCAACAAAAAACTCGACTTTCGCGGACAAGCCTTCAAGGATGTCCTCGGCTTCACTTTCCGTCACTGGGCGCAACAGCCGTGGCGCATCGTCGTGATCGCGGCCCTCGCGCTGTTCACGGCGGGCGCGGACATCCTCACGCCGGTCTTCGCCGGACGTCTGGTGGACGCGATCGCGGCCGGTCCGGCGTCGTCGGCGCCCATCTGGCATCACGCGCTCGAGGCCTTCGGCGTGCTCGCCGCGCTCGGCCTGACCGCGACGCTGCTGCGTCAGGGCGTGTACTTCAACATCATCCGCTTCACGCTGAAGATGATGAGCGAGATCGCCGCACGCGCGTTTCATCGCGTGCAGCGCTTTTCGACCGACTGGCACGCGAACAGCTTCGCCGGCTCGACCGTGCGCAAGATCACGCGCGGCATGTGGGCGCTCGACCTGCTGAACGACACGCTGCTGATCGCGTTGCTGCCGTCGCTGGTGATGCTGGTCGGCGCGACGCTGCTGCTCGGTTCGCGCTGGCCGATGATGGGCGTCGTCGTCGGCATCGGCTCGCTGCTGTACATCGGCGTGACAGTGACGGTGTCGCTGGGCTTCGTCGCGCCGTCCGCGCGTCTCGCGAACGCGTGGGACACGCGCATGGGCGGCGCGCTCGCCGATGCGGTCAGCTGCAACGGCGTCGTCAAGGCATTCGGCGCGGAAGCGCGCGAGGAAGCGCGCCTCGGGTACGTGATCGGCAAATGGCGGCAGCGCACGCGCCGCACGTGGGTGCGCGGCACGCTCAACGGCGGCCTCCAGGGCGGCATGCTGGCCGCGATTCAGGCCGCGATTCTCGGCGTTGCGTTGCTGCTGTGGGCACGCGGCGAAGCGAGCGTCGGCGACATCACGTTCGCGTTGACGATGTTCTTCATGCTGCAAGGCTACCTCCGCGACATCGGCATGCACATCCGCAACCTGCAGCGCTCGGTCAACGACATGGAGGAACTGGTGTCGCTCGAAAGCCAGCCGCTCGGCATTGAGGATCGTCCCGGTGCCGGTCCGATCGCGATCCGCAACGGCGAAATCCGCTTCGAGCATGTGTCGTTTCACTATGGCGCGCACAGCCGGCCGCTCTATGACGACTTCTCCATCCGCATCGCGCCGGGCGAGCGCGTCGGGCTGGTCGGTCATTCAGGCTCGGGCAAGACGACCTTCATCAAGCTGATCCAGCGCCTTCACGACATTTCGGGCGGGCGGATCACGATCGACGGCCAGGACATAGCGCAAGTCCAGCAAGCGTCGCTGCGCAGCCAGATCGCGATCGTCCAGCAGGAGCCGGTGCTGTTTCACCGCTCGCTTGCCGAGAACATCGCGTATGGACGGCCCGGCGCGAGCCGCGCCGACATCGAGCGCGCCGCGCGGCTCGCCAGCGCGCATGACTTCATCGCCGCGCTGCCGAACGGCTACGACACGCTGGTCGGCGAACGCGGCATCAAGCTATCGGGCGGCGAGCGTCAACGCGTCGCGATCGCGCGGGCGTTTCTCGCCGACGCGCCGATCCTGATTCTCGACGAAGCCACGTCGAGCCTCGACAGCGAAAGCGAAGTACTGATCCAGCGCGCGATGGAGCGGCTGATGCAGGGGCGCACCACGCTGGTGGTCGCGCACCGGTTGTCGACGGTGCGCGCGCTCGACCGGTTGCTCGTGCTGGACAAGGGCAAGGTGATCGAGGAAGGCAGCCACGTCGCGCTGATCAAACGCGACAACGGCTTGTACCGTCGCTTGTTCGAGCGTCAGGCGCTGGAGTTGATCAAGGGTCTCGGCGAGCCGGAACTCGTGCGCGAGTCGGCAGAGGTCAAGGCCGACCGGGTCGACGATTCTGGCTTGCTGGTCGGCTAGCGCGACGCAGGCCTGCACGAGGCGCAACGCTTGGCGCGCGCCACCAGCCCGTCGCAATGGAAAGAAGGCCTGCCGCGCTACACCGCGCCGGCCGGCAGCCCGATGCCGCGCGCCATTCCCGTCGCCGCAAACACCATCAGAACCAGCAGCACGGTCTGGATCACGCTGAAATGCGCGTAGGAACGCGCCTTCTTCAGATTCGGCGCCGCGCCGCTGCGGATCGACGCCCGCCAGCGCATCAGGCCGAGCATCGTGGGCACTTCGAGGATCAGGATCAGCACCAGCAACGTCATCTTCACGTGAAAGAGCGGTTCGTGCAGGTAGTAGTCGGCGCCCTTCTCATAGCCGCCGAACACGCGCATCAGGCCGGTCACGATCAGCACCAGCGCGGCGATGCCCCAGCGTGAATCGGCACGAAACACCGAACGCAGCGCGGCGGGCACCGATGCGCGACGCAGCGACCACGTGCGTCTGAGAATCGACGCGAGCGCAAAGCCATAAGCGAGCAGATGAAGGGCGGCAAGCAACCAGCGAACCAGCATAGCGACTCCTGCGAAAGACGCGATACGATCGATGAGTGTCCCACTCGCCCGCCGGCAGGCCGGGCGCCTTGATTGCATTATCGACGAAGCTTCGCTTCGGGATGCGTGCAATGGCCACGCGACGTGACCGATAGCACAAAACGTGCAGCGTCAGACCTGGCGCAGCGTCGTATCGAGCGCGCGGGCGGCGACGCGATCGCCTTCGGTCGTCAGCGCGGCGCGGAAAACGGTCTGCCGGTTGTGCCCCGCGGCGGCCGGCGAATCCCACAGCAACTCGACCTTCGGACGTACGCCGAACGTGCTGCGCGCCAGCGAGGGCGCCGCGACCGACGGCATCGGCGCCGCCGACGCACCGGCCTCGCCCGCCGCGCCGAACGCAACTGCGGGCGCGGGCGCCGGCGTCGCGCGCGCATCGGAACCGCTCGCCCAGCGCACCGACAATTCGCGCGCATCGTATTGCCCCACCTTGCGCCGCTCGGCCCACACGACGACGGTGCGCGTCACCGGATCGAGCGAAACCGCATAGCGGCCGATCGCAAAGCGCCGCGCCGCCACATTGGTGCGCCACAACGGCAGCGGCCGGCAGATCCACAAGACGATCGCATACAGCACCGGCGCCGCGACGAGCCAGCCGTTGGTGGCCGCGACCGCCTGCATCGCGCGACGCCAGCCCGCGCTCGCGACGAACGCGCCGACCGACCACAGCGCAAACAGAAACCCGAGGAACGCGAACAGGCGCAGCGCCTGACGCAGCCATTGCGGCAACGGATGGAACGGACGCTCGGCGACGGCGCGCGCGCCGGGCAGGAAGATCAGCAGGAACAGAAAGACGAGGTTGATACATGCCCACGGCGAAGACGCCATCGCGGTCAGCGCGGTGGTCAGCCTCATCTCGGACATCGAGAAAAGCCAGCGGGCGGCGAGCACGAGACCGATGGCGCGCAACGTAAAAATCGTTCCGGCGCCGGGCGCGGCGTTCGCGCGCGTCTCTTTCGTTCTCGCCAAGGCATCCTCCTGTCGTCGGCGGCACCGCAGCCCAATTTGCGGCACGGCAATTATAGGGATATTACCGAGCCTGGCTCGTTCGCGCCGCGCGGAAACCGGTATTTTCATCGGTGCACCGACGAAAAACGCGGCGCGCATGCAACAACGCCCCGCCGGCAACATGCCGGCGGGGCGTTCAGAGCAGCGAAGGAAGCGTGATTCCTGCTGCCGGCGTCTCATCTACCGCGAAACAACCGCGGCGAATCAACCGCCAATCAGCCCGCGTTGACTTCGCGCAGCACCGTGCGATGCTTGCTGCGTAGCAGGTCTTCGTAGACGGCGACGTAGTTCTTCGCCATCACCTTCGACGTGAAGCGTGCTTCGAACGCCTTGCGCACGCCAGCGCGGGGCAGCGTGTGCAGACGCTTGAGCGCAGCGACCGCGCTGATTTCGTCTTCGACGACGAAACCCGACACGCCGTTTTCGATCACTTCCGGCACCGAACCGCGATTGAACGCAATCACCGGCGTACCGCAAGCCATCGCCTCGATCATCACCAGGCCGAACGGCTCCGGCCAGTCGATCGGGAACACCAGCGCATGCGCGTTGCCGAGGAACTCACGCTTTTCGGCTTCGCCGATTTCGCCGATGTACTCGACATGCGGGAGCGCCATCAGCGGCTTGATCACTTCTTCGTAATAGGCACGGTCGGCCTTGTCGATCTTCGCGGCGACCTTGAGCTTCATGCCTGCCTGGCCGGCGATGCGGATCGCGCGGTCGAGACCCTTCTCCGGCGAAACGCGGCCGAGGAATGCGAGGTAGCCTGGTTCGACGTCGGGGATCGGCGTGAGCACGTTTTCCGGCAGACCGTGGTAGACGGTTTGCAGCCAGTTCGCCTGTTGCAGCGGGATGCGCTGGTTGTCGGAAATCGACACGACCGGCACGTCCTTGAACGTATTGAAGATGGGCTGCAGTTCCGGCAGGTCGAGACGGCCGTGCATCGTCGTCAGGAACGGCACCGGCTGACGCGCGAACAGCGAGAACGGGTAGTAGTCGATGTGGAAGTGCAGCACATCGAATTCGTCCGCGCGGCGGCGCACTTCTTCGAGCAGCAGCATGTGCGGCGCCATCACGTCGCGGATCGTCGGGTCGAGGCGCAGCGCCTGCGGCCAGAAAGCTTCGAGCTTCGCCGTGGTTTGCGAATCACCGCTTGCAAACAGCGTGACGTCGTGGCCCTGCTCGACCAGCGCCTCGGTCAGATTGGACACCACGCGTTCCGTACCACCGTACAGCTTGGGAGGAACCGCCTCGTGCAGCGGAGCGATTTGAGCGATTCGCATATTGACGAACTCCTAGTAAAAAATCAGGCAAAGGTACTGCATTTGGAAAAAGCGACTCGCTTGCTCGCCAGGGCAGTCTGGCCGGAGATACCGGCGCGGGCCTGATTCTTTTGAGAAATCCTGCGATGGATCGCTTGGGTCAAGAGCCCAGACAAGTGGATCAGCGTCTGCGCATGTGCGAGTAAACGCGCATGGGGCACCTACGTTGACAAACTGTCAGAAAATTTGCCGGGGCTAACGAGCACGCATTATCGATGCCCGAATTGTCGCCGCACCACAACATTTCAAAGTCTTTACGTTGTTACAAACGCGAAACACTTTGCAAACCCTTGTTTTCAAAGACAGTTCTACAGTGTCCACGAGGTTCGGGGAGGTACGACGTACCAAGCGGTGAACTCTCGCGCATCAAACGTTGCCGGTAGGAATTGCAAAATCGCCACGGCCCGGTTGAATGCAAACTGTAATTATATCTTGAAATTTTCCGCAATCTGCCTGAAGGGCCCGTCGGCTGGCGTGTCGAGACGACGCAGATCGCGGAGGTCTATCGCGAAATCAATCGCGTCAAAGCCCGGATACACAGGGCGCAATCGTCTTTGCATGTTTACAATGCGAAGCATCGGCTTCACGGAGAGCCATGCTTGTCCGTGTGGTCCGCGCATTGCATGCACAACCCGCAACACATCGATCTCAGCTCAATTGGAACACTTGACCATCGCCCAGCGAAACGCCCAGAACGCAAAGCTCGCGAGCTATGCGCACCGGCCGCTTGCGTTTCTCTTCCGCTTTATCCGCCGCCATCCGGTCGCGCACGCGATCGTGCTGTGCAGCGTGTTTGCGGCCGTGGGCTGTGCACTCGCTTCGCAATACGCGATCAAACATCTGATCGACGTGCTCGGCGGTGGCCGCCATCATCCGGGGCCGTTGTGGGGCGCGTTCGCGATCCTCGTCGGCCTGATCGCCGCCGATAACCTGTTATGGCGGCTCGGCGGCTGGTTCGCCGCACACACGTTCGTCGCCGTGACGGGCGATTTGCGGCGCGACCTGTTCCAGTACCTGAGCGGCCATTCGCCGACCTATTACGCCGAAAAGCAGCCCGGCATGCTGGCAAGCCGCATCACCGCGACCTCGAACGCCGTCTACACCGCCGAAAACACCACCGCGTGGAACGTGCTGCCGCCGTGTATCGCCGTGCTCGGCGCGATCGTGATGATCATCTCGGTGAACCCGCTGATGGCCGCCGGCCTGATGCTGTGCTCGGCGATCCTGGCGGTCGTGCTGTACAAGCTCGCGGGCCGCGGCTCCGCGCGTCACCATAATTTTGCGACAAAGGCGGCATCGGTCGACGGCGAGCTCGTCGACGTGATCAGCAACATGGGCCTCGTCCGCGCGTTTGGCATGACGTTCCGCGAACAGCAACGTTTTGCGTCAACGGTCAAGTCGGAAATGGACGCGCGCCAGCAAAGCCTGCTGTACCTGGAAAAGCTGCGTCTGCTGCACGCCGTGATCACCGCGCTGCTGTCGGCCGGCCTGCTCGGCTGGGCGCTGTGGCTGTGGGACCAGGGGCGCGCGACTTCGGGCGACATCGTGCTCGTCAGCTCGCTCGGTTTCACGATCCTGCACGGCACGCGCGATCTCGCGGTCGCGCTCGTCGACGTCACCCAGCACGTCGCGCGACTCGCGGAGGCGGTGCGCACGCTGCTCGAACCGCACGGCATGCCCGATCGCGACGACTCGACCGAACTCGTGCCCCAGGGCGGCCGCGTCACGTTCGACGGCGTCACGTTCGCCTATCCGCGCCGCCGGCCGATCCTCGATCACTTCGACCTCAATATCGAGCCGGGCCAGCGCGTCGGCCTGATCGGCAAGTCGGGCGCCGGCAAATCGACGGTGCTCGCGCTGTTGCAGCGCTTCTACGAAACCCAGGGTGGCGCGATCAAGATCGACGGCCAGGACATCGCGTCGATCACTCAGGACAGCCTGCGCCACGCGATCGCGCTGGTGCCCCAGGACATTTCCCTGTTCCATCGCACGGTGTACGAGAACATCGCGTACGGCCGCCCGGAAGCGAGCCGCGAGGAAGTGCTCGCCGCAGCGCGCGAGGCGCGTTGCGCGGACTTTATCGAAGCGATGCCCGAAGGCTACGACACGATCGTCGGCGACCGCGGCGTGAAGCTGTCGGGCGGCCAGCGCCAGCGCATCGCGATTGCGCGCGCGATTCTGAAAAACGCGCCGATCCTGCTGCTCGACGAAGCCACGTCAGCGCTCGACAGCGCGTCCGAGGAAGCGATCCAGAAGGCGCTCGACCGCCTGATGGTCGGTCGTACCGTGATCGCGATCGCACACCGTCTATCGACGCTGAACAACTTCGACCGGATCATCGTGATGAGCGCCGGAAAGGTCATCGACGACGGCTCGCCGGAAGAACTGCGTCAGCGTCCGGGCCTCTATCGCGACCTGCTCGCCAAGCAGTATGGCAAGGGCCAGACGCTGCATATCGGCGGCAAAAAAGTCGACGAACAGCACGTGGCCTGACGCCACGCAGGGTCCAGGCGCTGCGCGTCGCATGCAAAAAGCCGCTCCAGGGAGCGGCTTTTTGCTGTCTGGCTTCGCGGCTAGCTTAGCCGGTCACGCGCTCGCGCGCAGCCCTCTTCCGCCCGGCGTGACCCGCACCCGTGGCCGCGCGCGCCTTCCCGCTTCTAGCGCGCTTCGCGCCATCGACGCTCTGCAGATCGCGCATGAAGTTATCGCGCCACACCGACACGTTGTTCTCGCGCAGCTGCGCCATCATGTCGCGATAGCGCGCCTGGCGCTCGGCGAGCGGCATGTCGAGCGCCTGCGCCAGCGCCTCCGCCATGCCGTCGATATCGACCGGATTGACGATCAGCGCGCCGTCGAGCTCCTGCGCCGCGCCCGCGAAGCGCGACAGCACCAGCACGCCGGGATTCTCCGGATCCTGCGCCGACACGTATTCCTTCGCGACGAGGTTCATGCCGTCTCGCAACGGCGTCACATAGCCGACGTGCGCGGTGCGGAACAGCGCCGCCAGCACCGAGCGCTCGTATTGCTTGTGGATGTACAGGATCGGCGTCCAGTCCAGCTCGGCGAAACGTCCGTTGATCCGTCCCGACTCGCCTTCGAGCTGCAGCCGGATGTCCTGATACGCGTGCAAGTCGGCGCGCGTCGGCGGCGCGATCTGCAGGAACGACACCTTGTTGCGCTGCGCGGCCGTATGCTCGAGCAGGCGCTCGAACGCGCGGAATCGCTCGACCAGCCCCTTCGAATAATCGAGCCGGTCGACGCTCATGATCAGCTTGCGCGAATGCAGCGTCGCCTTCATCGTGCGCACCGGCTTGCCGCGCTCGCCCGCCTTCGCGAGCTCGGCGATTTCGTCCGGATAGACGCCGATCGGATAGGCCGACGCGCGCAGCGTGCGGCCGAACGCATGCACGGTGAGCGGACCTTTCGGCGACGGGCCGATCGAGCCACCCGCCTCGTTAGTGACGTAGTCGCAGAACGCCCGCAGATCGGGGCCGGTCTGGAAGCCGAGCAGGTCGAACGAACACAGCGCCTCGACGAGCTCGCGATGCGGCGGCACCGTCAGCAGCACCTGCGCGGCCGGAAACGGAATGTGCAGGAAAAAGCCGATGCGGTTCTTCACCCCTGCCGAGCGTAGCGCCTGCGCGAACGGGATCAGGTGATAGTCGTGCACCCAGATCACGTCGTCTTCGCGCAAGAGCGGCACGAGTTGCTGCGCGAGCCACGCGTTGACGCGGCAGTAGCCTTCGAAGTCGTGCCGGTCGTAGTGCAGCAGGTCGGAACGATAGTGGAACGCGGGCCACAGCGTCGCGTTCGAGAAACCGCGGTAGTACTGGTCGTAGTCGCGGCGCATCAACGGGACGGTCGCGAAGGTGACAGGGCCGCGCTCCTCGAGCTTGATCTGCGGCTGGCCGGAGCTGAGCACGTCGCCGCTCCAGCCGAACCACATGCCGCCGGTCTCTTTCAGCGCGTCGTACACGCCGACCGCCAGACCGCCCGCCGCCGGGCCGCCCTCCGAAATGGGCGCCACCCGGTTCGAAACAATGATCAGTCGGCTCATGAAGCGCGATTCCCGATGCAGTATGTTGTTTTTGTTGAACGTCGCGCCGGCGTCATGCGCCGCGCGCCGCCGCGACAATCGTTTCGAGCCAGTCGAGCAGTGAGGACACCGACTCGACGCGCGTGCGCGCCATCGTTTCGCCCGCGCCAACCTTGATCGACAGACCGCCACGTTCGTTGACGACCGCGAAGCCCTTCTCGTCGGTCAGATCGTCGCCGGCGAACACGGGCGTGCGGCCGGTGAACGGTAGCTCCTCCAGGAACGCGCGCGTCGCGCGGCCTTTGTCGACGTCCTTCGGCTTGATCTCGTAGACCATCTTGCCGGGCTGCAGCACGTATGACGCGGGGTAATCGGCGACGAGCCGCTCGGTTGCCTCGCGCGCGACCGGCTCGCGGTCCGGCGCATTGCGGTAGTGCAGCGCGAGCGCCGCGCCCTTGATCTCGAGCAGCATGCCCGGATGCTCGTTGACGACTTGCGCGAGCACCTGCTCCATGCGCAACAGGCGCTGGTCGTGAAAGCCGATTCGCTGCGTGTCGCCGTTCGCATCGCGCCGCTCGGCGCCGTGCAGACCAGCGACCGGCAGATCGGGCATGCCGAGAAAACTGTCGATGCTGTCGATGCCGCGCCCGGACACCACCGCGACCGCGCCATTCGTCAGGCTGCGCAGTTCGCGCAGCAGGTCGATCACGCGCGGCTGCACGAGCACGCCGTCCGGCGTGGGGGCGAGTTCGACGAGCGTGCCATCGAAGTCGAAGAAAAATGCCGTCTCGCTCGGAGACAGAACAGCCGGAAGTGCTTGCATTGCCTGGGTTCGCCTTTCAGCCATCTGGGCCGGAAAAGTGTGCGCATCTTACCGCGCATCGGTCAATTTTTCGAGAAAGTAAGCCGGGCTCAAGCCCGGCGGGCCGTATGCCCGCCCGCTCGCGGTGATTGCATTCAAGGCGCAACAATCGGGCTTCGCCCGATTTTCAGCTTGCTGCGTCATATTGACTCGCAAATCGTACGCCCGGCGCGCCGCGCGACGCTGGCGCCAATTTTGCGCTACAGTCGCTGCCACACAGACCGTCGGCGTAATGCGCATCGTTGCACCTGCCGCTCAATTGCGTGCCGCGCGCGAATCTTGCACGGCATGATCGGGCGACGGTGCGCCTCCCCGCTCCATCGATTCGTGTGGCCTGCTCCCCAATCGAGTCATTGAACCCTGCTTTGTTCCCGATCTTTCCACCCCAGCGCCCGCAGCCAAAGCTGTCCCGCTCACGATCCAACCGGTCCATGCACCGGTTGACGCACGGGGTGGCACGCCGGTTTGCGGCGGCAGCGGCGCTGGGCACGCTGGTCGCGCTCGCCACACTGCCCGGTTGCACGCAGCGCGCCGAGCCGTGGCGGTTGACCAACGTGACCGGGCACCTGCCGGATCTGGACTTTTCATTGACCGACGACACCGGCCGGCCCGTCAGCGCCGCTTCGTTCAAGGGCCGCACCTCACTGGTCTACTTCGGCTACACGCATTGCCCGGACGTCTGCCCCGAAACGATGGGCCGTCTGATGCAGGTGCTGGGCAAGCTCGGCCCCGAGGCGCAGAAAGTGCGCATCCTGTTCATCACCGTCGATCCCGCGCGCGACACGCCGCGGGCCCTGCACGACTATGTCGGCGCGTTCGACGCGCAGCACGCCGAAGGGCTGACCGGCACCGACTGGCAGATCGAGTCGCTGGCGCAGCGCTATCGTGTTGCGTATCAGATGGAAAAGCGCGACCCGAACGGCAACTACGAGGTCACGCACAGCTCCGCCGTCTATGTGTTCGACAGCCAGGGCCGCGCGCGCCTGCTCGCCACCGATCACGACACGCCCGATGCGATTGCGCAGGACCTGCGCCGCATCATCGATGACCAATCCTGACTCTTCTTTGATCCCACTCCAATCCACCATGACGATCAAGCTCAACCCATTCGCTTCCCTCGCCTGCACGCTCGTGCTGTCTTTTGGCGTCGCGTCCGCCGCGCACGCGGCTGATGCTCACGCGATCAGCATCAAGGACGCGTGGGTCCGGTGGCTGCCGAACAACCTGCCCGCGGCCGGCTATGCGACGCTCGTCAACGCGAGCGACAAGCCGATCGACCTCGTTGACGTATCGAGCGACGACTACGGCGACGCGATGCTGCATCAAACCGTATCGAACGGTTCGACCCAGAAGATGGTGATGGTTGACAAGCTGACGGTGCCCGCGCATGGCCAGGTCGCGATCACGCCGGGCGGCTATCACCTGATGCTCGAGGATGCTAAGCACAAGGTCGCGCCGGGCGACACCGTGCATCTGACGCTGAAGTTTTCCGATGGTGAAACGTTGAGAGCGCCGTTCGCGGTCAAAGGGCCGGGCGAGACCAAGTAAGCGGCAACACGGGCCGCCGCCACCGCACACGCCATCGCCATGAACCTGCTCTACTGGCTCGATCCCTGGGAGTTTTCGCCGACCGTCGTGATCGCGTTGCTGATTCCCGCGATCCTGTTCGTGCGCGGCGCGCGCAAGGCGCGGCTGTCGTTCGCGCGGCGTCTGTCTTTCTGGTTCGGGCTGGTCGCGCTGTATGTCGTGCTGCATACACGGCTCGATTATTTCTTTGAGCATGAGTTCTTCATGCATCGATTGCAGCATCTGGTGCTGCACCATCTCGGGCCGTTCTTCATTGCGCTGTCGTATCCAGGCGCGGCGTTGCGCGCGGGCATTCCATTGCGCTGGCGACAGCGCTTCGTGCGGCCCGCGCTGCAAACTCCGCTCGTGCGCGGGGCGCTCGATGTGGTCATGCACCCGGTCGTGGCGGTCACGCTGTTCGTCGGGCTGATCTATTTCTGGCTGCTGTCGCCGATCCATTTCATCGCGATGCTCGACTGGCGGATCTATCGCGTGATGAACTGGAGTATGGCGATCGACGGCCTGCTGTTCTGGTGGCTCGTGCTCGATCCGCGTCCGGCGCCGCCCGCGCGTCTGTCGCCGGGCAAGCGCGTACTCGTCGTCATTGCGGCGATTCCGCCGCAGATCATCCTCGGCGCGTTCATCTTCTTTACGCCGCACGAGCTGTATCCTATCTATTCGATCTGCGGCCGCGCGTTCACATGGCTGAGCCCGATGCGCGATCAGCAGATCGGCGGGCTGCTGCTATGGATTCCGGGTTCGATGATGAGCGTGGTCGGCGCGCTGATCGCGCTGCGTCACTGGATGCGGCTGTCGGCGCGCGGACGCCTGCGCGCCGAGCGGCGTGCGAAAGCGGCGCGCGGGCTCACGCATGTGGCGTCGACGACCGCGAACGGGCCTCGCTGACCCGCTCGCGTTCAGGGCGAGCGCATCCACACATGCGGGATGCCGTCTTCGTCGTGAATCTCCGAGACCGGCTCGAAGCCGAACGCACCGTAGAAGCCTTGCAGATGCGCCTGCGCGTGCAGACGGATCGGCGTATCGGGCCACTGCGCACGAATATGCGCGAGCGAGCGTTCGAGCATCGTATTGCCGAGACCGATGCCTCGAAACGACGCGGTGGTCAACACCCGGCCGATGCGTACGTCGGCATCCGTCGCATCGGGCAACAACACGCGCAAATAGCCGGCCAACGGCGGCAGCGCCGCGTCGCCGCCAGTGCCATACGCGAGCAGATGCCAGGCTTCGACATCGAGCCCATCGATATCGCCATACACGCAGTTCTGTTCGACGACGAACACCGCGCTGCGGGCGGCCAGCATCTCATAGACTTCGACGCTCGTGAGGTCCGCAAACGGCTTCCAACGCCATTCGAGTTGGGCGAGCCGTGCGGCGGCGGTGTGCTGCAAATCAGTCATCGGTAGCTTTCAGGGTCAATGCGCGACAGCGCGGGCAACGATCCGCAATTATGCCGCGCGTGCCTGTGTTCGGCCATCGCGCGAGTCGGCTGGAGATTGGCCGCGGGTCGGGCGCCCGTCAGTGCCGTTGCGCCGAGCGCGCCTTCGACGCCTGCTTGTGGCTATACATCGCCGCATCGGCCGCGGCGAGCAGTTCGGCGACCGTGCCGTGGCGCGTCGGCTCGTACGTCACCTGGCCGACGCTGAAGTGGATCTGATAGCCGCGCAGCAACTCGGCATTGCGCTGGTCGAGCAGGTGCTCGAGACGCTGCGTCACTTCATGCGTCTCCACGTTGCTGGCGCCGGTCAGCAGCGCGACGAACTCGTCGCCGCCGAGCCGCCCGATCACGTCGCTTTCGCGCAGCGCAGCGCGTAGCACCTCGGCGAAGGCTTGCAGCGCGCGGTCGCCCTCGGCGTGTCCGAGCGTGTCGTTGATCTGCTTGAAGTCGTTCAGATCGAAGAACAGCAGCGACGCCGGCTTATTCATGCGCCGACAGACGTTCAGCGCGTGTTGTGCGAGCACTTCGAAACCGCGTCGGTTCGACAGCAGCGTGAGGTCGTCGAGCGTGGCCAGCTGGATCGCGGCGAGTTCCTGTTCGGCCATGCGCGCGAGGTCGCGCAGCAACGCGCGATCTTCGTCATCGAGCATGCGCGGCTTCGTGTCGAGCAGGCACAGCGTGCCGACCTTGCCGCCGTTCGCAACCTGCAGCGGACAGCCTGCGTAGAAGCGGATCTGCGGTTCGTCGGTGACGAACGGATTGTCGTTGAAGCGCGGATCGGCGAGCGTGTCGGGCACCATGAAAATATCGTCGCCGAGAATGGCGTGCGCGCAAAACGACACGTCGCGCGAGGTCTCGCTCGCCTCCAGGCCGATGCACGATTTGAACCACTGCCGGTTCGCATCGACGAGACTGACGACGGCGATCGGTACACCGAACAGCCGCCGCGCGAGGCGGGTCAGGCGATCAAAGCGCTCTTCCGGCGCCGTGTCGAGAATATGCAGTGCGTGCAATCCGTCGAGACGGGCGCTTTCATTGCTGGGGATCGGAGGAACGAGCATGGAGTGAGGTCGGCGGGTGTCGGATGTTCTAAGGGGTAAGGATTAGTGTATAGCGGCATTCCGGCGCGTGGAATTGAGGAAACGGCCAGTCGTCCGGGCGGTCGACAGGGCCGTGTGCAGTCGCGAAATCCGCGCACGCGCTCAGAACACTGCTTGCAGGGGTCGCGCGAGACAGTCGAGCAGATTGTCGGGACCGCACAGATGCAGCGCGCCGACGACCACCAGCGTGCGCTCGCGCACGTCCAGCAATTCGTTCAGCCGCGCAGCCCATGCGCGATTGCGCACGTCGAGAATCGCCTGACGGATGCCGGGCAGATTGAACATCGGCGATTCGACGGCGATTTGCTGTATCGCTTGCAGATCGCCGTCCAGCCACGCCGCGTGCATCCGTTCGAGCGTGCGCTGCGGCTCGCCACGATCGGCCATCAGCATGTCGAGCGCGGCGGCAATGGCCTCGAGCGGAATCGATTCGAGCGTGACAGCGACGTCCTGTGCGGACTCGAGATAGCGGTACGGCTTCGCCTGCGCGATCGCCGAGCGCAACATGCGCGGCTCGACACCCTCGACGACCTGCTGCAGCAGCGTGGGCGCGACGATCAGCGCGGCCCACGGACGCAGTGTTTCAAGCGGCGCGAGCAGACCATCGGTTGGCCATAGCACGTGCAGTTGGGTCCAGGCCTCGTCGCGCATCAAGGGTCGCAGTTGTGCGGCAGCGGGGTGTGCGTCGGCTTTGAGAAACGGCAGGATCGTCGCTGGATCGGATTCGAATACGAGCGTCTCAGCCCAGTCATAGGCGTCGGCGATCCATGGCGGCGTTCGACGGCTCGTCGCGGGAAAAAGATGCATCGAGCCGAGCAAGCGGACCTGTGTGCCGGTGAGGTGGAAATACATGCGGCTTGAATGAGAGCGGGCGATGACGGTGCCGTGATTCTATCGTCCGTTCCGGATGCGGCGCGCCGACGTGCTTTGTCCTTCTCCGTGAGCCGGACACGCCATTAATCAGAATGCGCTGCTCATGTGTGAGCCGGAGTCAAACCCGGCAATAGCGATACGCCGAAAAATGCGGTCATGCTGGTTCCTGAACAACGCTGCCCTGCCGCCAATCAAATCCGCTCTCCGTTTCTGATCGATTCGAAGCGACGTCTACAGCACGCGATGGGATCGACCGGTTCGCTCACATCGCTGACGACGGTCGGCAAAAGCTGGCGAAAGAGGAAATAGAAAAAAGAAAAGCCCCGACAAGTCGGGGCTTTCGCTTTACATCAAAGACTGGAGGCGCGAGCCGGAGTCGAACCGGCCTAAACGGCTTTGCAGGCCGCTGCATAACCGCTTTGCTATCGCGCCGCAAGCGGACTGGAACCTAGACACGGGTTCGCAGATTTATCTGGTGGTCACCAGAAGAACCGAAGCTCTGGAAAGTTCAGAACGACCGGCCTTCCAAACAAAAAGGGAAGCGTTGCTTCCCCTGATGTATGGAGCGGGAGACGAGGCTCGAACTCGCGACCTCAACCTTGGCAAGGTTGCGCTCTACCAACTGAGCTACTCCCGCATTGAACTGCTTCACACCGCGCTGCGTTTTTTACTTCGCCAAACAACGCGATGCTTCGAAAACTGGAGCGGGAAACGAGGCTCGAACTCGCGACCTCAACCTTGGCAAGGTTGCGCTCTACCAACTGAGCTATTCCCGCGTCGTACTGCATTTACTGCTACTGCTTTACCGCGTCTCCGGTGTTTCGCGTTGCGTGCATCGGAGAAACGAGATTATGGAGAAACGACTGAAACGTGTCAACCCCTTTTGGCCCATCTGTTTTAAAGAAATATTTCGCTCGTAGTAGCGAAGGGTTCGATCACACTTTTGCGTCCGCGCGCTCCTTTTTGTTCACGCCATCACGCGACACCACCGCGCTCGCGAATCTGCGGCCACGCGAGCTTCATGTAGTACAGCATCGACCAGATCGTCAGGAACGCGGCGAGATAGATCAGCCACAGGCCCCACACCCGTGTGTCGACCGTCGCGCCGCCGCCGAGCGGCAGCGGACCATAGAACAGCAGCATCGGAATCGCGACCATCTGGCAAGCGGTCTTGAACTTGCCGAGCGAATTCACCGCGACGCTCTTCGATGCGCCGATCTGCGCCATCCATTCGCGCAGCGCCGAGATCGCAATTTCGCGTCCGACGATCACGAGCGCGATCGCCGAATCGATCCGCGCGAGCTGCACGAGCACGAGCAGCGCCGCAGTGACCATCAGCTTGTCGGCGACCGGATCGAGAAACGCGCCGAACGCCGAGGTCTGATTCCATTTACGGGCCAGAAAGCCGTCGAACCAGTCGGTGAGCGCCGCCAGGATGAAGATCGTCGCGGCTGCGAGATTGCGGTGCGCGGGGCTCATCATCATGTCAGGCAAATAGAACACGCCGACGACGAGCGGAATCAGCACGATCCGCAGCCAGGTCAGGAATATCGGGAAATTAAACGGCATGGGGCAGGCGCAGCGTCTGACGAGTGAGTTGCAATTGTGCCGTGTCGCAAGGCCTGCCACAAGCAAGCGGCCCGGGCATGGCCGCGCGGAGGCGGCAAGCGGGCCGCGCCCGGCGCGTGGTTCGCGGACGCGCCAGCCGGCACATCCGCTGCGCGACGCGTCGGCTCCAGCGGGCCGTGGTGCCGATAACAGCGCAACGCGGCTCGTCGATTCAATGCAGTTGCCGGTAGATCTGCTCGGCGAGCGCCTGCGAAATACCTTCAACGCTCGCGAGATCCTCGACGCTCGCCGCCACCACACCGCGCAAGCCGCCAAACCGCGCGAGCAGGCGCTGACGCCGCTTGGCCCCCACGCCTTCGAGTTCTTCGAGCCGCGAGGTCTGGCGCGTCTTGCCGCGTTTGGCGCGCATGCCGGTGATCGCGAAGCGGTGCGCTTCGTCGCGGATCTGCGCGACCAGCATCAGCGCGGCGCTTTCCTTGCCGAGTTCGAGCGGCGCACGGCCGTCGGCGAAAATCAGCGTCTCGAGACCGACCTTGCGCCCCTCGCCCTTCGCGACGCCGACCAGCATGCCGGTATCGAGCCCCAACTCGGTGAACACCTGCCGCGCGATCTCCACCTGCCCCTTGCCGCCGTCGATCAGCACGATGGTCGGCAGCACGCCGCCGGCCGCGGCCGGCTCGGCGGCATCGGCGGCGAGCGACGGATCGGCGGCCGCGTCGCTTTGCGATTCGGCGGCTTCGTCGCTCGCGTTCGCGGCGGCTTGCGCGACCATCTTCTCGTAGCGGCGCGTGAGCACCTGGCGCATCGCCGCGTAATCGTCGCCGGGCGTGATGCCGGTGATGTTGTAGCGGCGATACTCGGACGACTGCATCTTGTGGTGGTGATAGACGACGCACGACGCCTGCGTCGCCTCGCCCATCGTGTGGCTGATGTCGAAGCATTCGATGCGCAGATGCGCGAGGTCGTCGCACTCCATGCCGAGCGTGTCGGTCAGCGCGCGCGTGCGCGCCTGCTGCGAGCCCTGCTCGGAGAGCAGCCGCGCGAGCGCGAGCCGCGCGTTCTGCTCGGCCATCGCGAGCCACGCGCGCCGCTGTCCCTGCGGTTGACGCAGCACGCTCACCTTGTGGCCCGCCTGCTCGATCAGCACGTCGACGAGTTCGCGCGCCGGCGCGTGGCTGACCACCAGCACCGGCGGCACGCGATTGCCGAGGTAATGCTGCGCGATGAACGCTTCGAGCACTTCGGATTCGACGCCGCCGGGCGCGCGGCCTTTGCGCCCCTTCGCCGCCGGGCCGGATCCTGGGTTCCCGTCGGCGCCTTCGTCCGTGCCTTCGTCGCTGATGGCGTCCGCGGTCGCTTCGGTAGCCTCGTCGAGCGCTTCTTCGTCACTACCATCGGTGTCTTCGTCTTCCGATGGCATGTCCTGCGCGATCGCGAGCGCATCGGCCGTGACCCTCGCCGCTGCGGCCGACGGCGCGACTGCTTGCCCACCCGCCGATGCATCGTCCTGATCGCCGTCTTCTTCCAGGCCGCCTTCTTCCGCCGTCAACGCGCTCTCCACGTGCGCGGGAAAGTACGCCTTGTCGCCGAGATGCCGCCCGCCGCGCACCATCGCGAGATTCACGCACACGCGGCCGCCCAGTGCGACCACCGCAAGAATGTCGACGTCGCTATCGCTGCCGACTTCGATCGCCTGTTGATGCAGCACCGTCGACAGCGAGCTCATCTGGTTGCGCACCGCCGCGGCCTGTTCGAACTTCAGCTCGCTCGCGAACGCGTGCATCTTCTGCTCGAGCTCTTTCATCACCTCGCCTTGGCGGCCGAGCAGAAAGCGCGACGCGTTGGCGACGTCGCGCGCGTAGTCCTCTTCGCTGATATTCGCAACGCACGGCGCCGTGCAGCGGCCGATCTGATGCAGCAGACACGGCCGCGTCCGGTTGTTGAACACCGAGTCCTCGCAGGTGCGCAGCTGGAACACGCGCTGCAGGATCTGGATGCTCTCGCGCACCGCCCACGCGCTCGGGAACGGACCGAAGTACTGGTTTTTGCGATCGACCGAGCCGCGGTAATAGGCCATGCGCGGAAACTTGTGGCCGGTCAACTTCAGATACGGATACGACTTGTCGTCGCGAAACAGGATGTTGTACCGCGGCGTGAGAGCCTTGATCAGGTTGTTTTCGAGCAGCAGCGCCTCGGCCTCGGAACGCGTGACCGTCGTCTCGATGCGCGCGATGCGCGTAACCATCATCGCGATACGCGGCGACAGCTGCGTCTTCGTGAAATAGCTCGATACGCGCTTCTTCAGATCGCGCGCCTTGCCGACGTAGAGCACCACGCCGCTCATGTCGTAATAGCGGTACACGCCGGGCAGATGCGGCAATTGGGCGAGCACTTTTTTCGGCTCGAAGGTGTCGGGGACGTCGGTTGCTTCGGGTTCGGTCATGCGGGATCGATTGGGGTGGGACTGTCTCGCGCTGCCTCGCCGCTTGCACCGATTGCGCCGATTGCGCCGGCGGGTGCCCGGCACCATGCACCGGGGGTCGTGTCGCGCGTCGCGCCATGCGGCCCGCGTGGCGGACAAACCGCGCGCGATCGCGAGCGAGGCTTTAGAATCGCCAGTTTAGAACATTCCGCGTTCGTTCGAACCCGCTCCGCGTCGCCGGAGTCACCGAGCCAGCCGAGCCGCCATGTCCTCCGTCGCACCCGCTTCCGGATCACCCGCCGCCCCTGCCAACCCGATCGCCTGCGATATCTTCTGCGCGGTCATCGACAACTTCGGCGACATCGGCGTGTGCTGGCGCCTCGCTCGCCAACTCGCGCACGAGCATGGCTGGCAGGTGCGAGTGTTCGTCGACGATCTGCATGCGTTCAAGAGGCTGTGCCCGTCGCTCGTGCTCGAGCGTGCGCGGCAAACGCTCGACGGCATTGTCATCGAGCACTGGCACGAGCCGTCCCATGCGGGCGACACGCTCGAAGTCGCCGACATCGTGATCGAGGCGTTCGGCTGCGAACTGCCTCCCGTCTATATCACGGCGATGGCCGAGCGAGCGCGCACGCCGCTGTGGTTCAACCTCGAATATCTGAGCGCCGAGGACTGGATCGCCGATTTTCATTTGCGGCCGTCGCCGCATCCGCGCTACGCGCTCAGCAAGTTCTTCTTTTTTCCCGGCCTCGGCCCCGGCACCGGTGGCGTCTTGAAGGAGCGCGATCTCGACGCGGCGCGCGCCGCGTTCGAAGGCTCGCCGGCCGCGCGCACCGACTGGTGGCGCAACGTCACGGGCCACGCGCCGCCGCCCCCCGACGCGACCGTCGTGTCGTTGTTCGCATACGAAAACCCGACCGTCGACAGTCTGCTCGAACAATGGCGCGACAGCGCAAGCCCGATCGTGCTGCTGGTGCCCGAAGGTCGCATTTCCGGCGCGCTCGCGCGTTTTTTCGGCCTACCGTCGTTTGCGGAGGGCACCCATGCGACGCGCGGCAACCTCAGCGCGGACGCACTCGCCTTCACCGAACAGCCGGGCTACGACGCACTGCTATGGGTGAGCGACATCAATTTCGTCCGCGGCGAGGACTCGTTCGTGCGCGCGCAGTGGGCCGCCAAGCCGTTCGTCTGGCACATCTATCCACAGGCCGACGACGCCCATCTGCCAAAGCTCGACGCCGCGCTCGCGCACTACACGCGCACGCTGTCCAGGGACGCCCGCGCCGCGCTCGGGCGTTTCTGGCACGCGTGGAACGGCGCGGGTCAGCCGGACTGGGCGGAATTCCAGCGCCACTATCCGGCGCTTAAGCGGCGCGCCGCCGCCTGGGCGGTCGAACTCGCGCAAGTCGGCGATCTCGCCGGAAATCTGACCTCGTTCGCAAAAACTCAGTTAAAATAAGCGGTTATCCAACGGCCGACGACGCAAGCGCGGCCCGATTCGAGCAGCAACCCCATGGTCAGCCCGTCTGACCGGTCCCCTCGAAAAACACAGCACGTGTCCCAATCTCCTGGTCGGGCACGCGAATGTCAAAAAAGGGACGTATGTTTGGGCGTGTTGCAGATCGGCGCCACTCGTGTACACGCCCGAACAGGGTAAAAACTCAGGTAACGGACAGGTGGAAACGCCGGGGCATCACGCCGCGATTTTCGCCGTGAGCCGGTCCCGTTTCACGCATCCGGGCTGCGGTCGCTTCGAGCGGCGCGCGGCAGGCGGTGGCGAAACGCCGAAGCCGCTTGGCACCTATGCCGTTGAGCAACAGTTAAGCTATTTATCTCGTACAGGACAGTTTTATGAAGACCGCACAGGAACTCCGCACCGGCAACGTCGTGATGATCGGCGCAGACGCAATGGTCGTGCAAAAGGCCGAATACAACAAATCGGGCCGCAACTCCGCCGTCGTCAAAATGAAGTTCAAGAACCTGCTGACCGGCGCAGGCATGGAAACCGTGTACAAGGCGGACGACAAGTTCGACGTCGTCGTGCTCGAGCGCAAGGAAGTGACGTACTCGTACTTCGCCGACCCGATGTACGTGTTCATGGACGCCGACTACAACCAGTACGAGGTCGAAGCCGAAATGATGGGCGACGCGATGAACTACCTCGAAGACGGCATGGCTTGCGAAGTCGTGTTCTACAACGAGAAGGCCATCTCGGTCGAACTGCCGACCACGCTGGTTCGCGAAATCATCTACACGGAACCGGCAGTCAAGGGCGACACGTCGTCGGGCAAGGTCCTGAAGAACGCCAAGCTGAACACCGGCTTCGAACTGCAAGTGCCGCTCTTCTGCAACATCGGCGACAAGATCGAAATCGACACCCGTACGCACGAGTACCGCAGCCGCGCCTAAACGGCGGCCTGCGTCATCCCGCCAGCGCCGGCGCCCTGCCGGCCTGCACCCAGAGCGCTCAATTTTTGGGCGCTTTTTCTTTTCTGTCGCGCCGTGTATGGTTTAGGAAAACTTTACCGGCAAATTTCTCAAAATTGCCATCGCGACTTCCTGAATTCGCGTCGCGCGCGCGGCAGGCCCTTGATCCATTTCATCCAAGCTTTTTGGCACGATCCCTGCTAGGTGGAGAGAGTTAGGCGAGTACCGCTCAATTTCCACCTTGGGAGAGCCACCATGAACAACGACATTGCTGAAGGTAAATGGAAACAGATGGTCGGCAAGGCGAAGGCCGCATGGGGCGAACTGACCGACGACGAGCTGACCAAGGCCGAAGGCCGAGCCGACAAGCTCGCCGGTCTGATTCAGGAACGCTATGGCAAAACCCGTGAACAGGCGGAACTCGAAGTGCGCCGGTTTTTCGATAGCAACCGGGATTTCTGACAGGAGCAGTGAAGGAACTACAGGCGCCGGCCCGCGCCGCTCAAGACGCAGTGCCGGCGGCTGTCGTTTTTTCACCGAACAAGGACCGTTCGTTTAGCCCTGTCATCGAGCCCCCAGGAGCCCGCGGTGCGCGCCATCAGCGTTGGCGGTGCCGGGCATTCAACCCATTCATAAAATTGCGCTCGCCATGCCACACGCCCTGATTGTTGAAGACGATCCCAATAGCCTGTCCGGGCTGTCGGCAATCCTCGCCGCCGACGGCTTTTCAGTCGACACCGCGACCACGCTCGCCGAGGCGCGCGGCGCATTGACGCGCTTCATTCCGGACGTCGTGCTCGTCGACCTGAATCTGCCGGATGGCAGCGGACTCGATTTGTTGCAGCATCTGCCCGCGCATCCGCCAGGCGGCGCGCTTCCGGTGATCGTGATGACCGGCAATGCGACCGTCGAGAGTGCGATCGAGGGCTTGCGGCACGGTATCTGGGACTATCTGCTGAAGCCGGTCAACATCCCGCGTCTGCGCAGCCTGCTCGCGCGCATTCCGCGGCCTTATGAACTGACCGAGGAAGTCCAGGCGCTGCGCGCATCGCTGCGTCAACTGGGACGCTTCGGTTCGATGCTCGGCCGCAGCAGCACGATTCAGCACGTGTACGACACGATCGAGCGGCTCGCACCGACCGAAGCGGCGGTGCTGATCTCCGGCGAAGCCGGCACCGGCAAGGAGATCGCCGCGCACACGCTGCACGACATGAGCCGCCGTCGCAAAGGCCCATTCGTCACCTTCGATTGCCGCGGCGCGGCGGCCGGCGGCCTCAATCGCTCGCTCGACAGCATGCTGTTCGGCCACGAACGCGGCGCGTTCGGCGGCGCCGAGCAGCGCGAGCCAGGCCTCTTCGAACAGGCGAGCGGCGGCACGCTGTTCATCAACGAAATCACCGAGCTGCCGCGCGCGCAGCAGGAAGCGCTGTTGCGCGCGCTCGATTCGCAGACCTTTATGCGCGTGGGCGGTAGCAACCAGATCGTGACCGACTTCCGACTGATCGCGTCGACGCGCAAACCCCCGCGCGCGGCGGTCGCGGACGGCTCGCTGCATCAGGACCTCGCGCTGCGTCTCGAGGCCGCCGCTGTCAACCTGCCGCCGCTGCGCGAGCGCGGCGAAGATCCGATGCTGATCGCGCAGGCAGTCGTCGACGAACTGAATGTGGAAGCGACCGCGCGCGGCACGCCCGAGGTCGCGAAGCAGGCGGGGCCGAACTTCCTGCGCGAATGCCTCGCGTACGACTGGCCGGGCAACGTGCGCGAGCTGCAGGAACGCGTGCGGCGCGCCTATCAGGCATCGGGCGACGTGATCGAATCGTTGCGCGCCGACGAAGCCGGCACGGCCAACGGCCGCGATCTGAACGGCAGCCGCGTGCAGGTGACGGTCGGCACGCCGCTCGCGGATGTCGAAGAAATGCTGATTCGAGCGACGCTCGATGCGGTCGGCGGCACGCGGCATCGCGCCGCGTCGTTGCTGGGAATCAGCCCGAAGACGCTCTACAACAAGCTGCAGCGCATGCGCTTGAACTGAGCGATTGCTCGACGGCGGTTCGAGCCAGTCGAAGCTGATAAAAAAAATGGCGCCTTGAATTGCTTCAAGGCGCCATTGCCATTTATGCAAAGGTACTGCGAACCAGCTTCTGCGCTTCGGCGTACCGTGGCTCGGCCATCAGCTTGCTCCACCTGAGCGCCTTGCCGCGCGGCCGCATGCGCTTCAGCCGCCGCTGCGATTCCTTCGACGGCGTGACGCGCAGTGCGTCGAGCACCTTCTCCGCTTCGTCCGGCTGGTTGCAGATCAGCACCATGTCGCAGCCGGCCTCCAGCGCGGCTTGCGCGCCTTCGGTCAGCGTGCCGCCCTGGCGCGCCGCTTCCATCGATAGATCGTCGCTGAAGATCGCGCCTTCGAAGCCGAGCTTGCCGCGCAGGATGTCCTGCAACCAGATGCGCGAGAAGCCGGCCGGTTTCGCATCGACCGCCGGATAGACGACATGCGCGGGCAGCACCGCGCCAAGCGACAGACCGAGCCAGTCGTACGGCGCGACGTCGTTGCCGAGGATCTCGTCGAGCGGGCGTTCGTCGACGGGCATCGCGACGTGCGAATCTGCCTGCGCGAATCCGTGCCCCGGAAAATGCTTGCCGCAGTTGCTCATGCCGGCGAGCGCGAGACCGTGATTCAGGCTCTTCGCGAGCAACGCGACCACGCGCGGATCGCGATGGAACGCGCGATCGCCGATCACCTGCGAGTGCCCATAGTCGAGGTCGAGCACTGGCGTGAAGCTCATGTCGACACCGCATGCGCGCAATTCCGCGGCGAGGATGTAGCCGACCGCGGTCGTCACCTTCGTCGCGTGCAGCACGTCCTCGTCCCACAACGCGCCGAGCTTGCCCATCGACGGCAGCACCGTGAAGCCGTCGGTACGAAAGCGCTGCACGCGGCCGCCTTCGTGATCGACCGCGATCAGCAGATCCGGGCGAATCGCGCGGATCGCATCGGTCAGCGCGACCAGTTGCGCGCGGCTCTCATAGTGGCGCGCGAACAGGATCACGCCGCCGGTCATCGGGTGAGCGAGACGCCTTTTGTCATCGCGGTTCAGCGTTTTGCCGACCACGTCGAGCATCACCGGTCCGGGTGTGGTTTTCATCGAATTCCGCTGGAAAAGAGTCTGTCGCAAAGACAAACGCGACCGTGAGCGGCCGCGTTCAACGTTTTCATTCGGTGGCGGAGTGCGCGGACGAAGCCCGCGACGCCGGCGCGGCAAACGAACCTTCCGTCTCGTCCGGCCGCTGCGTCTCGGCGATCACGAACGACACCGCGTAATCACGCTCGTCGCTGATCGTCACGCGCGCCGTGATGCCGCGCGCGGCGAGCCAATCGGCCAGCTCGCCGGAGGCGACCACCATCGGCTCGCCGCTCGGTCGGTTCAGCGTCTGCAACGCGCGCCAGCTCATCGGCCAGTGCATGCCGAGGCCGATTGCCTTCGAGAACGCCTCTTTCGCCGAAAAACGTGTCGCGAGAAACGCGAGACCGCGCGCCGCCGAACGGGCCTGACGCGCGTGGTAGACGCGAAGTTCGTCGGGACCGAGCACCTTCTCAGCGAAACGGCCATTGGTGCGAGTCATCACCGCTGCGACACGGCTGACCTGAACGATGTCGGTGCCGATTCCGTAGATTGCCATGCGTGCGTCCGTCGCGAGATTGGGTTACGCGCGCGCGCCGAGACGCGCGGCGACCATGATCGCCTTCATCTCGCGCACCGCGTTGTCCCAGCCCGCGAAGATCGCGTGCGCGACGATCGCATGGCCGATGTTGAGTTCGACGATGCCGTCGATAGCCGCGATCTGCTGCACGTTCGTGTAGTGCAGGCCGTGGCCCGCGTTCACCTTGAGGCCGAGCGTCGTGCCGAATTCGACGGCGCGCACGATGCGCTCGTATTCGCGCTGCTGTTCGGCGGGATCGTGCGCTTCCGCGTAACGGCCGGTGTGCAGCTCGATCACCGGTGCGCCGGCTTCGTGCGCGGCGCGAATCTGCGTTTCGTCGGGATCGATGAACAGCGACACGCGCGAGTTGGCATCCGCCAGTTGCTTGCATGCGGCGCGCACCGCCTCGAACTGGCCGGCGACGTCGAGACCGCCTTCGGTCGTCAGCTCCGCGCGCTTTTCCGGCACGAGGCACACGTCGTGCGGCTGCACTTCGCACGCGATGTCGAGCATTTCGGCCGTGACCGCGCATTCGAGATTCATACGCGTTTTCAGCAGCGGACGCAGCTTGTGTACGTCGGCGTCGACGATATGCCGGCGATCTTCGCGCAGGTGCAGCGTGATCGCATCGGCGCCGGCTTCTTCGGCCATCAGCGCGGCGCGGATCGGATCGGGATAGGACGTGCCACGCGCGTTGCGCAGCGTGGCAACGTGGTCGATATTCACGCCGAGGTCGATCACGGTCGGCGAAGTCAGGAAGAAGCTCATAAGTTCTGCAGGTCGATCAGGATCTGGCGGGTAGCAAGCGACGCGCCGCCGAGATAGGTGTTGAGCAGGAAGCGCATCAGCGTTTTGCTTTGCGCGACGGTCTGCGCTCGATGGTAATCGTCCTTTTCCATATCGAGCAAGGTTTGTCCCGATACCACCGGCCACTGCGCGGGCCATTCGTCCGATGCCTCGCGCACGCCGCGCTCGGGATCGAACACGTAGCGGCCGTCGACGAGCACGGCCTTGCGCGCGACCGTGCGGTCGAGCGCCATCGCGTAGCCGGTCTCGCGCAGCAGCACGCGCTCGAACGAGCGCAGCACCTGCACCGGCGGCTCATCGTGCGCAAGACGAGTCAGCGTGACGACGTAGTGATGGAACAACTGCGGATGCGGGTCTTCGCGCGCACAGAAGCGCACCAGCAGTTCGTTGACATAGAAACCGCACAGCAGCGCGTCGCCGGTCAGCGGCAGCATGCCGCCGACCCACTCGGCGCCGGTCAGCGTGCGCATTTCGGATTTGCCCGACCATGCGAGCGACAAAGGCTGGAACGTTTGCAGCACGCCGCGCAACGCGGAGTGCGGGCGCTTTGCGCCCTTCGCGACGAGCGCGAGACGACCGTGGTCGCGCGACAGCACGTCGATGATCAGGCTGGTCTCGCGATACGGGTAGCTATGCAGCACGAACGCGGGCTGCTCGGTGATCCGGTATTCGGATAGGGAGGTGCGCGGCGCGCGACGCGCCGGCGCTTTGCGCGGCTCGCCATTGCCGGCCGGCGCGCTATTCGCGCTTTTCGCGCCTTTTGCCTGAGCCGACGACTGCCTCGCGCTACGCGCGGGTCGCGACGGCTCGTGCTCCGGTTGGTCCGGAGCCTCGTCTGAATTGAGCGTCATCCACGCGTCATTCGTACCCATACGCACGAAGCCCAGCTTCGTTGTCGGCCCAGCCGCTCTTCACCTTGACGAAGGTCTCGAGATACACCGGCCCGTCGAACAGCTTCGCCATGTCGAGGCGCGCCTCGGTGCTGATCTGCTTCAGCTTCGCGCCCTTCTGGCCGATGATCATCGCCTTGTGCGTGTCGCGATCGACGAGAATCGTCGCGAAGATACGGCGCAGTCGCCCTTCGGTTTCGAACTTGTCGATCAGCACGGTGCTGGTGTACGGCAGTTCGTCGCCGGTCCAGCGGAAGACTTTCTCGCGCAGGATTTCGGCCGCAAGGAAGCGCTCGCTGCGATCGGTCAGGTCGTCCTCACCGTAGATCGGCTCGCCTTCCGGCAGGAACGGCTTGATGGTCGCCATCAGACGCTTGATGTCGTCGGTATTTTTCGCGGACAGCGGCACGATCTCGTTGAACTCGCGCAGCGTGCTCATCTGCTGCATGAACGGGAACAGCGAGTCTTTATCCGACACGCGATCGAGCTTGTTCGCGATCAGCAACGTCGGCACCTTCGCCGGGATCAGGTCGAGTACCTTCTGGTCGTCGGGGCCGAAGCGGCCTGCTTCGATGACGAACAGGATCGCATCGACCGAGGTCAGCGTCGACGTGACGGCGCGATTCAGCGAGCGGTTTAGCGCGCCGCTGTGCTTGGTCTGGAAACCGGGCGTGTCGACGAAGATGTACTGGGCGTCTTCGAGCGTGTTGATGCCGGTGATGCGATGGCGCGTGGTCTGCGCCTTGCGCGACGTGATGCTGACTTTCTGGCCGACCAGCGCATTCATCAGCGTGGACTTGCCGACGTTCGGGCGGCCGACGATCGCGACCATGCCGCAGCGAAAACCAGTGGGAGTGGGAGCGTTCATATTCGGACTACGGCAGGTTCAGGTCGGCGCGCGCGACGCGCACGCCGATGGCAATCAATGGCCCGCATCGGCGACGCGCGTTTGCACCGCGCCGGCGACGCCGGGTTCGTGTTCGGCAGGTGCGGCCGGGGCCGCCGAGACAACCGATGCGGGCGCGGCGGAAACGCTCGATGAGGTAGTGCCCGGCGCGGCTTCGCGGTTACGCTGACGCTCTGCGCTGCGCGCGTGTGACGGCGCGTCGGCTTTGAGGTCGGGGGTTTTGTCCGCTGAGTGTTTTTCGGCCGGCTTGTCGACAGGTTTCTCGCCTGAGTGCACCGAAACCTTGTCGGCTCTCTCCGCCTTTTCGGACTTCTCGGCGCGCTCCGGCTTGTCATGTCCGCTGTACTCCACATGCGCGGCACGGATGACAGCCAACGGCGCACCGGCGGCGCCCGGCGCTGCACGCTCGGCTGCAGCCCTTTCAACCGCTGACTTTTCCGCGGCAGACTTGTCGGCGTGGGCTTCAACCGCAGCAGGCGCCCGCCCTTCGCCGCGCGCGCTCTTGCGATCCGGTGTGCGTAAATCCAGTGCGGCCTGCACGCCGGTCACACCCGGCACGATGTCCTGCTCGGCGTTTTTCGCGGCGCGCGCGCTTTTCGAACGCTTCGGCTTCGCAACTACGGCAGGCGCCGCGGCCATTACTTCGTCGAGCGCTTTCTTTGCGGCCGCCTGCTCCGCCGCGCGACGGCTCGCGCCCGAGCCGGACACCTTGACGTCGAGCTTTGGCACCGTGCATTCGACTTCGAATTGCTGATTGTGCGCCGCACCATGGGTGGCGACGACCGTATAGGTAGGCAACGCAATCTTGTGGCCCTGCAGATACTCCTGCAGCAGCGTCTTAGCGTCCTTGCCGAGCGTACGCGGGTCGATATGGTCGAGGATTGGCACGTACAGGCGTTTGATGACCGTCTGCGCAGCGTCGAAGCCGCCGTCGAGAAATATCGCACCGAGCACCGCCTCGAGCGTATCCGCAAGGATGGACGGCCGGCGGAAGCCGCCGCTGCGCAATTCACCCTCGCCGAGGCGCAGGCCCTCGGAGATATTGAGTGCCTGAGCAATCTCGTAAAGGGACTGCTGTTTGACCAGATTGGCACGCACGCGCGACAGATCGCCTTCGTCGAGTTTGCCGAAACGTTGGAACAAAAGCGCAGCCACCGCGCAATTCAGAACGGAGTCGCCGAGAAATTCGAGCCGTTCGTTGTGCGTGGAGCTGTGACTGCGGTGTGTTAAAGCCTGGCGCAGCAATTCCGCATTGCGAAATTCATAGCGCAAACGGCTTTCCAACGGAGATAGAGGCATGGGCAGAGTATAACGCGGGCGCCTGACCCGGCGGAAAGGCGGGGCGCCAGAGGAAAAAGCGTGGTGAAGCGACGTTACCGCGAGTTCTTAAAGTAGCATGACAACACGCCGCGACCGAGATAACCGGTGCCGGTTATTCGCGCGGCGTGTGATCGCTCATGAAGTGATCACGAAGCGATCAATGCACACGACTCACTGGAAGGAGCCGATGCGTCGCAGATCGCTGAAGTTCATCCAGATGAAAAATGCGCGGCCGACGATATTGCGTTCAGGCGCAAAACCCCAGTACCGGCTATCCGCGCTGTTGTCTCGGTTATCGCCCATCATGAAGAAGTTGCCCGGCGGCACTTTGCAGATCACGCCACGTGCGTTGTATTGGCAGTTGTCGCGATAGGGGAAGTCTTCCGCACCAACGATGAACGGCGGCACCGCCGGATTATTCAGAATCGCGTTCTTGCGGCCGTCGATATCTTCCTGGAACTGCTTCGCATAGCCGAGCCGCTCTTCGTCGAGATAATCGGGCAGCGGCGTTTCTGGCACCGGCTTGCCGTTGACGGTCAACTTCTTGTCCTGATACTCGACCACATCGCCCGGCAGGCCAATCACACGCTTGATGTAGTCGACCGATTCGTCTTTCGGATAACGGAACACCACGACGTCGCCGCGCTGGACCGGACGGCCCTGCGTGATCCTCGTGTTGGTGATCGGCAATCGAAGACCGTATTCGAATTTATTGACGAGGATGAAGTCGCCCACCAGCAGCGTCGGCACCATGGAGCCGGATGGGATCTTGAACGGCTCGACCACGAACGAGCGCACGACGAACACCACCAGAATCACCGGAAAAAAGCTCGCCGTATATTCGAGCCACCACGGCTGACGCAGCTTATCGTCACGCAAACGCGCGCGGGTTTGCGCGGCGTTTTCATCGGCGAAACGCTCGCCGATGCGCGCCTGCTGACGATCAAATTCGGCGACTGCGGCTTCTGCCTCGCGGCGCCGTTTCGGCAGGAAAACCAGTTTGTCCGCGACCCATGCGACACCCGTCAAAACGACGAGCACAAAAAGAATCAGCGCGAAATTCATAGGGTTCCGTTATTCAACTTATTTGTCTTCGACACGCAGAATAGCGAGGAAAGCCTCTTGCGGGATTTCAACCGAGCCCACCTGCTTCATTCGCTTCTTGCCTGCCTTCTGCTTTTCAAGCAGCTTCTTCTTACGCGTGATATCACCGCCGTAGCATTTTGCCAGCACGTTCTTACGCAACGCTTTAATGTTTTCGCGCGCGATAATGTTCGAACCGATCGTGGCTTGAACCGCTACGTCGTACATCTGACGCGGAATCAGCTCGCGCATTTTCGCTGCCACTTCGCGGCCGCGATACTGGCTTTGCGAGCGATGCACGATCACCGACAGCGCATCGACCTTGTCGCCGTTGATCAGCATGTCGACCTTCACGACGTCCGACGCGCGGTATTCCTTGAACTCGTAATCCATCGACGCGTAACCGCGCGAAATCGACTTCAGACGATCGAAGAAATCGAGCACGACTTCGCCCATCGGGATTTCGTACGTCAGCTGGACCTGACGACCGTGATACTGCATGTTGATCTGGTTGCCGCGCTTCTGCGTACACAACGTGATCACCGCGCCGACGTAGTCTTGCGGCATATAGAGGTTCACGGTGACGATCGGCTCGCGCACTTCCTCGATCTTCGATGGCTCCGGCATCTTGGCCGGATTCTCGACCATCAGGGTCGTGCCGTCGCGCTGCAGAACTTCGTAGACCACGGTCGGCGCCGTCGTGATCAGGTCCATGTCGAACTCACGCTCGAGACGTTCCTGCACGATTTCCATGTGCAACAGACCGAGGAAGCCGCAGCGGAACCCGAAACCGAGCGCTTGCGACACTTCCGGCTCGTACTGCAGCGACGCGTCGTTCAGCTTCAGCTTTTCGAGCGAGTCGCGCAGCGCGTCGTACTGGTTCGCTTCGACCGGATAGAGACCCGCGAACACCTGCGGCTTCACCTCCTTGAAGCCCGGCAGCGGCTCGGCCGCCGGCTGGTTCACCAGCGTAACCGTGTCGCCGACCTTCGCCGCCGCGAGTTCCTTGATGCCGGCGATGATGAAGCCCACCTGCCCCGCCGACAGCGATTCGAGATTCTTCGACTTCGGCGTGAACACGCCGATATGTTCCACCGGATACTGCGCGCCGGTTGCCATCAGGCGGATCTTGTCCTTCGGGCGCAGCGTGCCGTTGACGATGCGCACGAGCATCACGACACCGACGTAGTTGTCGAACCACGAGTCGATGATGAGCGCCTGCAGCGGCGCTTCCGGATCGCCCTTCGGCGGCGGTACTTTCGCGATCAGCGCTTCGAGCACGTCTTCGACGCCGAGGCCGGTCTTCGCGCTGCAATGTGTGGCTTCGGTCGCATCGATGCCGATCACGTCCTCGATCTCGGCGATCGCGTTTTCGGGGTTCGCCGCCGGCAGATCGATCTTGTTCAACACCGGCACCACTTCGACGCCGAGTTCAATGGCCGTGTAGCAGTTGGCGACGGTTTGCGCCTCC
The DNA here is from genome assembly GCF_040948805.1 of Paraburkholderia sp. BR13439. NCBI lineage: Bacteria > Pseudomonadati > Pseudomonadota > Betaproteobacteria > Burkholderiales > Burkholderiaceae > Paraburkholderia > Paraburkholderia sp. BR13439. The sequence goes on along the minus strand of NZ_JBFPKN010000007.1, from coordinate 236,077 downwards.
ACGCCCTGACTCGCGTCGACGACGAGCAGCGCACCTTCGCACGCGGACAGCGAGCGGCTGACTTCGTACGAGAAGTCGACGTGCCCGGGGGTGTCGATCATGTTCAGGTTGTAGACTCGCCCGTTGCGTGCGCGATACGACAACGCGGCGGTTTGCGCCTTGATGGTAATGCCGCGCTCGCGCTCGAGATCCATCGAGTCGAGCACCTGAGCTTCCATCTCGCGGTCGGACAGACCACCACAAATCTGGATGATGCGATCGGCGAGCGTCGACTTGCCATGGTCGATGTGCGCAATGATCGAGAAGTTACGAATATGATCCATTCAGTGCCGATCAAGCGAAAAGGCGCGCCCGGACAATAGCGGAGCACGCCTTGTAAGTAGGTGAAAAACCTATCTATTTTAGCCGAAAAGCCCCTCGGCCGGCGCATCTTGCATAGCGCGGGCCTCAAGACGGCGTAGAAGATGCGAGAAATTTACCCTGCGCATCGTGGCGAGTCGCGACAAACACGCGCATGGATCGCGCGAATCGCCATGCCGCGCGGATGTACATCAGGACGCCGCGGCCACACGCGACGCATGCGCCGCCAATGCTGCGCGCACTCGCGCTTCGTTGAGATGGTAGTGGCACAACTCGACGCCATCGCATACCAGCACCGGCACCCACTCGTTGTAACGCGCTTCGAGCAACGGATCGCTGTCGACGTCGATCACCGCCAGTTGCGCACCGAACTCGGCCAGCAACGGCTCGAGCGCGGCGCGCATGTCCTCGCACAGATGGCACCACGCGCGCCCATAGAGCGTGAGCGATGCCGTCTTTGTCATTTCTGCGCGCTGCGCGGACGGATCGGCACAAACTGCGTGTTGTCGCCGCGACGCACCAGCAACGCGACCATCTTCTGCGAATCGAGGTGTGAGGTCAGTTCGTCGAACTGTTTCGCGCTCGTCACATCCATGTCGCCAACCCGCAGGATGATGTCGCCCTTTTGGAGCCCGACACGGGCTGCCGGACCGTCGACCGCGTCGATCTGCACGCCGTTCTGAATCTTCAGCGCTTTCTGCTGATCGGCGGGAATGTCGCTGACCGCGATGCCAAGCGCGTTGGTCGCGCGCTGCTTCGGCGCCTGTGGCTTCTTCTGATCCGCTTTCGCGACCTTGTCCGACTGCATTTCCGAGATCGTGATCGGCAGTTCGCGCGTCTGACCCTTGCGCCAGATCGAGATCGACGTCTTCGTGCCCGGCTTCGTATCGCCGACCATGCGCGGCAGGTCCGTGGCGGTGTCGACCGAATGACCGTTGAACTTCAGGATGATGTCGCCCGGCTGCACGCCGGCCTTGTCGGCCGGGCCGCCCGGCTCGACGCTGCTGACGAGCGCGCCCTGCGCCTTCGGCAAACCGAGCGAATCGGCGACGTCTTTCGTCACTTCACCGATCGCCACCGCGATGCGGCCGCGCACCACCTTGCCCGAACTCTTCAGCTGATCGGCCACGCGCATCGCTTCGTCGATCGGAATCGCGAACGAAATGCCCATGAAACCGCCGGTGCGGCTGTAAATCTGCGAATTGATGCCAATCACTTCGCCTTGCATGTTGATTAGCGGGCCGCCCGAGTTGCCCGGATTGACGGCTACGTCGGTCTGGATGAACGGCAGGTAGTCGCCGGTGTCGCGTCCCTTCGCGCTGACGATACCGGCCGTCACCGTGTTTTCGAGACCGAACGGCGACCCGATCGCGACGACCCATTCGCCGACGCGCACCTTGTTTGAATCGCCGATCGTGATGGTCGGCAGATTCGACGCGTTGATCTTCACGACCGCGACGTCGGTACGGTCGTCGACCCCGATCAGCTTCGCCTTGAATTCGCGCTTGTCGGTCAGCGTCACGTAGATCGTGTCCGCGTCGTCGACGACGTGAGCGTTGGTCATTACGTAGCCGTCCGCCGACAGGATGAAGCCCGAGCCCACCCCGCTGTTCTGTTCGGGGTCGGTGTTGTCCTGTGAATCCGGACTGCCGCCGCTGCCGCCACCCCCTCCACCGCCACCGCCGTTATCACCACCGCGCGGTGATTGCGGTGACTGCGGCAACGGAATCCCGAAGAAGCGCCGGAAGAACTCCGACATATCGCCGTCGTCCATACCCGGCGGCAGGCCGCCGCGGGAACTACCGTTCGACACGCGCGTTGTCGTGCGAATGTTGACGACCGCCGGGCCGACCTTGTCGACGAGGTCAGTGAAGTCGGGCAGATTGGCAGCGGGAGCCGCTGATGCCATATGCGGCACAAGCGGCAAACACGCCGCCACCACTACGGCCGCGAGGAATTTGCGCACCGAGAAAGTCGTCATATCGTAGCAAGCCGAGGGATTTCAGGATTCGGAAGGGTTACTTCGGAGCTTTGTATTCTATGGCAGACGCGAATTGCTGCAATGTGGTTTGGGGCACCTCACCGAGCAGGGTAATCCAGAAGTCACCCTGACGCTTGACCAGAACGTGCGTCGCGCCGCTATCGCCCGTGCCCTCTTTGCGCGTGTTGTTCTCGACCGGCTCGACGAAAACCGAAATCGCCGCGAGGCCGTCGGAAAACACGGCCTGGTCGACCGGGATCGGCGGCTGCCCCGCCTCGCGCGACGCCATCGGACGGCGCAACTGACGGATGATATGGAAACCCCGCACCGACGGATTGATTAGCCAACCCTGCGCGGCCATGTCGACCGGCTCGACTGGCGGACGCACGACCGTCCAGCCCGTGAGATTGCGGATGCCGTTGACGATGCCCGCCTTGTCGACCGGCACGCCGATGCGGACCTGCGAAAACGACAGTTGCTCGAGCACCTGGCCGCTCGGGTCGAGCGTCTGCGCGCGCAGCAGCAGACCGGTCTTTTTGTCGGCCCACAGCTTGTACGCGAACCGGTACGCGTCTTTCGGATCCAGTTCCATCACCAGACTGTCGACGCCCGCGACGCGGTCATCGCCCAGCATCTTCGGCTCGTAGACGGACAGTACCTGCTCGCCGTTCACGGACAGCAGCGCGGGGAATGAATCCTTGTTCTGCCGCTTTTCGAAGACCACGATACGCCGTTCCGGCAGGAACGTGTACATGTCGTCGTTGTGGCGCAGCATTTTGCGCGGCTTGCCGTCGAGGCTTTCGAGCTGCTCGAACTCGCCGTCCGTATGCGTGGAGTAATGCGCAATGCGCGACGTCTGCACGAAATTGCCGCGCTGATAGACGAAGGCGCCCTCGTAGTTCTGCTGTTGGGCGGCCTGATGGATGCGGTCGAGCAGTTCCGCGGCCGTGCGACGGGCGACGACCGGATCGTCTTGAGCAAAGACCCGCGGTGTAGCGGACAACAACACGGCTGCACAGAATAGAAATGCTGGCAACCGCCCCCAGATAGTCGTTTTATTGAACCGCGGAGTCTGCATCAAACTATTGGCCCTGCGTGGAGACTGAGGCAGCGCGAATCACCGGCATCGAGCCTGCCATCGCCGGTTGCTGCGCGAATTGCTGATGAGCTTCGAAGTATTGATCGAGGCTCGCGTCGCGAATGATGTTGGAGTCTTGCGCGGGCACCGAGGCCATGGCGACACGCTGCACCGGGTCGGCGTGCGATTGTAGCGAAGCGAGCTGGGCACCCGGACCACCCGGCGCGCCCTGCAGCTGCGGCACGACGATCCAGGTCAAGGTAGCGGCCGCGGCAGCGACGGCAAAAGCCGGCACGACTCGCCGGCGCAGCCCGAGCAGGCGGCGCGTGACCGACGCGGACGCGGCGGCTGGCGCCAGCACATGCGGCTCGCTTTCGAGGCGCGCGGCAAAACCGCTGAGAAAGGCGCTGCTCCGCGCGGGGCTGACTGCCAGATCGTCGGAACGTAGCGCGTCGCCGATCAGGTGGTAGCTCGACCAGGCGGCGCGATCATCGCCGTCCAGTTCCGCAAGAAACTTGTCCAGATTCAGATGCTCTTCGCCAAACAATTCACCGTCGACGAAAGCGGACAGACGCTCGCCGCGCGAGCCCGCTTGCGATTGCATCGAGACCGACCCCATGATGCTCCCCATCTTCCAATTACCCCGTAGTGACACCACTAATCCAGATATTGCGCCGCTGTCCCGCCAAGCCTGCTGGACGTTCAAAAACCTCTACCAGCGCTTGCCTTCGGGTGTGTCAAGCAGCGGTCGCAATTTTGCCGCAATGGCTTCGCGAGCGCGGAAAATTCGTGATCTGACCGTGCCAATCGGGCAACCCATCATCTCAGCGATTTCCTCGTAGCTCAAACCCTCAATTTCTCGAAGAGTAATGGCGGTGCGCAATTCTTCCGGTAAAACCGCCATCGCAGCATTGACCGTCTCGGCGATCTGCTTGCTCATCAACATCGACTCAGGCGTGTTGATATCCCTTAGTTGGTCAGCGTCGGAGAAAGTTTCAGCTTCTTCAGCATCCGCTTCGGTCGAGGTCGGCGCGCGCCGGCCCTGGGTGGCAAGGTAGTTCTTCGCGGTATTAACCGCAATCCGGTACAACCACGTATAAAACGCCGACTCGCCGCGAAACTGCGGCAACGCGCGATACGCCTTGATAAATGCGTCCTGTGCGACGTCTTCGACTTCGGCGGGGTCCCGCACGAGGCGCGAGATCAGCCGGAGAATCTTGCGGTGGTATTTGGAGACCAGAAGCTCGAACGCGGCCTTGTCGCCCTTCTGGACGCGTTCGACCAGCACCTGATCAATTTCTTTTTCGCTCACCTGATAAATCCGTTAACTATAGGGCGCATGGCGGGGGACCATTGTAGCGTCCCCCTCGTGAGGGCACGTTACTACGGTAACAGCGGTTACAGTCGTTACAGTCAGGCGCCGGCCGCACGCCGGCCCAGCACGGAAAGTTCGCGGAAAACATTCGGCGGCAGCGCGTCGGCGGCGAGCAGCAGGGAGCGCGTACGGCCCAGCGGCGCACGCATGAGGCCACGCCTTCGACCGCTCTCGGGCGCGAGCGCGAGCACCAACAAACGGCTGCTCCACTGCGCGCAACCGACGACGCGACCTCGCGCGAGCAATTCACCTGCGCGGTTCCAGGCGGAAATCTCGCCCATCGCGATATGCAGCGCGGTGGGCTGCGCCGCGTCATGCCTAGCCGCGCACAGTGCAAGGACCGCTGCGACGGCGAGCGTCAACGCAGCGGCCTGCCACGCGCCCAAGCGTGGCGCGAGACAGGTATAGACGGCTAACGTCGCAATCAGCACGAACGCCCCCGCCGCGGCACGCATTGCGACAGAGCGACGCAACGCAATCCGCTGCGTCGTCCTGCTCAACGTTGCCGGTGCGGGGGAAAGCGCCGGCAAGGCCGGCGTCGCGAACTGATGCGTCACCCTTGATCAGGCGCGCTTGAACACCAGCGTGCCGTTCGTACCGCCGAACCCAAACGAGTTCTTCAGCGCGACGTCGATCTTCATGTCCCGCGCGGTGTTTGCGCAGTAATCGAGATCACAGGCCGGGTCCTGGTTGAAGATGTTGATGGTCGGAGGCGAGACCTGGTGATGCACGGCGAGCACCGTGAACACCGACTCCAGACCGCCGGCGCCGCCCAGCAGGTGACCCGTCATCGACTTGGTCGAATTGACGACCATGTCCTTCGAGTGGTCGCCGAACGCCCGCTTGATGCCGGTCGTTTCCGCCAGATCGCCGAGCGGCGTGGACGTGCCGTGCGCGTTCAGGTAGTTCACCTGATCGCCGTTGATGCCCGCGTTCTTCAGCGCCGCGAGCATGCAGCGGCGTGCGCCGTCGCCGTCTTCGAGCGGCGCGGTCATGTGGTACGCATCGCCGCTCATGCCGTAGCCGCCGATTTCCGCGTAGATCTTCGCGCCACGCGCCTTCGCGTGCTCGTATTCTTCGAGCACCATCACGCCCGCGCCTTCGCCGAGCACGAAGCCGTCGCGGTCCTTGTCCCACGGACGGCTAGCGGTTGCCGGATCGTCATTGCGTTGCGACAGCGCGCGCGCCGCCGCAAAGCCGCCGATACCGAGCGGGGACACGGTCGATTCCGCGCCGCCGGCAATCATCACGTCGGCGTCGCCGTATTCGATCAGGCGCGAAGCCTCGCCGATGCAGTGCAGACCGGTCGTGCACGCGGTGACGATCGACAGATTCGGACCCTTGATGCCGAACTTGATCGACAGGTGGCCGGAGATCATGTTGATGATCGAAGCCGGCACGAAGAACGGCGAAATGCGGCGCGGGCCGCGATTGAGCAATTCGGTTTGGGTGATTTCGATCATCGGCAGACCGCCGATGCCCGAACCGACCACTACGCCAATGCGCTCCGAATTCTCGTCGGTGACTTCGAGCCCGCTGTCCTGCATCGCCTGGATGCCCGCGGCCACGCCGTAGTGGATGAACGTATCCATGTGGCGCGCTTCCTTACCGGGGATGTAGTCCTCGATATTGAAGCCCTTCACCTCGCCGGCGAAACGAGTCGAGAAGTTCGACGCATCGAACTTCGTGATATTGGCAATCCCAGACTTGCCGGCGACCAGATTGGCCCAGCCATCGGCAACATTATTGCCAACAGGCGAAATCAGCCCCAGGCCTGTAACAACAACACGACGGCGGCTCACGGTAACCCCTTTTTCATAGATGACAAAAGCAAAAGCCACAGCGCCCACAGGAATCGCCCTGTGTGCCCTGTGGCTGTTTAAGTCGGCAATCGCGCGGAAAGTTGCGCTGTCAACATCGCTGGCTCCTGCGTGGCAAGCGGCGTGGCGTATGACGTGTCAATGGACACACCCCATAGCGCCGACCCTGCTGGCGCCGGCAAGCGGCACGGCAGGGCGTCATGCGCGACCCGTGCAGAAACGCAGGCGCGAATGACCTTAGGCCTTGACGTTCGCGCGAGCGTAGTCGATCGCTTGCTGAACGGTGGTGATCTTCTCGGCTTCTTCATCCGGAATTTCCATGCCGAATTCGTCTTCGAGGGCCATCACGAGCTCAACGGTGTCGAGCGAGTCCGCGCCCAGATCGTTCACGAACGACGCTTCGTTCTTGATTTCCGCTTCCGCAACGCCCAGTTGTTCCGCGACGATCTTCTTGACGCGCTGTTCGATATTGTCCATTACCCCTCCAAGGGAAAAGAAGTTCAAAAATACAGGTGCGCGCATTTTATCAGGTTTGACCCGGCAAAAAAGCGGCGCTTCGGGTTCCTGTCAACGCATGCGCCTCGTGCTTCTGCGAACGCATCAAGGCGCGGATAGTAACCGAATTTGGTTACTGCATGTACATGCCGCCGTTCACGTGCAGCGTCGTGCCGGTGATGTAGCCCGCTTGCGGCGAGGCGAGGAAAGCGACCGCGTGCGCGATGTCTTCCGGGCTGCCGAGACGGCCGAGCGGAATCTGCGTTTTCAGCACGGTCTGCTGCTCTTCGGGCAGCGCCTTGGTCATGTCGGTATCGATGAAGCCAGGCGCCACGCAATTGACCGTGATGCCACGGCTGCCGATCTCGCGCGCGAGCGCGCGCGTCATGCCCGCGACGCCCGCCTTCGCGGCCGCGTAGTTGATCTGGCCAGGGTTGCCGGCCGAGCCGACCACCGACGTGATATTGATGATCCGACCGCCCTTCGCTTTCATCATCGGGCGCAGCACCGCACGCGACAGACGGAACACCGACTTCAGGTTGGTGTCGACCACCGCGTCCCAGTCGTCGTCCTTCATGCGCATCGCCAGTTGATCCTGCGTGATGCCGGCGTTGTTCACCAGCACGTTCAGCGCGCCGAATTCCTTGACCGTGCCGTCGATCAGCGCTTCGGCCGCGGCCACGTCGTTGACGTCGAGCACCGCGCCGCGGCCGCTCACCCCGGCCGCTTTGAACGCCTCGGTGATCGCCGTCGCGCCGCTTTCGCTGGTCGCGGTGCCGATGACCGTCGCGCCCTGACGCGCGAGTTCCATCGCGATCGCACGGCCGATTCCGCGCGATGCGCCCGTTACGATTGCGATCTGCTTGTCGAGAGTCTTTTCCATCTGTCAGTCCGGATGCCCTTCAAATAGGGCTCATTGATTCTTGTTGATTCGTCTGTCGAGGGATGCCGCGCCAGCGCGGCACGGCTCTGCCGATACCCGCCCGCGAAAGCGCTCAGCCTGCCGTCACGAGCTTCAGCGTTTCTTCGAGCGATGCCGGATCGAACACCGATGCGCCGCCGAGATTGCCGTCGATGCGCTTGGTCAAACCCGCAAGGACCTTGCCCGGGCCGCATTCGATCACGTGCGTGACGCCCTGCGCGGCCATTGCCTGCACGCATTCGACCCAGCGCACCGCACCAGCCGCCTGGCGCACCAGCGCGTCCTTGATTTTGGCCGGCTCGTTGACCACGGCGACGTCGACGTTGTTGATGACGGGAATCGACGGCACCTGCACGTCGATGCTCGCGAGGTATTCCCGCAATTGATCCGACGCCGGCTTGAGCAGCGACGAGTGGAACGGCGCCGACACCGGCAGCGGCAGCGCGCGCTTCGCACCTTTCGCCTTCGCGAATTCGCAGGCTTTCTCGACCGCGGCCTTGTGGCCCGCGATCACGACTTGCGCCGGCGCATTGAAATTGACCGCTTCGACGACGCCCGCGACCGACGCTTCCGCGCAGACCGCGCGCACCGTGTCGTCGTCGAGGCCCAGAATCGCGGCCATGCCGCCTTCGCCCACCGGCACCGCGGTTTGCATCGCCTGCGCGCGGAAACGCACGAGCGGCACCGCGTCGCGGAAAGCTAGCGCGCCGGCCGCGACGAGCGCCGTGTATTCGCCGAGGCTATGGCCGGCGACGATCGCCGGCGCCGGGCCGCCCGCCTGCTGCCACGCGCGATAGGTAGCGTAGGCCGCGGTCAGCATGACCGGCTGGGTGTTGGTGGTGAGATTGAGATCTTCGGCGGGGCCTTCGGCGATCAGCTTGCCGAGGTCCTGGTTGAGTGCGTCGGAGGCTTCCTGAACCGTCTCACGCACGACTGCGTGACCGGCGAATGCATTGAGCATGCCGACCGCCTGCGAGCCCTGCCCAGGAAAAACGAACGCGAATTTCATATCGTCCCCAAAATCTGTTTAATCGGATGTGGCTGCCGGCCGCGGCTGCACGATGGCGCGCGGTATTGGTCCGGCCGCGCAGGCGCCGCCAGCTACGCCCTGCGATGCGTCGTCGCGCTCAGTAGCGAATGACCGACGCGCCCCACGTGAAGCCGCCGCCGACGCCTTCGATCAGCACGTTCTGGCCGCGCTTGATGCGGCCGTCGCGCACCGCGACGTCGAGTGCAAGCGGAATGGACGCCGCCGACGTATTGCCGTGCTCGCCCACCGTGACGACCATGCGCTCCTGCGGCAGGCCGAGCTTGCGGCAGGTGCTTTGCATGATGCGGATATTGGCCTGATGCGGAATCAGCCAGTCGATCTGCTCGGGCTTCAGATCGGCTTTTTCCAATGCTTCGATTGCGACCTTCTCCAGCACGTTGACGGCAAGCTTGAACACCGCCTGGCCGTCCATGTGCAGGAACGCGCTGCCAGCGACCACGCCGCCGTTCACGTTGCCCGGCGTGCACAGAATGTTCGAATGGCTGCCGTCCGCGTGCAGCGCGCTCGAGAGCACGCCCGGTTCGTCGGAGGCCTGCAGGATCACCGCGCCGGCGCCGTCGCCGAACAGCACGCAGGTGGTGCGGTCGTTGAAATCGAGGATGCGCGAGAAGGTTTCCGCGCCGACCACGAGGGCCGTGCGATGCTGACCGGTGCGAATCAGACTGTCCACTGTCGCGACCGCGTAAGCGAAGCCTGAGCAGACCGCCTGCACGTCGAACGCGGCGCCCTGATTCTTGATGCCGAGCTTGTTCTGCAGCAGGCAGGCGGTGCTCGGGAACACAAAGTCCGGCGTGGAAGTGGCGACGACGATCAGATCGATGGACTGGGGATCGATGTCCGCCGCTTCGATCGCGCGTTGCGAGGCGATCAACGCGAGGTCGCTGGTCGTGACGTCGGGATCGGCGAAGTGGCGGGCATGGATGCCCGTGCGCGCGACGATCCATTCGTCGCTCGTTTCGACACCTTGCCTGGCGAGACGCTCAGCCAGATCCTGATTGGTGACGCGGTTGGACGGCAGATAGCTGCCGGTGCCCAGCACGCGGGAGTAGATTGTGGATTGAGCCATTATGCCTTCGAGGATTGCGCAGCGTAGGGCTCGGCCGGCTGGCCTGCGATCGGGCTTGCGTGACCCGCACCGCTTGCGTCGCGCGCCGCCTGTTCGAGAGAACCTGCGTTCTCTTCCATCGCTCGCGCAAGGCGCTCCAGCACGCCGTTTTTGACGGCATCATACCCGCGTTTGATAGCCCACTCAAACGCGTAGGCATCGGCGGAACCGTGGCTTTTGATCACGAGACCGCGCAAGCCGAGCAGCGCGGCGCCATTGTATTGCCGATGGTCGACGCGTTTCTTGAAGCGCATCAATACCGGCAGCGCGAGCACCGCCATCACCTTGGTCAGCCACGAACGGCCAAACTCTTCCTTGATGATGTTGGACAGCATCTGCGCGAGACCTTCCGACGTCTTCAGCGCGACATTGCCGACAAAGCCATCGCAGACGATTACGTCGACGGTGCCCTTGTAGATGTCGTCGCCTTCGACATTGCCATGAAAGTTCAGTGTACTCGCACGCAGCAGTTCGCCGGCGCGCTTGATGATGTCGTTGCCCTTGATGACTTCTTCGCCGATGTTGAGCAGGCCGATGGTGGGCCGCTCTTTGCCTTCGAGCGCGGACACGAGCGCGTGCCCCATCTCGGCGAACTGCAGCAGGTGCTGCGGCTCGCAGTCGACGTTGGCGCCCAGGTCGAGCATCATCGTATAGCCGGTGGGATTGGGCAGGGCGAACGCGATGGCCGGGCGTTCGATACCCGACAGCGTTTTCAGCACATAACGCGAGACCGCCATCAGTGCGCCGGTGTTGCCGGCGGAAATGCAGGCTTGCGCCTCGCCTTCCTTGACGCGGTTCAGCGCCACGCGCATCGACGAATCTTTTTTCTTGCGCAGCGCGACCTCGACCGGATCGTCCATCGCGACGACCTCGGTAGCAGGCACGACGGTCAGCGCCGGCAGATCCTGAGCCTTGAGCTTCTTCAGCTGCGCACGAATCGCACTTTCAATGCCGACGAGCAGCAACTGCGCATCGGGATGCGAACGAACGAAGTTGACGGCAGCGGGAACGGTCACGGACGGGCCGTGGTCGCCTCCCATGCAATCTATCGTGAGCTTTACTGTCATGGAGTGCGACGAATTTCAGACACAAAAAAGCGGCAGTTGAATGCCGCCTTTTTGCCGAACCGGGAAAATGTCAAGCGAGCCGATCGCTACGCGAAACGCCACAGGGCGCATCGCAGTCGACGATTAGTCGTTCTTCGTCTTGACAACTTTCTTGCCGCGATAGTAGCCGTTCGGGCTAATGTGGTGACGCAGATGCACTTCGCCCGTGCTCGGCTCAACGGCCAGCGGCGCTGCCGTCAGGAAATCGTGCGAACGGTGCATGCCGCGCTTCGACGGCGACTTCTTGTTTTGTTGAACTGCCATGACTAAAACTCCAAAAAATTTTCCGAATTCTAACACAGCCCGATACGGACTTAACCACTGGCCGAATGGCCAATGCGCCAGCATCGCGCCCCCTGCAACTATTCAGTGCTTCTTGCCGCCCGGTTCGTCGCGCTTCAGACTCTCGAGCGCCGCAAACGGATTGCGCCGCTCGCTGGATTGATCCGGCTCGCCGACATCGCCAGCTTCGTGCTGCGCGGCTTCGTCACCCTCCCCTTCGCTGCCGTCCGCACCCGAGACAAGGCTCTCGTGCACTTCAGGACAGATCTCGTGTTTCGGCACGAGCGGCAAGGAAAGCAGCAACTCTTCTTCGATCAAGTCGATGAGATCGAACTGGCGCGAGCCCACGATCACCTCGACTTCATCCTCGTCGAGCGGAAACTCTTCGGCTTCCGCCTCCGTACTGACGATCCGGTAAGTTGCATCGACGTTGAACGCCTGCGAATACGGCGTCAAGCACCGCTGGCATTCGAGCCACGCGGCACCATGAATCGCCAGCCGCAGATAAGGCTGGAGACCTTCGGTGCCGTCGTCCTGCAATTCCGGTTGCGTCGTCCCTTCGGCCTGCCATGTGAACGCGGTGTCGCGATCTGGCGCTTCCGCCGGGACTTCGTTTAACATGCGCGGCAGTTGCGAGACGCGCACGACACCCGCAGCCTGACGCCCACTTCGCGCAAATTCGAACAGATCGAGTTCATGCGGGTCGGACGGACCTGCAGGTTTGCCAGGATGTTGAGTCATGTGCGCTCCTGCGTCGGCAAGCAAGTTGCCGGGGTGATTCGCGAAGGACGATCAGATCCGCCGCGAAGATAATCCGGTGTGCGAGGCAGCCAGGGGGGGTCAGTGGCCATTGCGTTCAACCTGCCGAGCTTTCTTCGACCTTCCGGCTGCCGAAAGCCGCTGAACGCGCCGAGACCCTTCAGGCGCAAGCATACCGTGAAAAGCCCAAAATCATATCCGTTTTGTCTTTTCGAGTCAAACACTTAAGCCCGTACGCACACTAGCCTCGCGCGACCCCGTACGACCCGCCTCTTCCGTTGCCCGCAAACCATGTCTGATTCCTCCAAACGCCCGCCACGCCTGATTCTGGCGTCGAGTTCGCAGTATCGCCGCGAGTTGCTCGAACGCCTGCGCGTGCCGTTCGACATCGTCGTGCCCGCGATCGACGAAACCCCACTCGCCGGTGAAACACCCGATACCACTGCGCTGCGCCTCGCCGAAGCCAAAGCGCGCGCGGTCGCCAAAGGCCTCGCCGCCGCCGAACGCGCGCTCGTGATCGGCTCCGACCAGGTCGCCACCTATGACGGCCTGCAGATCGGCAAACCCGGCACGCACGACAGGGCGCTCGCGCAGTTGCAGGCGATGCGTGGTCGCGAGGTGCTGTTCCATAGCGCACTGTGTCTGTTCGACAGCGCGACGGACAGCGCGCAGACCGTCGATGTGATTACCCGCGTGCGCTTTCGCAACCTGCCGGACGCGGCCCTCGACGCCTATCTGCGCGCCGAAACGCCGTACGACGTGGCCGGCAGCGCCAAATCCGAAGGACTCGGCATCGCGCTGCTGGAGGCGATCCATTCCGACGACCCGACCGCGCTCGTCGGCCTGCCGCTCATCGCGTTGTCGCACATGCTGCTCGCGGCCGACTATCCGCTTCTGGGGGCATGATGACCGGTACGCTCTATCTGATTCCGAACACACTCGGCGAAGGCGACGCAAGCGCACTCGAGCTGGTGCTGCCCGCGCCCGTGCGCGCCCGTGCGGCGTCGCTGCACTATTACATTGGCGAAAACGCGAAAACCACGCGCGCGTTCCTGAAAAAAGTCGGCACCAAACGGCCCATTCAGGAGATCGAGATTCGCGAACTGAACGTCAATACGCCGGGCGGGGAAATTGACAAGCTGCTCGCGCCGCTGCTCTCGGGCACCGACGCAGGCCTCGTCTCCGAGGCTGGCTGTCCGGCAGTCGCGGACCCGGGCGCACTACTCGTGCGACGCGCGCACGAGCGCGGCGTGAAAGTCGTGCCGCTGGTCGGACCGAGTTCGATTCTGCTCGCGCTTATGGCGTCGGGGCTGAACGGCCAGACTTTCGCGTTTCACGGCTACCTGCCCGTCGACGCCGCCGAACGCGCCAAACGTCTGCGCGATCTCGAGCAACAGTCGCGCAAGAGCAAGCAAACGCAGATCTTCATCGAAACGCCGTACCGGAATCGCGCGTTGCTCGATACGTTGCTCGCGACCTGCGCGCCGTCGACGCTCGTCTGTGTGGCGGTCGATCTGACGCTACCGAGCGAAGTCATCGCAAGCCGGAGCGTTGCGGACTGGAAAAAGAAGCCTGAGATCGACCTGCATAAGCGGCCGGCGATTTTTCTGATTCTGGCGGCCTGAGCGCGAGTACCGGGCAGACAGCGAACACCAGGCCGCCCCGAAACGTGCCCGCAAAGACAAAGCCCGCGCAATCGGCCAAAGCCGACCGCGCGGGCTTCTTTTATTACTGCGCGTTCAACGCAGATTCATTTTTGCGCCGAGCACCATCGCCCGAACCGCGCCGGCGCCGACCGCAGCGCCGAATTTGCGCGCAACGCGGTCCGTAATGCTCTCTTTTACCGTGTAATCGACGATATCCGGCGCTTTGAAGATCTCTCGCGCGACGTAATCCGCATCCCCAAAACCGTCCGCGAGGCCCAATTCGACGCTCTTCTGCCCCGTCCAGAACAGACCCGAGAACATGTCCGGTGTCTCATGCAGACGCTTGCCGCGCCCCTGACGCACTGCATCGATGAACTGTGAGTGGATTTGATCGAGCATAAGCTGTGCATGTTCGTCCATCTTCGGCGTTTCAGGCGAGAACGGATCGAAAAAACCCTTGTTCTCACCCGAGGTGTGCAGCCGGCGCTGAATCCCCAGCTTGTCCATCAGACCTGTGAAACCGAAGCTGTCCATCAGCACGCCGATCGAACCGACGATGCTCGCCCTGTCTACATAGATCTTCTCCGCCGCGGCGGCCGCGTAGTAGCCGCCTGATGCGCACATATCGCCAACTACGACATACAGCGGAATAGACGGATATTTCCCGCGCAATCGCCGAACTTCGCTGTTGATAATGCCTGCCTGGACCGGACTGCCGCCCGGGCTATTGCAATAGAGAATCACGCCGGCGGTATTTGAATCTTCGAATGCGGAATCGAGGGCAGTGTTGACATCTTGTGCGTTCGCGTTCGTATCCGTCGAGATCTCGCCGTCAAGCGACACCATCGCCGTATGTCGGCCAGTCGTGGCGACCCGCCCACCCGAAAAACTCAGCGCGCCCCACACTACTAGTGCAAGCACTCCGAGGAACAGGAAACGGAAAAAAATCCGCCAGCGCCGCGCGGCGCGTTGCTCATTGATCGCAGCGAGCGCGATGCGCTCGAGCGCGGCACGCTCCCAGCCGGGCTGGTCGGCGGCTGCACCGGAGCGGCCTCCCGAGGAGGGGTCCTTTCCGGGGGTCAAATTGTCGGACATGCGGACAGTGGAAAAATTGGAGAGGAAATCAGCGCGTGACCGGCAGCAATTCGCCGTCAGGCAACCAGAATACCGCACGACCCTCAGGCGTATCGCGTTCCTCGACCTGCACGGCCCGCAATCTGCCCCCGCGACACGGCCCACCGACGCATTTGCCGGTATCCGGCGCGTAAATCGCGCCATGTGTCGCGCACATCAAGTATAAGCCGGACGATTCGAAGAACTGCCCTTCCTGCCAGTCGAGTTCCATCGGCACGTGAGCGCAGCGGTTCAGATAGCCGTACGCGCAGCCATCATAGCGGACGAAAAACACCACGGCATCCTGCCCGCAGAGCCGCGCGTCGCGCCGGACGCCTTCGCCACCGTCGACCAGCTCCTCGGCCGCGCAAATGCGCACTGCCTGCGCAGCCGCGGCCGCCGTGGCATTCAAGCCGTCGGCGCTCATGCGTTCTCCCGCAGCCAGCTGGACAAATCGCTGATGCTCGACGCAACGAACTTAGGCGACATCGCATTCAGCGAATTCGCCGGATGCGCACCGTAAGTCACGCCGATGCCCGCCACGCCGGCGTTGAGCGCCATCTGCAAGTCGTGCGTCGTATCGCCGATCATGACCGTGCGCGCCGTATCCTGCCCCAACTCGCGCGTAAGCTCGTGCAGCATTGCCGGATGCGGCTTCGAGAAGGTTTCGTCCGCGCAGCGCGTGCCGTCGAACAGGCTCGTCAGACGTGCCTGATCGAGCGCGCGATTGAGCCCGACGCGGCTCTTGCCGGTCGCGACCGCGAGCAGATAGCCGACATCGCGCAACTCCTGAAGCATTTCGCGCACGCCGGGGAACAGCTCGGTGGTCTGGTCCTTTACCAGAAAATGAAAGCGATAACGCTCGGAAAGCCGCGAATAGTCGGCAGGATCGAGCGTCGGCGCGGCGATCTGCAGTGCGTCGCGCAGGCCCAGGCCGATTACATAGCTCGCGGCTTCGTCGGCGGGAACCGGCAGGCCGAGATCGCGACACGCCGCCTGGATGCTGCGCGTGATATGCGCGGTCGAATCCATCAGCGTGCCATCCCAGTCGAACACGATCAGGTCAAATTGCTCTCTAGCCATGCAAGGTCGTCTCCGGGTTGGACCCAGTGCGTAGTTCGTTGAGTTGTTCTATAAAGCCGCGGCAGTCGGCCGGCAGCGGCGCCTCGAGTTGCAACGGCGCGCCGGTGGCCGGATGCGCGAGCTTGAGCCGGTAAGCGTGCAGAAACATACGCTTGATCCCGGGCTTCGCGTTCGCGCGCGCAAGAGCCTTGTTAAGCGCGAAATCACCGTATTTGGCGTCGCCGACGATTGGTAGCGCCAGATGCTGCAAATGCACGCGAATCTGGTGCGTGCGCCCAGTCTTCAGTTCCGCCTCCAACAGCGCGTATTCGGGCCAGATGTCGACCAGATTGAAGATCGTGTGCGAAGCGAGGCCATCGGCCTGCACGCGCACGCGGCGCTCGCCGTCGGCGGTCAGGTATTTGTGCAGCGGCTCCTTCACTGTGCGACGGCGCCCCCAGTCGCTTGCCCATTCGCCGTGCACGCACGCGTAATAGCGCTTGTCCATCTGGTTGTCGCGGATCTGCTCGTGCAGATTGACGAGCGCCGCGCGCTTCTTCGCGAGCATCAGGATGCCCGAAGTCTCGCGATCCAGCCGGTGCACGAGTTCGAGGAATTTCGCCTGGGGCCGCGCCGCGCGCATCTGCTCGATCACGCCGAACGCGACTCCGCTGCCGCCGTGGACCGCGACGCCGGCTGGCTTGTCGATCACCAGCAAATGCTCGTCTTCGTACAGAATGTGAAAGCCCGCCGCGGGCACGGGCACGTGGGCTGCGGCCTGATCCGGCTGGGCGACGCGGATCGGCGGTACGCGCACGAGATCGCCCAGTTCGAGCCGGTATTGCGCATCGATCCGGCCCTTGTTCACGCGCACTTCGCCGCTGCGCAGGATGCGGTAAATATGGCTTTTCGGCACGCCCTTGCAGACGCGCAGCAGGAAATTATCGATGCGCTGACCAGCCGATCGGTCGTCGATTGCGATCAGCGAAACCTGGTCGCCCGAAACCGAGCCTTCGAGCGCGCCTGCAACCGATCTCTGGGATGTTTTGCCTAACTCTTTCATTCTGAATATAATTTGCCCAGCAGTCCGCGACGGCCGGCGCGGTGTCCGCACAGCGTCCGGAATGCGGGTGGATTGCGCGAGCGCAAGCGATAAACCGTTATTTTACTTGCGCCGGGGTCTGGTTGCTCACCCTGAAAATGAGATGCAACAAGTTGCACGCACGAAGTCAGCACCCGGCAGGGACGGCGCCCGCAGGCGCGTTCGGTCAAGGTCGGCTTCGACGGTAACGGAATTTTGGTAAAAAAGAATTTAGCTTCCAGCTTCGTGATCCGGGTGGTATGACGCCCTGCTGGACGAAGCTGCAAGTCGCGAAAATACGGCGTGCGCCCGAGTCGTCTTGTAGAAAGTACAAGACATGGCGACGTCAAAAGAAAGGCGAGACACCCCCAGCAGGAAAAGACGCGCCGCCTGCGCGAACTTCCCGTTGCGGCATGACCGCGGACTTCGGCCCTTCGCTCGCGCGCCCAGTTGGCGCGCCCGCTTCACAGGACGAAGACTTATGAAGGTCTGCTGGCTAAACGCGGCGTGTCAGGCCATGATTTGAAGCCGTGTTCGCATGTGCCCTGCGGCACCGTGCCCATCTTTCCATCGGGCCGGGCCCTGTCAGGCAATTCTCCCGCCATCTTTCCCGCTCCAGCGTGCTTGTGAAAACACAATAAGACGCGGCACGCCTGCCCTTTACGCTCTCGCGACTGACAATCGCGCAGCTGGGCCGGCGAGGCCGCTCTGGAGCCGTTCAATGAAACGAATGTTGTTCAACGCGACGCAGCAGGAAGAACTGCGCGTCGCCATCGTCGATGGGCAAAAACTCATCGACATTGACATCGAAACCGCCGGGCGCGAACAGCGCAAAGGCAATATTTACAAGGGCATCATCACGCGCATCGAGCCGTCGCTCGAGGCCTGCTTCGTCAACTACGGCGAAGACCGCCACGGCTTCCTGCCGTTCAAGGAAGTCGCCCGGCAGTACTTCCGCGATGGCGTCGACATGCGTTCTGCACGCATCCAGGACGCGCTGAAGGAAGGTCAGGAACTGATCGTCCAGGTCGAAAAAGAAGAACGCGGCAACAAGGGCGCGGCCCTGACCACGTTCATCTCGCTCGCCGGCCGCTATCTGGTCCTGATGCCGAATAACCCGCGTGGCGGCGGCGTGTCGCGCCGGATTGAAGGCGACGACCGTCAGGAACTGCGCGAAACCATGGCGCAGCTGCAACTGCCGGAAGGCATGAGCATCATCGCGCGCACGGCCGGCATCGGCCGCAGCGCCGAAGAGCTGCAATGGGACCTGAACTACCTGATGCAGCTATGGCGCGCGATCGAAGCCGCGTCGCAAAGCGGCACGGCCGGCCAGCCGATGCTGATCTATCTCGAATCGAGCCTCGTGATCCGCGCGATTCGCGACTACTTCCAGCCCGATATCGGCGAAATCCTGATCGACACGACCGAAATCCATGACCAGGCACGCGCCTTCATGGACATCGTGATGCCGGATAATGTCAGCAAGGTGAAGCGGTATCACGACGACGTGCCGCTGTTCTCGCGTTTCCAGATCGAGCACCAGATCGAAACCGCGTACTCGCGCACCGTGCCGCTGCCGTCGGGCGGCGCGATCGTGATCGACCACACTGAAGCGCTCGTCGCGATCGACGTGAACTCGGCGCGCGCCACCAAGGGCGCCGACATCGAGGAAACGGCCGCGCGCACGAACCTCGAAGCCGCCGACGAAGTCGCCCGCCAGCTGCGTCTGCGCGACCTGGGCGGGCTGATCGTGATCGACTTCATCGACATGGAATCGGCCAAGAGCCAGCGCGAAGTCGAGCAGCGTCTTAAAGACGCGCTGAAGCACGACCGCGCCCGCGTCCAGATGGGCAAGATTTCGCGCTTCGGCCTGATGGAGTTGTCGCGCCAGCGTCTGCGTCCGGCGCTGTCGGAAGGCAGTCACGTCACGTGTCCGCGTTGTAACGGCACGGGTCACATCCGCGATACCGAATCGTCCGCGCTGCAAGTGCTGCGGATCATTCAGGAAGAAGCGATGAAGGAAAACACCGCGGCGATCCACTGCCAGGTGCCGGTCGAAGTGACCGCCTTCCTGTTGAACGAGAAGCGCGCCGAAATCAACAAGATCGAGTCGCGTTTCAAGGTCAACGTCGTGCTGATCCCCAACAAGCACCTCGATACGCCGCACTACAAGCTCGAGCGTCTGCGTCACGACGACGCGCGCCTCGACGATCCGCGCGCATCGTGGAAGATGGCCGAAGAAGCGGCCCGCGAGCTCGAATCGGAAACCGGCTACAGCAAGCGCACCGAGGAAGTGAAGCCGAAGCAGGAAGCGGCGGTCAAGGGCATCACGCCCGAGAAGCCGGCTCCGAGCGCGCCGGTCCGCCCGGCGGCTACCCCCGCTCCGGTCGCGGTGACGCCGGCCAGCGGCGGCTTCATCGGCTGGCTGAAGAATCTGTTCGGCATGCAGCCGGCCGCTCCGGCACCTGCCGCACCGGCCACGACCGACAAGCAGGCCCGTCCGCAACGCGGCGAACGCGCCGAGCGCGGTGAGCGCAACGGCGAGCGCGGCGGCGATCGCAACCGCAATCGCCGTGGCGGCGCAGGCGGCCGCGACGCGGCAGCGCGTGGCGAAGGCGTCACCGGCGGCCGTCAGGCGCAAGCTCAGCAGCCGTCGCAGCGTCGCGAGGAACGCGAAGGCCGCGAGGCACGCGAGGGCCGTGAGCCGCGCGCGCCGCGTGAGCAACGCGAACCGCGTGAGGCTCGTGAAGGCCGCGAACCGCGTGAGGCTCGCGAGCCGCGTGAAGCTCGCGAACGCGACACCCGCGGCGCCGAGCGCGCGGAAGCAGTCGAAGGCACGGCACGCGCCGAACGTCAGGAACGCGGTGAGCGCCGCGAGCGTGGCGAACGCGCTGAACGCGTCGAGCGTGGCGAGCGTCGCAAGCCGCAGGCGGAAGCCGCCGCGGCGCTGACGCAAACCGACACGCAAGCCGCCGACGAACTCGCCCGCAACCGCGCCGCAGCCGGTGAAAACGGCGTGCCGGTCGATCAGGAAGCGGTCGCACGGGACGGTGAAGAGCGTCGTCGTCGCCGTCGCGGCCGTCGTGGTGGTCGTCGCGAGCGTGAAGAGGACGTGAATGGCAACCTCGCGGCGGACGTCGCGGAAGCGGAAGGTGACAACGTTGCCGCCAGCGACGAAGCGCCGGTGCGTATCGAGCAGCCTGTCGAGCACACGCGTGCGGCCAGCGAAGCGAAGGACGTGACCCCGGTCGAAGTGGTGGTCGCCGCTGTCGCAACGCAAAGCGCCGTCGTGACCGAACTGCATGCGGCAGCCGAAACGCCGGCTCTCGCCGCGGAAAATGCCGCGAAGACCGAAAAGGTCGTGCCAGTCGAGCAAGCTCCGGTGGCGGCGCAACCGGCTATCGAAACGCCGGCGCAAGCAGAGCAAGCCGCGCCGGCTGCGAGCGAACCGGTCGCGCCGGTTGCTCCGGTCGAACCTGCCGCGCATGCCGAATCGCCGGCAGTCGAGCCGGCGCTGGAAGTGCAGCCGACCGTCCCGACCGAACCGCAAGCCGCCCCGGCTGCGCTCGACACCGCGGCTCCGGCCACGATCGTCGAGGCACCGGCAGCCGTGCCGGCACCGCAGGCCGAGATCGTCGAGCCGCAACCGGTCGTCGCACCGGAACCCGCCGTGTCCGAACCGGCGCCTGTCGCCGTGGCCGCGCAGCCGGCTCCCGTGCGCAGCGCAGCGCCCGCCGCCGCATCGGCCGATGCATTGCAGCCGATCCTCGAGCAAGCTGGCCTGATCTGGGTGAACACCGACGCCGACAAACTGCGTGCCGCGCAAGAAGCGGCGGCGCAGACGGTCAAGCCGCCGCGTGTGGTCCGTGAGCGCAAGGCGCTGCCGCCGGTCGACAACACGCCGATGCAACAGGTCGAAACGATCAAGCATCCGCAGTAAGCCGCGTCGTTGTACTTGAAAAAGCCCGCCCTTCCCGGCGGGCTTTTTTTTGGGCGCCGACCCATCCTGGCCGCGAGCCGCGTCACGTCGCTCCCCGTAAACCCCCACAACGCGCGCCGGCCGCCTGACACCACGGGCATTTCCGATAGAATTAATCATCCGCCGTCCGATAAAGCCTCTGACGAAGCACTTCATGTCACGACGCATCATCCCTGTTGCCGATCTCAGCGCGGCGCCGGTCATCACCGGCCCAGAGCAGACGCCTAGCGGCGCGCTGCACGATACGCTCGCGCGTCCGCTGCACGATCTGCGCATCTCGGTGACGGACCGCTGCAACTTCCGTTGCGTCTACTGCATGCCGCGCGCGGTATTCGACAAGGACTATGCGTTCCTGCCGCACAGCGCGCTGTTGAGCTTCGAGGAGATCGAGCGGCTCGCGCAGCTGTTCGTCGCGCATGGCGTCGAGAAGATTCGCCTGACGGGCGGCGAGCCGCTGCTGCGCAAGAACCTCGAATTCCTGATCGACCGGCTCGCCCGCTTGACCACCCCCGCCGGCCGTCCGCTCGATCTCACGCTGACCACCAACGGCTCGCTGCTGGCGCGCAAGGCGCGCAGCCTGAAGGACGCCGGCCTCACGCGCGTGACCGTCAGCCTCGACGCGCTCGACGACGCACTGTTTCGCCGCATGAACGACGCCGACTTCGCAGTCGCCGACGTGCTCGACGGCATCGCCGCCGCTCAGGCGGTCGGGCTCGCGCCGATCAAAGTGAACATGGTCGTCAAACGCGGTACCAACGACGGCGAAATCGTCCCGATGGCGCGTCATTTCAGAGGCACGGGCACGGTGCTGCGCTTCATCGAGTACATGGACGTCGGCACCTCGAACGGCTGGAACATGACCGAAGTGCTGCCTTCCGCCGACGTCGTCACGCGCATCGCCGAGCATTTCCCGCTCGTTCCGCTCGAAGCGCACAGCGCCGCCGAAACCGCGCAACGCTGGGGCTATGTCGACGGCGGCGGCGAGATCGGCGTCATTTCGAGCGTAACCCGCGCGTTCTGCGGCAATTGCACGCGCGCGCGTTTGTCGACCGAGGGCAAGCTGTACCTGTGCCTGTTCGCATCGAGCGGGCATGACCTGCGCGCGCTGTTGCGCGGCGGCGCGAGCGATGCCGAGATCGCCACCGCCATCGCCGAAATCTGGCAGGGCCGCAGTGACCGCTACTCGCTGCTGCGCGGCAGTCAGCCGGCCGATTCGAGCGAGCCGGCCGGGCGTCGCGTCGAAATGTCCTACATCGGCGGCTGAGCGGCCGGCGCATGTCCATCCCACGCGAACAGATCACCGGCCTCGTGCTTGCGGGCGGGCGCGGCACGCGCATGGGCGGCGTCGACAAGGGGCTGCAACCGCTGCACGGCGAAGCGCTCGCCGCTCACGTGCTCCGACGTCTCGCGCCGCAGACCGGCCCGCTGATGATCAGCGCGAACCGCCATCCCGACATCTATGCCGCGCTCGGCGCGCCGTATCGCGCGACGGTCGTCGCTGATACGCTCCCCGACTTTCCCGGCCCGCTCGCCGGCATGCTCGCCGGACTGCGTGCCGCCGGCACGGCCTACCTGCTGAGCGTGCCCTGCGATTCGCCATGGCTGCCGGCCGACCTCGCCGCGCGCCTCGCTGATGCGCTTGACGCAAACCACGCCGATATCGTGACCGTCACCACCATCGACATCCGTGGCGAGACTACGCTGCACCCGGTGTTCGCGCTGATGCGCACCGCCGTCGCGGACGACCTGGCCGCGTTTCTGGCCGCCGGGGAACGCAAGGTCCGCGCGTGGTACGCGCGCCACAAGACGGTCGAAGTCGTCTTTGCCGACGAGCGCGCGTTCTACAATGCCAACTCGTTACAAGAACTCGCCGACCTCGAACGTAATCGAGGCCCCGGCTGACATCCGCTCCGGCCGCACGGCAATAGCCGCGCCCGTCTCCGGTCGCGACGCCCAGCCATTCATGACCACGCTCAACGACTTTTCACGCTGCGTCGCGCAGTACGATCCTCATGCGCTACCCGTCCCGGCCGCTCAGGCGATCGTCCGGCAGTGGGCGACGCCCGTGGCGGCCGTCGAGCGCGTGGCATTGCGCGACGCGCTCGAGCGCGTGCTCGCCGCCGACATCGTGTCGCCGATCGACGTGCCCGCGCACGACAACTCCGCGATGGACGGCTACGCGTTCAATCACGCGGCGCTCGCGGCCGCTACGCGAGGCGGCGCGGACAGCGTCGAGCTGACGGTCGCCGGCAAGGCGCTCGCGGGCCATCCGTTCACGGGCCGCGTCGCGGCGAACCAGTGCGTGCGCGTGATGACGGGCGCCTGCATGCCCTCCGGCTGCGACACCGTCGTGCCGCAAGAGCGGGTCGAGCGCGATAGCGCGGATTCCCCTTCGATCCGCTTCGCGGCCAGCGCGCTCCCGGCGGGCGCGAACCGCCGTCGCGCCGGCGAAGATCTCGCGCGTGGCCACGTCGCGCTGCATGCCGGGCGCATCGTGCGCGCGTCGGACCTCGGTCTGCTCGCGTCGCTTGGCATCGGCGAAGTCAGCGTGCGGCGGCGTCTGCGGGTTGCGTTCTTTTCGACCGGCGACGAACTGCGCTCGCTCGGCGAACCGCTCGACGCCGGCTCGGTCTACGACAGCAACCGCTACACGCTGTTTGCGATGCTGCGGCGCCTGAACGTCGACGCGCTCGATCTCGGCGTCGTGCGTGACGAGCCGGCCGCGCTCGAAGCCGCGCTGCACAGCGCCGCGGCCAATGCCGACGTGGTGCTGACTTCGGGCGGCGTGTCGGTCGGCGAAGCGGACTTCACGAAGCAACTGCTGCAGACTTTCGGCGACGTCGCCTTCTGGAGTCTCGCGATGCGCCCCGGCCGGCCGCTCGCGTTCGGCCGCCTGTGGTCCGGTGCACAGCCGGGGCTCGGCAAACCTGCGCTATTCTTCGGCCTGCCCGGCAATCCGGTCGCCGTGATGGTGACGTTCTATCAGATCGTGCGCGAAGCGCTGCTGCTGATGGCCGGCGCGACGCCGCGGCCGTTGCCGGTGATTCACGCGACGAGCCGCGTGGCGGTGGACAAGCGCGCGGGCCGCACCGAATTCCAGCGCGGCATCGCCGAACAGGACGCGCACGGGCACTGGCACGTGAGCCCGACCGGTTCGCAAAGCTCCGGCGTGCTGAGCTCGATGAGCGAAGCGAACTGCTTCATCGTGCTCGGCCACGACGAGGGCGAAATCGACGTCGGCGATCGCGTGTCGATCATGCTGTTCGACGGTCTCATCTGACGTTCCAGGCGACGCATCGATCGCACGACATCGGCACTACATCAGCACCTGATCCGCACTCCACCCACTACCACTACTAAGACACACTGGGGTTTGACTTACATGAAAAAACAGATCTCGTTCATCGCACCAGGACAGACGGCCAAAGCGCTGATCCTCGTGTATCTGACATTCTCGGTGCCGATCGTGCTGCTCGGCGTGGTGGTCGCGTTCGTGCGCTATGGCTCGGTGGAGCTGAGCACCGTGTTCAGCGCGCTGCTGTTGAACGCGATCCTCGGCTTCGTCCTGTTGTGGATCGCGTGCCACGCCTACAACTGGGTCGCGTCGCGCTTCGGTGGTATCGAAATCCAGCTGGCCGACGCACCGGAAGAAGCGTGACGGGCGATGCACTGGAGCGGCTTGCTGAAAGAGCCTGAATTCCAGCGCCTCGCCCCTCATTGCTCATCGGGTTCCACACCCGACAGCGCATCGCCGAGCAGCCCACTCGCCTCCTCGCCCGGCAACGCTTCGACGTCGCGCAGCTTGCGGTTCATCATGCGCGTGCGCGTTTCGGCGGCCTCGATCGAACGTGTGACGGTTTCGAGCTGCGCCTTGGTCTTCGCGAGCACGTCGCCGAATTTGCCGAACTCCGTTTTCACCGCGCCGAGCACCTGCCACACCTCGCTCGAACGTTTTTCGATCGCGAGCGTGCGGAAACCCATCTGCAGACTATTGAGCAACGCGGTCAGCGTGGTCGGCCCCGCAATCGTCACGCGATAGTCGCGCTGCAGCAGATCCGTGAGCCCCGGCCGGCGCAGCACTTCCGCGTACAGGCCTTCGGTCGGCAAAAACAGCAGCGCGAAGTCGGTCGTATGCGGCGGCGCCACGTACTTCTCCGCGATGGTGCGCGCCTCCGCGCGAATCCGCACTTCAAGCGCGCGCGATGCTTCCTCGACCGCAATCGGATCGGCGCGCTCCTGCGCCTCGATCAGCCGCTCGTAGTCCTCGCGCGGGAATTTGGCGTCGATCGGCAGCCATACCGGCGTATTCGCGCCGCCCGGTTCCGGGCGCCCCGGCAGCCGAATCGCGAACTCCACGCGATCGGCGCTCTTCGGCACCGTCGCGACGTTCTTCGCGTATTGATCGGCGGTCAGCAGTTGTTCGAGCAAGGCTTCGAGCTGCACTTCGCCCCACGTGCCGCGTGTCTTCACGTTGGTCAGCACGCGCTTCAGATCGCCGACGCCCGCCGCCAGCGTCTGCATTTCGCCGAGCCCGCGATGCACCTGTTCGAGCCGGTCGGACACGAGCTTGAACGATTCGCCGAGCCGCTGTTCGAGCGTCGCGTGCAGTTTTTCGTCGACGGTGCGGCGCATCTCCTCGAGCCGCGTCGCGTTGTTCGCCTCGATGTCCCTCAGACGCTGCTCGATCGTCGCGCGCACTTCGGCGAAGCGCCGGTCGTTCGCCTCGGTCAGTTGCCCGAGCTGCAGGCTCAGCGTGTCGCCGAACTGCTTGAGCGAGCGGCCCTGCTCGTCGCGCGCCTGCTGCGCCTGCGCCTGCAGGCTGTGACGCACGGCGTCCAGTTGCTGCGCAAAGCCGTCGATCTTGCCGCCCTGCACCGTCGTCATGCTGCCGAACTGCGCGGCGAGGGTTTGCTGAAACTGCGCGAAGCCGCCGCTTTGCTCGGTGCGCGATACACGGGCGGTCTCGGCGATGTCGTTGCGCAGTTGCCGCTCGAGCCGCTCGGCGGTATGCACCTGAGCATCGACGACGGCATCGACGCGTTCGTTGAGCATCTCGAACTGCTCGTGCTGCTCCGTGCGGTCATGACCGCGCATCAGCAAGGCCAATGCGATCACGAGGGCGACCGCCAGCACCGCGACGGCCGCCACCAGAATCATCGTCATGAACGCGCCTTGCCGATCACGTCGGGGTTGATCGGATTCGGCGGCTGACCGGCGCGCGGTCCTACGCCGAGCCCGGCGATCAGATTGTCCGCGGCGAGATTCGCCATCGCGCGGCGCGTGGCTTCGGTCGCGCTCGCGATGTGCGGCGTCAGCACGACGTTCGGCACGCTGAGCAGCGCCGGATTCAGATTCGGTTCGCCCTCGAACACGTCGAGACCGGCCGCCGCGATGCGCCTGTCACGCAGCGCGTCGGCCAATGCCGCATCGTCGACGATGCCGCCGCGCGCGATGTTCGTCAGCGTCGCGCTCGGTTTCATCAGCGCGAGTTCGGCCGCGCCGATCGTGTGGTGGTTGTTTTTGGTGTACGGCAGCACCAGCACGACGTGGTCGGCGCGCCGCAGCAGATCCTCTTTCGACACGTATTCCGCGTTCAGCTCGGCCTCGATTTGCGGCGCGACGCGCGAGCGGTTGTGATAAATGACTCGCATGTTGAAGCCCTGCGCGCGCCGCGCGAGCGCCTGGCCGATGCGGCCCATGCCGATCACGCCCAGCGTCGAGCCGTACAGGTCGCTGCCGAGAAAGCCGTCGTAGCTCCACTTCTGCCAATGCCCCGCGCGCAGCCAGTGCTCCGACTCGGCGATGCGGCGCGCGGCGGCCATCATCAACGCCCAGCCGAAGTCGGCGGTCGATTCGTTCAGCACGTCTGGCGTGTTGGTGCCGAGCACGTTCGCCGCGTTGAACGCGGCCATGTCGAAGTTGTTGTAGCCGACTGCCATGTTCGACACGACGCGCAAACGCGGCGCCGCGGCGAGCACGCCCGCATCGATCATCTCGCCGGCCGTCAGCGCGCCGTCCTTGTCCGCGAGACGGCGCTTCAGCTCGTCGGCGGGCAACACGTCGCCCTCGTTCCAGTCGACGTCGAAGTATTGTTTGAGCCGGTCGATCACATCGGGAAAGATCGAACGGGCAACGAGGATTTTCTGCATTGCAAGTCTCCGTATCGCACGTCGAGGGAGTGCCTCGGCGTTGCAGAGTCAGCGTCGAAAAAAGAGCCAGCCGGTCAGCGCGAACAACGGCGGCAACATCGCGCCGGACCAGCCCATATACGCGAAAAAGCTCGGCATGCGCACGCCGCGCGATTGCGCCATCGCCTTCACCATGAAGTTCGGCGCGTTGCCAATATAGGTGTTGGCACCCATGAACACGGCACCGGCCGAAATCGCCGCGAGCGTGGTTGCTCCGGTGGTCATCAACGTCTGCGCGTCGCCGCCGGCCAGATTGAAGAACACGAGATAGGTCGGCGCGTTGTCGAGAAACGAAGATAGCAGGCCGGTCGCCCAGAAGTACATGATGTCGCGCGGCTCGCCCGACGGATCGTTGACCAGATGGACGATGCCCGCGAACGCGCCGGCTTCTCCCGCGCGCAGGATCATGATGACCGGCACGATCGTCACGAAGATGCCGGCGAACAGTTTGGCGACTTCCTCGATCGGCGCCCAGTTGAAGTCATTGCCGGCACGGGCGGCGCGCGGCGTCCACGCGAGCGACAGCAGCGTGACGACGATCAGCGCGGCGTCGCGCACGATGTTTTGCAACGCGACGTGGGTGCCCAATATGTCGAATGTGATTTGCGGGCGCCACAGTCCGCTCATCAGCACGAGTGCGATCGCCGCGGCGAGCAGCACGAAATTGATCTTGCCGTCGATGCCGAGCGGCGCGCCGTCGGGCGTCGGATCGAGGAAGGCGGAACGCGCCTCCTCGCGCTGGTGAAAGTAGTACGAGTCGAGTGCATAGAAAGCGGCGAGCAGCATGCCGCTCACGAACAGCATCGGAGCCGCGAGATGCGTGGTGGTCCAGAAAAAATTCACGCCTTCGAGAAAGCCGAGGAACAGCGGCGGATCGCCGAGCGGCGACAGCGCGCCCCCAATGTTCGCGACGAGGAAGATAAAGAACACCACCACGTGGGTCACATGGCGGCGATTGTCGTTGGCGCGCAGCAGCGGGCGGATCAGCAGCATTGCCGCGCCAGTCGTCCCCATCACGCTCGCGAGCAACGTGCCGAGCGCGAGAATCGCGGTGTTCAGGCGCGGCGTGCCGTGCAGATTGCCGCGCACGCAGATGCCGCCCGCGACGGTGTAGAGCGCGGTCAGCAGAATGATGAACGGGATGTACTCGTCGAGCATGGCATGCGCGACCGCGCCTAGCGCGGCGCCCGCGCCGAAGCTGAGCGCAAATGGCGCAATGAACGCGAGAGCCCACGCCGCCGCGATCTTGCCAAAATGGTGATGCCAGAAGGCTGGCGCGATCAGCGGAAAGATCGCGATCGACAGCAGCACACCCGCGAAGGGCAAGCCCCACAGCGCTGACAAGCGCGCACCGTCGAGCGTCGCGGCCTGCACTGACGGCGCACACAGAGCGAGCATGGAGGCAACGGCGAGCCACAGGCCCGCGCGACCAGACAGCGAACTCATGCCGATACAGGACGCGCGACGGTTTGCCAACGCACGAACGACGGATACCGCGTGTGTCGCATATGCGACAGCAAGCCGCCGCGCGACGCGTTCAAGCATCCTGCACGACGATCGCGTGCACGCGGTAAGGGCCGTGCGCGCCCAGCACGATGGTCTGCTCGATATCGCCGGTGCGCGACGGCCCCGATACGAAATTGACCGCGCGCGGCAGCTCACCGCGCTCCTTGCGAATCAGACCGAACGCCTCCTCATGACCCGCGACGATGCGCGACGCCGGCACGATCGCAATATGCGTCTCCGGCAGCAGCCCGGCCGACGCATACGTCTCGGGTCCGGACAGCAACACGAGCGTGCCGGTCTCCGCGGTCGCGCAGAAGCAGCCGGTGAGACCGACCACGTCGTTGTCCTGGGGCTTGCGAAATTCGACGGTAAGGCCGGCTTCGGCCCACGGCAAATCGCGCAGCGTTTGCCATGCGATGGCCTGCAACGGCAAGCCCTGTTGGGTCAGATAGCGATGCGCGGCGGCGGGCACATCGGCGAGGGTTTGAACGGTGTCGACGGTGGTCGCCATCTTCTGCGCTTCTTCAATGAACTGCGCGCGCAGATCGGCGGGGATGTCCGGACGCGGCCCGGCCGGATGACGCGCGAGATAATCCGCCGCCGCTTCGCGCTCGGCGGCGCTCGGCTCGGGCTCGCGCCCTTGCGCGGCGCGGATGCGCGCCAGGATGTTGCGGCGGGCAATCGATGTGTCCATGGGCGAAATCCTCGTGTCGACAGCCGTGCGATATGGCGAGGATTATACCGGTGGCCTTCCACGCAAACACCCTGGCCGAACGGCATATTGCCGGGCGTCGGGAGTGCGGCGACACTGTTCGCCACACCACCCCGAACGCGAGCAGATCATGAACAGGCGATGAACCGAACAGCTGGCTGCGAAGCGCGCTACTTGGCCGCCTCTTCTTCCGGCTGCGCGATGCCGAACACCTGGCGCAGATACGCGAGATACGCCTTGTCCTCGCACATGTTCTTGCCCGGCGAATCGGACAATTTCGCGACCGGCTGACCGTTGCAGCGGACCATCTTGATCACGATCTGCAGCGGGCTGTAGCCGAGGTCGTTGGTCAGATTGGTGCCCACCCCGAACGCGAGCTTGCAGCGGCCGCGGAAGCGCTCGTAGAGCTGCAGCACCTTCGGGATGTCGAGTGCGTCGGAGAACACGAGGACCTTGGTGCGCGGGTCGCAGCGATTCGCCTCGTAGTGCTTGAGCAGGCGCTCACCCCAGTCGAACGGATCTCCGGAATCGTGGCGAGCGCCGTCGAACAGCTTGCAGAAGTACATGTCGAAGTCGCGCAGGAACGCCTGCATGCCGTACACGTCGGAGAGCGCAATCCCGAGGTCGCCGCGATATTCCTTCGCCCACATCTCGAAGCCGAAGATCTGCGAGTCGCGCAGCCGCGGACCGAGCGCCTGGCAAGCCTGCAGGTACTCGTGCGCCATCGTGCCGAGCGGCGTCAGGCTGTGCTTCATCGCGTAGAAGACGTTGCTCGTGCCGGCGAACTGCTCGCCGAGGCCGTCCTTCAGCGTGAGGATCACCTCCTCGTGCCATTGCTTCGAGAAGCGGCGGCGCGTGCCGTAATCGGCGATCTTGCAGTCGGCGTATTCGGGACGCGCGCCGAGCAGTTGGATCTTGTCGAGCAGACGGCCGCGGCCTACGTGATAGTCGGGCGTTTGCTGCGTGTTGCGGAAATAGACTTCGTTGACGATCGCGAGCACCGGGATTTCGAAGAGGATCGTATGCAGCCACGGCCCCTTGATGTCGATGTCGATTTCGCCATTGCCCTTCGGCGACGGAGTGATCGAAATGTACTTCTCGTTCAGATGGAACAGCGCGAGGAATTCGATGAAGTCGCCCTTGATGAAGCGCATGCGGCGCAGGTAGTCGAGCTCATCGTCGGTGAAGCGCAGTTCGCAGAGCTTGCGCACTTCGTCGCGAATCTCGCCGATGTAGGGCACCAGATCGACATTCGGCGTGCGGCAGCGGAAGCGGTACTCCACGTTCGCGGCGGGGAAGTGATGCAACACCACCTGCATCATCGTGAACTTGTACAGATCGGTATCGAGCAGCGAAGTAATAATCATGATGGTACGAACTGGACCGCTGAAAAAACGAAACGGGCTCACGGCCCCGTTGCAACGGACGCGCTGAAGCGAGCGGCGCGCCAACCTGACGCATGTTACCCGAATGCGTCGGCATCCATCGTGCCACCGGCCTGCGCCGGCTGTCCGCGGCCATTTGCGGCACCTCATAAACTAATCACAAAAACATATAAGACGCACAGGCCGATGTTTCATCTGCCTGTTGACGTTAAGTTACAATAACTCTTTTGGCGTCCGCGCCTTCCCTGATTCCGCATGCAGGAGCTGCCTGAATGACTCACGTTGTGACCGAAAGCTGCATCAAGTGCCGCTATACCGACTGCGTCGATGTGTGCCCGGTGGACTGCTTTCGCGAAGGTCCCAACTTCCTCGCGATCGACCCCGATGAATGCATCGACTGCGCCGTGTGCGTAGCCGAGTGCCCGGTGAACGCCATCTATGCCGAAGAAGACGTGCCGGGCGACCAGCAGGACTTCATCGCGCTAAACGCCGACCTGGCGAAAGCGTGGCCCAGCATCACGAAGACCAAGGCACCGCTGCCGGAAGCCGAGGAATTCAAGGACGTGAAGGAAAAGCTCGCGCTGCTCGCGCGCTGAGCAGGGCACGCCTGTCGCGTGCCCTGCCCGTTCAGAATTAATATGAAGATGAACGCAGAGGTATTGACAGGCGTTTAAGCCGCCTCTACAATTTCGCTTCTCTGCTGTTGTTGTTCTGTTCCTCGATAGCTCAGTCGGTAGAGCGCCGGACTGTTAATCCGTAGGTCCCTGGTTCGAGCCCAGGTCGAGGAGCCAAGAATTTCAAAAGCCCGTTAACCAAGACGGGTTTTTTTATGTAGATCAAGTTGTACTGCTGTTCCTCGATAGCTCAGTCGGTAGAGCGCCGGACTGTTAATCCGTAGGTCCCTGGTTCGAGCCCAGGTCGAGGAGCCAAAAAATTGAAAGGCCCGCATCCGTGCGGGCCTTTTTGTTTTTGCGCCCCGATCGCCCGCCTCACGCGCGCGGCACGTCGTTATACGATGGCGGCTTCACGGCGCGCGTTTCACCCCTCTCGCGCCGGCTCACTCCAGACACTCAACCGGCACGCTCATGAAATCCACCTCGCTACACATCGCGCTCACGGCGATCGGCGCCCTGCTGCTTTCTTCGGCGCACGGCGAAGAAATCGCCAGCGTCAATACGAATTTTCACGTTACAGGCTCCGACCGCGTGGTCGTCGAAGCCTATGACGATCCCGTCGTGCAAGGCGTCACCTGCTACGTGTCGCGGGCGCGGACCGGCGGCGTCAAAGGCACGCTCGGCATCGCCGAAGATCCGACCGAGGCGTCGATCGCGTGTCGCCAGGTCGGGGAGCTGCATTTCACCGGCCCCATCAAGCAGAAGGACGACGTGTTCTCGGTCAGCATGTCGCTGATCTTCAAGTCGCTGCACGTGGTGCGCGTGGTCGACACGAAGCGCAACGCGCTGGTCTATCTGACCTACAGCGACCGTGTGGTCAGCGGCAGCGCGAAAAACAGCGTGAGCGCCGTGCCGATGCCCACCGGCACGACGATTCCGCTCAAGTAACGCAAGTACCGTCAATTGACGGCGCGAGCGGCACGCGGCGCGACGCAGCGCGCCTGCGCGCCCGCCGCCGTCCCCGCCCACGACGCGTTAAACTGACCGGTCCAGCTGGACTTTCGTCATGACCGCCACCTCTCGTTTCCGCGATTCCGCCCGCTACTGGCGCACGCCGCTACTGCCCGGCGCGGATCTGCTCACCGCCGAATACCATGACCACGAGTTCGCGCCGCATTGGCACGACGCCTACACGATCCCGGTGATCGTCGCGGGTGCGGAATGCTATCGGTATCGCGGCGAGAACCATGTCGCCGAAGCGGGCAGCGTGCCGATCATCAATCCGGGCGAGTTGCATACGGGGTCGAAGGCGGTCGAGGCGGGCTGGCGGTATCGCGTGATGTATGCGCCGGTCGAGTTCCTCCGCGCGCTTGCCGACGAGGTTGCCGGCAAGCCGCAGGCGTTGCCGTGGTTTGCGCCCGGCGTGATCCGCGATCCCGATCTCGCGATGCGGCTGGCGCACGCCCACCGTCTGCTCGAAGCCGGCGACGACGCGCTCGCCGCCGAAGCCGCGATGCTCGACGCACTGTCAACCTTGCTGGTCCGCTATGCGCAGACGCGCCCCGCCTCCGCGCGCGTCGCGACCGACGACACCCGCGTCGCACTGATGCAGGAGCGGCTGACCGGTGACCTCGTCGAACCGGTGACGCTCGCCGAGGTCGCCAAGGCCGCGGGGCTGTCGCCGTTCCACGCGGCGCGGCTATTCACGCAATCAACCGGCCTGCCGCCTCATGCGTGGCGCAATCAGGTGCGCCTGCAGCGCGCGCTCGCGCCGTTGCGCGCCGGCGTCCCGGTGACCGAGGTCGCCGCCGCAAGTGGCTTCACCGATCAGAGCCATTTCACGCGGCATTTCCGGCGCATGTTCGGCGTGCCGCCGGGCCAATGGCAAGGAACGCAGCGCGGCTCGTAACGCGCGATGCCGCACCGCCGTCGCGTGCGCCGCACGCAGTGAGCATCGCGCCGCAATTCGCCTGTCTGCGCCAGCCCTTCATCAGCCATCCCCCGCTACGCCGTAGCCCCTGCCAGCAACCCGCCGCAAGAACGTACAAGTCCGAATGCCCGTCAGTCGCTATGCTTCCGAAATCAAGGAGGCTCAGATTGACCGATTCCACCCAAGGCCAGCCCACCCGCGGCAGCCATCTCAAAGAATGTGCCGCCGGCGCGCGCGACATCATCCCGATGATGGTCGGTGCCGCGCCGTTCGGCGTCATCTTCGGCACACTCGTGACGTCCGGCCCGCTGCATCTGTGGCACGGCCAGTTGATGTCGCTCGTCGTCTTCGCGGGTTCCGCACAGTTCATCGCGCTCGGGCTGATCGCCGGACATGCGAGCTTCGCCGTAGTCTGGGCGACCACGCTCGTCGTCAATCTGCGTCACGTGCTGTATAGCGCCACGCTCGCGCCGCACGTCGCGCATCTGCCGAAGCGCTGGCGCTGGGCGCTCGGCGCGCTGCTCACCGACGAAGTCTTCGCGGTCGCGTGGGAGCACTACCGGCATCGCGAGCCGGGCACCGTCGGTCCGTACTACTTCTTCGGCGCCGGCGCCGCGATGTATCTGAACTGGCAACTGTGGACCGTCGCCGGCCTGCTGTTCGGCGCGGCCTTCCCGGGCCTGCAGTCGCTCGGCCTCGACTTCGCGATGGTCGCGACGTTCATCGCGATCGTCGTGCCGCAACTGGTCGCGCTGCGCTATATCGCGGCGGCCGTCACCGCCGGCACGCTGGCGTTTTTCTGGCAAGCGTGGCCGTATAAGCTCGGCCTGCTGGGCGCGGTGTTCGCGGGAGTCGCGGTCGGCGTGCTGCTGTCGATGTCGCGTCTGAACCTGCGTGGCGCGGGCCGTCCGGTGGAGGCCACGCGATGAACTACGTCGTTCTGATCGTCGGCATGGCCGCGATTACGTGGTTGATCCGCGCGGCCGTGTTCGTGCTCGGCGAGCGCCTCGTGTTCCCGCCGCTGATGCGCACGGCGCTCAGCTTCGTGCCGGTCACCGTGCTGACCGCGATCATCGTCCCGATGGCCGTGTCGCCGCACGGCAACAACGCCGAGTTGACCTGGCGCAATCCGCAGCTGGTCGGCGCGCTCGCCGCGATCGTCGTCAGTGCCGTGACGCGCAGGCCGCTGCTGACGATCGCAGTCGGTCTCGTCGTGTTCTTCGTGTGGCAGTGCGTGGTGCTGAAGTAAGCGCGCCCTTTCTCCACGCTCATCACATCGTCAGCGGTCCGTCGACGCATCGCGGACCGCGCCCCTCTTTCCCGGGCGGCAGCGAGGCGCGCAAGCGCCCGAAGCACCCCTCCAAAGCCCGCAACCGTCGCCGGGCCGCCCTCAAGTTTCCCGCCACCCCGCCGATATGCAGTCGAGGTCCGCTCATCGGGAGTCGTCCCGTTGGTTACGCGGCAACAGCTTGAAATCGAGCGCGTCGGCAGCCGGCGTCGCGTCGCCTCGGTCCGGGAGTGACCGGGCGATCGTGCGACGGCGCGCCGCGCGCGGCCGCATTAAACGGGATAACACATGGGTCAAATCACCCTGAAACTGAAGGACGAGACCGTCGCGTCGCTGCGTAAAGACTTCGAGGCCTTTTTGCGGGTCTCGCTGAAGCTCGATCCGCAGTTCGCGACGCCGTCGTTCGAAGATTTCTTGCGCGCGAAGCTGCTCGACAACATGGTGCCGCTCACCGAGCACGCGGTGCAGCGAATGCTGCAAGGCGGCCAGTACGCGTGGGCCAAACGCACGCTCGACAAGGAGTTTCCCGACGTCGTGTCGATCCTGATGCGCCAGGCGAGCGAGTTCGGCTTCGGTTTCGCGGCGCGCTCGGAATGGACGCCCGAGGAGCTCACCAAGCAATGCCGCGACTGGGCCGCCGCGATCGTCAAGGAAGCGGAAGGCGACGCGACGCTGGTCGATCCGCTCGCCTCGCAGATCAAGAGCACGGTGCAGGACATCCAGGCGCTCGAGGAAGTGATGCAGACGCCGGCATGGCGGCTGGTCGAATCGCTGCGCCAGCGCGTCTACGAGGCGAAGATCGCGTGCGAGACGAGCGTCGGCAGCACCGCGCGCGAGAAGCTCGGCGAACTGCGTGGGCTGTTGCGGCTCGGCATTTCGCACGGCACGTTCCAGAAGCAGGAAGCGCAGCAGATCATGGAGTATCTGCGGCTTTTGAAGCCGGAGATTTTCGTCGAGGAGCCGTACGACGTGTTCTCGCGGCTCGCGGCATGGCTGCGCAATTTCTTCGTGCCGCCGCCTCCGGTCGCGCAGCAACAGCAGCGGCAGCCGCGTTGAGCTTCCGCTGACCCGAGCGGCGCCGGCCGCTCAGTCCCACATCTTCCTGAGCTTCGCCGCGATCTCGATCCTGGCCTGCGCGGCCGCGGCGAGCCCCGCCGCGCTCGGCGCGCTAGCCACCGGCACGCGCGGCCATGCGTAGGCGTCGAACAGCGGCAGCATCGGCGTGGCGATGAAGCGCGTGCGCGACGCCCACACATGGCGGTCGCCCAGATGGGTCTGGTTGTGCACGTAAAAGCGCTGTGGCACGACGATATGCAGGTCTTCCTTCGCGCGCGTCATCGCCACGTAGAGCAGGCGCCGCTCCTCGTCGATTTCCTCGTCGCTGCCGGTGCCCAGATCGGAAGGAATGCAGCCGTCGACGCCATTCAGCACGAACACGTTGCGCCACTCCTGGCCCTTCGCCGAATGGATCGTCGACAAGATCAGGTAATCCTCGTCGATCAGCGGCACGCCGGATTCGTCGCTGGTGGCGTCGGGCGGATCGAGCGTCAACTCGGTCAGGAAGCGCTCTCGCGACGGATAGGTACCCGCAATGCTTTCCATCTGCAGCAGGTCCGCGTGACGGATCGCGGCGTCCTCGTGATTGCGCTCCAGATGCGGCTCGTACCAGCGCCGCACCATCTCGAACTCGGCGGGCCACGGCGCTTGCCGGCCATACACGCTCGACATCAGCTTGACGAACGGATGCCAGTCTTCCTGCGCCCTTGCGGGCGCCGCAAACGCGGCGAGCACACCGCCCGCGGTCACGACCGGATCGCCGCCATCCGCGCGCGCGACGATGTCGTCGAGCACCTTCGCCGCGGTGGCCGGACCGACGCCCGGCAGCAACTGCACGACGCGAAAGCCGGCGACGCGGTCGCGCGGATTCTCGGCCCAGCGCAGCACCGCGAGCACGTCCTTCACGTGCACCGAGTCGAGAAATTTGAGCCCACCGAATTTGACGAACGGGATGTTGCGGCGCGTGAGCTCGATCTCGAGCGCGGCGCTGTGATGCGCGGCACGGAACAGCACCGCCTGCGACTTCAGCTTGACGCCCTGCTCGCGCGCTTCGAGCACCTGCTCGACGACGTAGCGAGCTTGCGCGGCGTCGTCGGCGACCGTGACGAGGCGCGGGCGCTGCGCCGACGCCTTGTCGGTCCACAGATTCTTCGTGTAGCGCTCGCTCGCAAGTTCGATCACCGCGTTCGACGCGGCGAGAATCGGCTCGGTGGAGCGATAGTTGCGCTCGAGCGTGACCTGCTTCGCGGGCGGCTCGAACTGCGTGGGGAAGTCGAGGATATTGCGCACGGTCGCGCCGCGAAACGAATAGATCGACTGCGCGTCGTCGCCGACCACGGTCAGGCCGCGGCCGTCCGGCTTCAGCGCGAGCAGGATCGACGCCTGCAGGCGGTTGGTGTCCTGGTATTCGTCGACCAGCACATGGTCGAAGCGTGCCGACAGATCGGCCGCGATGCTGGGCTCGGCGGTCATGTGCGACCAGTAGAGCAGCAGATCGTCGTAGTCGAGCACGCTCTGCTTCTGCTTGGCGTCGACGTACGCGGCGAATAGCCGGCGCAGATCGTCCTCCCACTCGCGACACCACGGAAACGCGCTGTCCAATACCTGTCCGAGCGATGCACC
Source organism: Paraburkholderia sp. BR13439 (assembly GCF_040948805.1). Classification (NCBI taxonomy): domain Bacteria; kingdom Pseudomonadati; phylum Pseudomonadota; class Betaproteobacteria; order Burkholderiales; family Burkholderiaceae; genus Paraburkholderia; species Paraburkholderia sp. BR13439. The sequence continues at coordinate 198,560 of NZ_JBFPKN010000007.1, read as the reverse complement.
GGTGTTGACGACGCGCGAGTAGATCGCGAAGCAGGTGCCCTTCGCCGGAAAGCGCCGCTCTTTCGCGGACAGTCCGAGCTCGTGGCGCACGAGGTTCATCAGGTCCGCGGAGTCTTCGCGGTCGTTGATCGTGAACGCGGGCGCGAGGCCGATCAGATCCGCGTATTCGCGCAACAGCCGCGCGCCGACGCTGTGAAACGTGCCCGCCCACGTCAGCCCTTGCGCGAGCGCGGCGCGTGCACCGACGGTGGTAGCCGCGGCGCCGGTGATGCGTGTCACGCGGCGGGTCATTTCGAGCGCCGCGCGCCGCGAGAAGGTCAACAGCAGGATGCGCTGCGGATCGGCGCCCTTCACCACCAGATTAGCGACGCGATGCGCGAGCGTGTTGGTCTTGCCGGAGCCCGCGCCCGCGATCACGAGCAGTGCGCCGGGCAGCGCGTCTGGCGTGTCGGTCCCGTATTCGACGGCTTCGCGTTGAGCGTCGTTGAGCTTGGCGAGCCAGGCGGCGGTATCGAACGACGGAGCGGATTCGGCGACGGTGGACACTGAGCGGTTTTTGCGGATTGGATGGATTTTCAGGATGCGACGCATACTGTATATCCATACAACCCAATGCGACAAGCGCCCCTTTTTTGGGGCGCCTGCCTGGTGGTCTACGCCGCGCGCTACTACTGCTTCTTCGCGTCCTTCATGTTGGCCTCGGCGGCGGCCTTGTCGGCGTCGGCCTGCGCGTCGGTTTTGGTCTTGTCCGCTTTCGCCTGGGCGACCGCGGCTTTCTTGTCGGCCTTCGCCTGCTCTTTCGCGGCCTTCTTGTCCGCGTGCGTGGCGGGCGCCGAAGCCGGGTCGGCGGTCTGCGCGAGCACGGCCGATGACAGGCAAGCCGCGATCAGCGCGGCGTAAATGCGGGTTCGGCTGGAACGGTCGATGTTCATCTGGATTCTCCCTGAGGCACAGCTTGCAAAGTGCCAGACGCCCGCGGCGCGCGAGCCTCGCCGACCCACGCGCCGCGGCATCCAGCAGGGCTTAATGCTTGACGTCCACGCCGTCGGTCTGCGCGGCAGCCTGCCCTTCCATCTCCATCTTCATTTCGTTGTTGGCGCTCTGTTTGTCCGCCTTCTGGTTCAGCTTCGCGCCGCGCACCTGCTCCTTGTACTGGTCCTTCGCGGCCTTCTGCTCAGCCTTTAGTTCCGCTTTCGAGGACTTCTTCGCCGCGCGATACTCGGCGTTGGCCTTCGCGTCGGCGTCGCGCTTCTGTACGAACGGGTCGGTCGAGCCCGAAGCCGTCAGACGGCCCGGCGGCGGCGCGGCGACGCCTTGCGCGGCGGGCGCGCCCGGGACTTGCTGCATGCCTTGCGCCGACGGCGGGGCCTGCATGCCTTGAGCGCCGGCCGCGGACGGCGGCGCCATCTCGGCGGCCCCTTGGCTCTGGATCTGCGCCTGACCGCCGATGCCTGTTGCCGGCTGCGCGGTCTGCGCGACGGCGGACGTCGCGGCAAAAACGGTGAGGGCGGTACCGATCAGGAGCGTACGAATCTGGGTCATGGCTATCCTCTCTAGACTTAGTTGTGACACAGGCGGACTCTCTGGCGTCGTGATGACGGAATGGCCCACGCGCCCCGCCCGGTCTATGCGTCGCTGGATGGGTGGCCGGGGAGCGATCCCGGAATACCAGCGGGCTTTGCTGCTGAGGTGCACTTTAGGAGTGAAATCCGTCTGGTGCGACCAGCGTTACGGAACGTTTCACTTTCCGACGACTGAATAACATCTACTTTCATTTGCTTGCGCAATCCCCGAGCCGACGCGCCGCCGTGCACTTGCTTTATGATGCGAACCCCCAACGCGACCCGTGCCCAAGGTGCAAACGCCATGCCCAATCTCAATTTCACGCTGACCGGCGAGTACGTCGAACTCCACAATCTGCTGAAGATCACGGGCCTCGCGGATAGCGGCGGCTCCGCGAAGATGATGGTCGCGGACGGCGCCGTGATGGTCGATGGCCGGGTCGAGACCCGCAAGACCTGCAAGATCCGCGCGGGCCAGGTCGTGTTGCTCGGTGACACGCGGATCGCGGTCCACGAAGGCTGACGCCACTCCGGACATTCGCAGGACGCCGCGCACCGGAACTGTGCGTTGTCCATCGACATCGCCCGGGCGAGGCAATAAGCTGTCGGTTTCGACAGGTAAACGACGGACCGCGCCACGGGCGAGGAGTCGGCTGACCGGCTCGCCGCCGCGCCGCGGAATTTCTCCGCCCGCTGCCCCGCCGCCCCGCCACTCCATCGCCCGTCGGAGCGCGGCGCGATGCAATGCGGCGCCGCTTGCGCCCGCCTCTCGCTGTCGCCACTGCGGTTGCCGCCGCAGTTGCCAACTTTCTCCGCCAGGCATTCGATGACTCAACCCAGCTTCGCCCACGCGGCCAGCCGGCCGCCGACCCTATCCCGCCACGCGGCCGACACCGCGCGGCTCGCCGCGCCGCTCGCGATCGCGCAACTGTCGCAGATGGCGATGAGCGTGACCGACACGATCCTGCTCGGCTCGCTGGGCCCCGACGCGCTCGCCGCCGGCGGCCTCGGCGCGAACCTCTTTTTCGTGGTCGTCACGCTGCTGCAGGGCGTGCTGACGTCGGTCAGCGTCAGCGTCGCGCACGCGCGCGGCGCGCAGGACGACGGCCGCGTGCCGCATATCTACTGGACCGGTTTCTTGCTGTCGGTGCTGCTGGCGGTGCCGGCGTTCATTCTGTTGTCGTTCGCGTCGCACATCCTGCTCGCGTTCGGCGAGCCGGGCCTGCTCGCGCACAACGTCGGCCAATACGCCGCCGTGCTGCGCTGGGGCGCACCCGCGAGCCTGATCGGCGTCGGCCTGATGCGCTCGTTCCTGCCGGCGATCGGCGCGGCGCGGCGGCTGCTGTGGGTGTCGATCGTGAGCGTCGGCGTAAACGGCTTTCTGAACTACGGGCTGATTCACGGCGCGTATGGGCTGCCGCGGCTCGGCTTTCTCGGCTCGGCGGCCGCGACCACGATCACCGTGTGGCTGACCGCGCTCGTGCTGATGGCGCTGCTGCATCTGCGGCCGCGCTTCCGGCATTTTGTCGTCGCGACGCGGCCGAAGCTGCCGCTGATGGGCGAGCTGTTCGGCATCGGTTGGCCGGTCGCGATCACCTACGGCGTCGAGTCGACGCTGTTCCTTGCCACCGGCCTGATGGTCGGCCTGCTCGGCGAATCGCAACTGGCCGCGCATCAGATCGCGCTGAACGTCGCGTCGGTCGCGTTCATGGTGCCGCTGTCGATCGGCCAGGCGGCCAATGTGCGGGTCGGCTACTGGGCCGGCGCCGGTCAGCCGCTCGCCGCGCGCCACGCGGGCTTCGTCGCGCTCGCGCTCGGCGTCGGCTTCATGTCGATGTCGGGTCTCGTGCTGATCACCGCGCCGCATTGGATCGTCGGCCTGTATCTGCATCTCGACGATCCCGCCAACGCGCCGACCATCGCGCTCGCCAGTTCGCTGCTCGGCGTGGCGGCGATCTTCCAGATCGTCGACGGAATGCAGGCGGTAGGCTCCGGCTGTCTGCGCGGCCTGAAAGACACCCGCATCCCGATGATCGCCGCCGCGTTCGGCTACTGGGTGATCGGCTTTCCGACCGGCTATCTGCTCGCGTTTCATGCCGGCCTCGGCGCGCGCGGCTTGTGGTGGGGGCTGGCGGCAGGCCTCGCGAGCGTCGCGCTGCTGATGACACTGCGTTTTCACAGGCTGAGCGGGCAGCAACCGCCGGCGGTGGCGTCAGCCCCACCGCCCGCGCACTCGGTTTGAGGAAGCAGCGGCAAGTCTCACTCCTGAAGCACTCACTGTAAAAGGTAAAACGCCCGCCGCTGCACGCAAGCGCTAACCCGCGCTCACGCGCCAGGAACCGCACGACGGCGCGCCTCACCAAGGCAAAAGCCGGACTGGCGCGGCCGGAGCACCCACCATTGCCCGCGACGCGTGCGGCTTCGATTGGCCGCGCGTGTTTGCCGCGCTTTCGCCACGGCGCTTGCCGTAGCCGCTTCACCCGCTTCGGCGCGACGAACGCCGCAACGCCAGCCGACACCCGGCCGCGCCTCGGCCCCCGCTTTCTCGCGATACAACATAACCAAGGACCACCCGCCATGCTTGCCCGCGTCACCCGCCTGTTCCCGCTCTGGGCCGTGCTCGTCTCGGTCGCCGCGTACTTCTCGCCGGCCTCGTTTTCCGGCGTCGCGCCGCACGTCACCACGCTCCTCACGATCATCATGCTGGCGATGGGCGTCACGCTGTCGGCCGGCGATTTCCTGCGCGTGTTCACGCGCGCCGCGCCCGTGATCGCCGGCATCGCGCTGCACTACCTCGTGATGCCGCTCGCCGCATGGGTCATCGCGAAGGCACTGCGCATGCCGCCCGACCTGACCGCCGGCATGGTGCTGGTTGGCAGCGTTGCGAGCGGCACCGCGTCGAATGTGATGATTTATCTCGCGCGCGGCGACGTCGCGTTGTCGGTGACGATCAGCGCGCTGTCGACGCTCGTCGGCGTATTCGCGACGCCGCTGCTCACGCGCCTTTACGTCGACGCGTCGATCGCCGTCGATGTGCACGGAATGCTGATGAGCATCCTGCGATCGTCGCGCTGCCGATCGTCGTCGGTCTCGTCGTCAATCATCTGTTCGGTAAGCTCGTGCGCAAGATCGAACCGATCCTGCCGCTCGTCTCGATGGTCGCGATCGTGCTGATCATCGGCGCGGTGGTGGGCGGCACGCAGAAGAGCATCGCGTCGGTGGGCTTCCTCGTGATGGTCGGCGTCGTGCTGCACAACGGCATCGGCCTGCTCGGCGGCTATTGGGGCGGCCGTCTGCTCGGGTTCGACGAAGCCGTCTGCCGGACGCTCGCGATCGAAGTCGGCATGCAGAACCCCGGCCTCGCCGCGACGCTCGGCAAGCTCTACTTCACGCCGATCGCCGCGCTGCCAGGCGCGCTGTTCTCGGTCTGGCACAACCTGTCGGGTTCGCTGCTCGCGGGCGTGTGGGCGGGCCGACCGGCGAAAGGCTCGACGCATCCCGATGGCGAGCGCGCGCTGCACGTCGAGCGCGCCTGATACCGCCTCCGCGCGCCGCGGTTTGCAGCAGGTGATCGATCACCGAACCGCGGTGCCCTCGCGACCAACGCGCGGCACTCCGCTGCGTTTGCCGACGTACGCGGAACCCGCCCCAATTCCCTTAGAATGGTTTTCTCGACAGCGTGCACAGGCCTTCGCTGTCGCCACGCGAAAAGCTTGCAACAAGGGGAAAACAGCGTGCAGGGCCAATTCGAACAACATCGGCGGGCCGCGCGCCGCCGCTCGATAGTCAGCACAACGAGGCAAATGTTCCTGCTCTGTTGCGCGGCGGCATTTTTGACCGCCTGCGCGACGAAGCCGCCCGCCACCGCGTTCGACCGCCAGGTGACGCACGCGCTGCCGGCCACCGCCGATACGCCGCTGCGCGAAGCGCTCGCGCCGCTCGAGGCGAAGCATCCGGAGCAGTCGGGTTTCCGTGTGCTGGCGAACGGCACCGACGCGCTGCAGATGCGCATCGCGCTCGCGCGCGCGGCGACCAAAACCCTCGACATGCAGTACTACATTGCCAACGAGGACACCACCGGCAAGCTGCTGCTCGGCGCCGCGTTATATGCGGCCGATCACGGCGTGCGGGTGCGCATGCTGGTCGATGACCTGAACTTCAAGGACATCGACCGCATCATGGCGGGCCTGGACACGCACGAGAACATCGAGATCCGCGTATTCAACCCGTTCGGCAGCGCGCAGGAAGGCTTGTTCGAGCGCACCGCGAACCTGTTCACGCAGATCGGCCACTTCACGCGCCGCATGCACAACAAGGCGATGATCGCGGACAACCAGCTTGCGATCGTCGGCGGTCGCAACCTGGGCGACGAGTACTTCAGCGCGAGTGAAACGCTGCAGTTCCGCGACCTCGACGTGCTCGCGGCGGGCCCGCTCGTCGCCGACGTCTCCGCGAGTTTCGACGACTACTGGAACAGCGAGCTCGCCTATCCGCTGCGTGCGCTGAACAAGCAGAAGTTCGACCAGAAGGAACTCGACCAGACGCGCGACGACCTGCGCCATCACTGGCGCTCCAACGCCGATCCGTACAACGCGAAACCGCTGAACGCAACGCCGCTTGCCGCGCAGATCACGAGCGAGCAGCTCGGCCTCACCTGGGCGGACGCGGAATTCAGGGTGGACCTGCCGGAGAAGATCGAGCATCCGTCGCCGGACTACGTGAGCCCGCCGCTCGCGCGGCTGCGCGAACTGATGCGCGACGCGCAGCACGATTTCCTGATCGTGTCGCCCTACTTCGTGCCGCACGCCGCGGGGGTGCAGGCAGCCAGCGAGCTCACGCATCGCGGCATCCGTATCGCGGTGCTGACCAACTCGCTCGCAGCCACCGACGCGGTCGCCGTGCAGGCCGGCTACAGTCCGTTTCGCGTGCCGCTGCTGAAGGCCGGTGTCGAGCTGTACGAATTCAGGCCGCGCCAGGAAACGCCGAACGTCGGGCTGGTCGGCTCGCGTTCGCGCGCGAGCCTGCATGCGAAAGCCTACGTGATCGACCACCAGATACTCGTGATCGGCTCGATGAACCTCGATCCGCGCTCGGCCAATCTGAACACCGAGCTGGCGCTCGTGATCCACAGCCCCGAACTGGCGAATCAGGTCGCGAGAATCTTCGAGCGCGGGACCCAGCCGGAGCAGAGCTACCACGTAACGCTCGCCGACTCGGCCCAGCTCGCCTATCTGCGCTCGATCGGCGCGCCGCTGTCGCCGCTCGTCTGGACCGACGTCGAGAACGGCGAGACACGCACCTACATTTTCGATCCGCAGGCCGGTTTTTACCGGAATGTGCTAACCGGTCTATTCTCCTTATTGCCTGTCAACTCGGAACTTTGAGACGCGGAGTCAACCATGACTGAAGACGTACGGATGGAGCGCGACACCTTCGGCGAAATCGCGGTGCCGAACGCTCGCCTGTGGGGTGCGCAGACGCAGCGCTCGCTGCAGAACTTCAAGATCTCGACGGAAAAGCAGTCGCCCGAACTGATCACCGCGCTCGCGGTGATCAAGCGCGCGGCCGCCGAAGTCAATCTCGGCCTCGGGGTGCTCGACGAGCAGAAGGCGCGCGCGATCATGCAGGCGGCCGACGAGATCATCGACGGCAAGCATCCGGGCGAATTTCCGCTCGCGGTCTGGCAGACCGGCTCGGGCACGCAGACCAACATGAACCTCAACGAGGTGATCGCGAACCGCGCGAGCGAACTGCTCGGCGGCGAGCGCGGCGAAGCGCGCAAGGTGCATCCGAACGATGACGTGAATCGCGGGCAGTCGTCGAACGACGTGTTTCCGACCGCGATGCACGTGGCCGCCGCGGACGCGATCGTCAAGCATCTGCTGCCCGCGCTGAAAACGTTGCGCGATACGCTCGACGGCAAGGCGAAAGCGTTTACCGATATCGTCAAGATCGGCCGCACGCACCTGCAGGATGCGACGCCGCTCACGCTCGGCCAGGAATTCTCCGGCTATGTCGCGCAGCTCGAGCATGGCATCCGGCACGTCGAGTCGGCGCTGCCGCACCTGTACGAGCTCGCGCAGGGCGGCACCGCGGTCGGCACGGGACTGAACGCGCATCCGAAGTTCGCCGACAGCGTCGCCGCCGCGATCGGCAAGCTGACCGGTTTGCCGTTCGTGTCGGCGCCGAACAAGTTCGAGGTAATGGCCGCGGCCGACGCGCTCGTCTTCGCGCACGGCGCGCTCAAAACGGTAGCGGCGAGCCTGAACAAGATCGCCAACGACATCCGCTGGCTCGCGAGCGGCCCGCGCTGCGGTCTCGGCGAGCTGTCGATCCCCGAAAACGAGCCGGGCAGCTCGATCATGCCGGGCAAGGTCAATCCGACCCAGTCCGAAGCACTGACGATGCTGTGCGCACAGGTGTTCGGCAATGACGTCGCGGTGAACATCGGCGGCGCGAGCGGCAACTTCGAGCTGAACGTGTTCCGGCCGATGATCGCGCACAACCTGCTGCAGTCGGTGCGCCTGCTCGCCGATGGCGCGCAGAGCTTCAACGACAACTGCGCGGTCGGCATCGAGCCGAATCACGAGCGCATCGATACCTTGCTGAACGAATCGCTGATGCTGGTCACGGCGCTCAATCCGCACATCGGCTACGACAAGGCCGCGCAGATCGCGAAAAAGGCGCACAAGGAAGGCACGACGCTGAAGGCGTCGGCACTGGCGCTCGGCTATGTCACCGAGCAGCAGTTCGACGAGTGGGTGCGACCGAACGATATGGTCGGACGCACGGCATGATGCTCCGCGAGGCGGCGTGACAGATGGCGCGCAAACGGGCGCGCCGCGCGCCGCCTCGCTGCGCTCAGATTTTTCCCTGCGCGACTTCTTCCGGCTTCAGTTCGACGATCGCGTCGAGCGCTTCCTTCACGTCCATCGCGTACCTGGCGAGGCGCTTCTGCTCCTCGGTCTCCGGCAAGAAGGCCGGGACCGGCACCGGATGGCCGTTCTCGTTGACGGCGACCATCACGACGAGACAGTCGGTGGTCTGCAGCAGTTCACCGCCCTTCGGGTCGCCCGCGTGCACCGACACGTGGATGTGCATGCTGGTGCGGCCCGTGGCGACGACGCGCGCGCGCAGTTCGACCAGATTGCCGACGAGAATCGGCCGACGAAAACGGATATTGCCGACGCTGACCGTCACGCAATAGCGCCCCGACCATACCGCCGCGCATGCGTAGGCGGTTTCGTCGATCCACTTCATCAGCGCGCCGCCGTGCACCTTGCCGCCGAAGTTGACCGAGGTCGGCTCGGCGAGAAAGCGGAAGGTGGTTTCCGAACGGTCCAGCGGTGCGGTGGGAACAGTGCTCATCTTGACTCCGGTCAATCGGATGCATTGAAAGGAGGCGATTATACGAGCGCAATATTGCGCGCGGCGCGGCGTCGCATGGAAGACGCGGCGCGCGGCACGCCGATGGGCCGGCGGTCGGCCTAGTTGTGAAAGGTGATCCCTTGGTCGATGGTGCCGTACATGCTGATGCTGCCGCTGCCGGCCGAGCCCGAGCCGGCTCCGCCCCCTGCGCAGGCGGTAAACAGCAGAACCGTCGCGGCGACGGCCAGAAGCGTTTTCATCACATCGAATTCCTGCCAGAACAGGCTTCGATTCTAGCCTGGCGGCACGAGACGGCGCGGGAACGCGGGCGAGCGTGACACGTCCTTCACATTGATTGTTCATGCAAAGCTGAAACATCGAATACCTGCTGCGCGTAGAGTAGGAATCGTGGCGGCGCACTTTGCCGCCCCTTCAGGAGATTCGCGATGACCGCCCCCCTCTTGGACGACCAGAACCACTTCCCCGGCCTGAGCCGCATCGGCGCGCTACTCGCCGATCCCGGCCGCGCCGCGATGCTGTGGGCGCTGATGGACGGCAGCGCGCGCCCCGCGGGCGAACTGACGATGATCGCGGGGCTGTCGCCATCGGCGGCGAGCGCCCATCTCGGACGGCTCACCGACGGCGGGCTGCTCGCGCTCGAAGTGCGCGGCCGGCATCGCTATTTCCGTATCGCGTCGGCGGACATCGCCGCATCGATCGAAGCACTCGCGAACGTCGCGCAAGTCAGCGCGCCGCAGCGCTCCGTGCCGCGTCCGGCACGCACCGTGCCGCTGGAAATGCGCTTTGCGCGCACCTGCTACGACCACATGGCCGGCGAGCTGTCGGTGCGGATATTCGAGCGCATGCTCGAGCGCGGGTTGCTGACGCAAAACGGCGCCTCGCTCGAAGCGACCGCGCAGGGCGCCGCCCGCTTCGCCGACTGGGGCATCGACCTCGCCGCGCAGAAGACCCGGCGGCGGCGCTTCGCGTGCACCTGCCTCGACTGGAGCATGCGCCGGCCGCATCTGGGCGGCGCGCTCGGCGCGGCGTTGCTCGACGCGTGGTCGGCGCATGGCTGGGTCGAGCGGACGGAGCGGCCGCGCGTGCTGCGCGTCACGCCGGCCGGCCATCAGCAATTCGATGCGTTTCTGGCCGGATAGACCGCTGAACAGGCTTTGCCGCGGAGCCGCGGGACCCACGCGAGACCCGCGCGAGACCTTTTGTTACAGGCGAGCGAATCCACCTTACAAATGTGCGGGCCTTGAAACATAGGCGGCAGGTACAGTGACTGAACGGACCCGGCCGATTGCCGCGTCCGCCGGAGATCAGTCATGACACACGCCAAGCAACCCGTGCGGCAAGCGGGGATTCATCGCCGGATCAGCGGCTATACGCTGATCGCGGCCGCGGTCGTCGCGCTCGCCGCGCAAACCGCTCTCGCGCAGGAAGCGCCACCTGCGCCACCAGCCGCGGTAGCCGTCGGGTCGGGCGGCGAAGCGTCCGGGGGCGATCCGCCTGGGCGCATCGCGCGTCTGAACTACACGGCCGGGGCCGTGACCACCGAGCCCGCCGGCGCGACCGACTGGTCGTATGCCCAGATCAATCGGCCGCTGACGACCGGCGACCAGCTGTGGAACGACCGGAACGCCCGCTCCGAGCTGCACATCGGCTCGACCGCGGTGCGCCTCGGCCAGAACACGAGCCTCGACGTGCTCAACCTCGACGACTCGACCGCGCAACTGAAAGTCGCGCAAGGCACGCTGTCGACACGCGTGCGCGAACTCGCGCCGGGGTCGTCGTATGAAATCGACACGCCGAATCTTGCGCTCGGCGTGAACGGTCCCGGCGACTACCGCGTCGACGTCGCGCCCGACGGCAGCAGCACGACCGTCACCGTGCGCAGCGGCAGCGCAATCGCTTACGGCGACGGCGGCCAGGTGCCGATTGCGGCGGGTCAGCAGATCCGCTTTGCCGGCACCAACCTGCAGCAACTCGCCGACAACCGCGCGCCCGCCGCCGACGAGCTCGACCAATGGGCCGCCAGCCGCGACGCCACCGAAGACCGCTCGCCGTCGGCGCGCTACGTGTCGCGCGACATCCCCGGCTACGAGGATCTCGATGCCAACGGCACATGGCGCGAGACGCCGCAGTACGGCGCAGTGTGGGTGCCGAACGCGACGCCGGCCGGCTGGGCGCCGTATCACGACGGCCACTGGGTCTGGCAGGCGCCGTGGGGCTGGACCTGGGTCGACGACCAGCCTTGGGGCTTCGCGCCGTACCACTACGGCCGCTGGGCCGACATCGACGGCGCGTGGGCCTGGGTGCCAGGTCCGCTCGAAGCGGACGTGGCGCCGTCCTACGCGCCGGCGCTGGTCGCGTTCGTCGGTGATGACGACGGCGGCGCCGACTGGGGTGTCAACCTGGCGGTCGGCGGCGTCATCGCGGCGGGGGTCGCGTGGTTTCCGCTCGGGCCGGGCGAGCCGTGGCATCCGCATTGGGGCGATCACGATCGCTGGAGCGCCGGTTATTACAACCGCGTGAACCGCGCGACGATCTACAACGACTACCACCGCAACGTGAACACGTACGTGAACTATCGCGTGCCGGGCTGTGTGACGGCCGTGCCGGCGACCGCGTTCGTGCACGGTCAGCCGGTCCGACGCTTCTCGCAGAAGGTCGACCCGGCGCAGTGGCGCAACGCGCGAATCAATCCGGGCGCACCGGGGATCGCGCCGGTGCGCGAAAGCTTCGGGTCGGATCTGCGGCGCGCGAACTATCGGCCACCGGCGAGCGTCGCCGGCCGGCCGGTCGTCGCGACCCGCAATCCCGTCATGCCCGCCGCTTTCCACGACGAACTCGCGCAGCGCTTCGCGCAAAGCGGCGGCCGGGTGCCCGGCGGCGGCCAGCCGGTCGTGCGCACCTCGGTACCCGCGCATATGACCGGTGCACCTGGCGCGCTGCCGATGGCGAACGTGCGGGTCGTGCAATCGCATGTGCCGGGACGTCCGCCGGGGATGGCGGCAGGTGCGCCTGGTACACCTGGCGCAATGGGCGGCAACGCGCCGCATGGCGTCGAACAGGCCGGTCAGCGGCCCGGCGAAGCTGGCGCCGTGGTGCCGCGTGGCGAGGCGCCTCCGCAAGCGCGTGCGGGCATGCCGCCGCAGATGGTCGGCAACGGGCGTCCGCCGCAGCCCGGCGAGAGCGGGCTCGTGGGCAATCTGGGCCGTCCGTCGAACGGTGTGCCGCGGCCACCGCAAGCAGTCGGCGCTAATCCAGCCGACGCGGCAGCGCACGCAGGGCAGCACGGCGCGCCGCAGGAATGGGGCGCGGTCGGCAGGTCTCAGCCCGCATGGACGCAGCCGCATCCGCCGATGGCGCAGCGGGCGCCGCGCATGGAACAGCCCGGCCACCCGCAACAGCCGAGCTTAGCGCCGCAGTCCGGTGTGCCGCATCCGCCGGAAAACCCGGCCGCGCAGCAACAGGCGCGTGGGTCGAACTGGCATCCGCCTGCGATGCAACAGGCGCCGCGCGCCGTCCCGCCGCAGCAACCGCGTGCCGAACCACAAATGCAGCAGGCGCAACAGCCGCATTTCGAATCGCATCCGCAGCCGATGCCGCAAGCCCCTCGGCCCGAGCCGCAGTTGCAGCAGGCGCAGCAGCCGCATTTCGAGCCGCGTCCGCAGCCGATGCCGCAAGCTCCTCGGCCCCAGCCGCAATTCCAGCAGGCGCAGCAGCCGCATTTCGAGCCGCGTCCACAGCCGATGCCGGTGCCGCAAGCCCGGCCAGAGCCGCGTCCGCAGATGCAGATGCAGCAGCCACGCCCCGAACCGCGGCCCCAGCCAGTGCAGCAGCCACGTCCGCAACCCCAGCCGCAACCGCAGCACGCCGAGCAGCACCAGGGCGGCGGCAATCGCGACGACCATCACAGGAGCTGAGCAGGACACCTGCCGTTCCGGCAACGAAAAAGCCCCGCGACACACGCCATCGCGGGGCTTTTCTATATCGGACGGGAGCGAACGCTATCGCCCCGCTTCCACCGACATCAGATCGCCATTGGCGCCGTCAGCGGCTCGTGATGCTGATAGCCGATCAGCGAGAAATCCGCCGGCTCGATTTTCTCGAGCCATTCCGGCTCGTACACCCCGGTCTTCGCGTAGTCGGGCACCCGATCGGAAATCGCGAGCCGCGGACTATCGTACGGCTCGCGCTTGAGCTGCTGATGCAGCATATCCAGCTGATTCTCGTAGATGTGCGCATCGCCGATGAAATAGCTGAACCAGCGCGGCGTATAGCCCGTCAGCCGTCCGACCAGGTGCAGCAGCGCCGCACCCTCGGTCAGATTGAACGGCGTGCCGAGCCCGACGTCGTTGCTGCGAATATACAAACACAGCGAAATTTCGCGGCGCGTCGCGTTCGGCAGGAACTGGTACAGCAGATGGCAAGCCGGCAGCGCGATCTGATCGAGCACGGCCGGATTCCAGGCATGGAACAGAATCCGTCGATCGGCGGGGTTCTGCATGATCGTGTCGAGACACTGGCGCAGTTGGTCGATCGCCTTGTAAAGCAGTACCTTCGAGCGGCCATCTTCGTCGAACTGCGTGATCACGCGAAAACCGCGCGCCTGCGCGTCGGCCAGCTGCGCGCTCGCGCTGGCGTCGAGCACCTTGTAGGCCGGCCACTTGCGCCATTGCACGCCGTACACGTCACCGAGATCATCGGGGCCCTCGCGATACGGATTGGCGAGCCACTGCGCGTTCTGATTCGCGTTGCCGTCCCACACCTTGCAGCCGAGCTCGCGGAAATCCGCGGCGCTGCGCGAGGCACGCAGGAACCCGACCAGCTCGCCGATCGCCGACTTGAACGCGAGCTTTTTCGTCGTGACCGCGGGGAAGCCCTGCTGCAGATCGAAGCGCAGCATCGCACCGGGCATGCTGATGGTGCGGATGCCGGTGCGGTTTTCCTGCCACGTGCCGGTATCGAGAATCGTGCGGACGAGGTCCAGATATTGTTTCATGCGGTTTCCTTCGACGCGCGGCGCGAACCCGATCAGGCGCGCTCACAGAATTGAGCAAAGCCCAATTCTAACAAGCGCGACCGGACGACGCCGGGGCATGGCGCGCCGCATGGGAAAAATCGAGGGGGAATATCAGACGGAAAGGAAAACGCCGGGGTACGCGATATATGCGAGCGGCAAACAGGTGCACGCAAAAGTGCTTCGAGGCGACGCGCCAGACCTTCACAAGCCGCGTCGCCAGCCTCGCCGCTTACAGATGCTGCACCGACGCCGGCAAATCGCCGTGCGGCGCCGACATCGGCTCGCCTTCCATATGGCGCATGCCGTGCGAGCACAGCAGCCGGTACAGCGTCACCCGCGAGATGCCGAGCTCCTGTGCCGCGTCTCCGAGCCGCCCGCGATGCCGCAGCAACGCAAGCTCGATCGCCTGACGTTCCGCCGCTTCGCGCGCCTGCGCGAGCGACACCGGCACGATCTCGACGTATTCGGCGAGTTCGAGGTCGCGCGCGGTGATGGCGCGTCCTTCCGACATCACGATCGCGCGCCGCACCCGGTTGATAAGCTCGCGGACGTTGCCGGGCCAGCCGTAGTTATGAAGCGCGGCGATCGCGTCGGGCGCGAAGCCGCGCAGACGGCGGCTGGCATCCTTCTTGAAACGTTCGAGCATGTGCCGCGCGAGCAGCTCGATGTCCTTGCCGCGCGCACGCAGCGGCGGCTCGTCGATCTGTAGCACGCAGAGGCGGTGATACAGGTCGGAACGGAAGCGTCCTTCGATCATCGCCGCGGTCATGTCCACGTGCGTCGCCGAAATGATGCGCACGTCGACATCGATCGCGGTATGTCCGCCGAGCCTCTCGACCTTGCGCTCCTGCAGGAAGCGCAACAGGCTCGCCTGGCTTTCGAGCGGCAGATCGCCGATTTCGTCGAGAAACAGCGTGCCGCCGTTGGCCGCTTCGACTCGGCCGATCTTGCGCTGGTTCGCGCCGGTGAACGCACCGCGCTCGTAGCCGAACAGTTCCGATTGCAGAAGATGCGGCGGAATCGCGCCGCAATTGATTGGTACGAACGGCGCGTTGCGCCGCGCCGAGCGTTCATGAATCGCGACCGCCGTCAGCTCCTTGCCGGTGCCCGATTCGCCGGAGATAAACACCGGCGCGTCGGTCATCGCGACCTTGCGGATCGAGCGGAACAGCGCGAGCATCGCGTCGCACGAGCCGACCATCTCGCCCTCGGCGCCTTGCAAGCCGTCGTGCGGGGTCGTGTCGCTCAGCGAGATCATGCCGTACGCATGACCGACCGAGTCGACGATACGGTCGCCAGAAGACGGCACCGTCACATAATCAAAACAGTAGTCGCGCACGAGCCGGCGCAACGCGGCGTCTTGCAGTTGGCCTGGCGCAGTGGCAGCGACCCAGCCGACGTTCGGCATGGTCAAACAGGATTCGAAAGCGGCGATTTCGTGCGGCTGGAAATCACTGGACAAATCGAGCAGGCCGCCAGCTGCCGAGCCGGTGCGCACTGCCCGGCGCGCATCGCGCGCCGATCCCACGACTTCCACATGCCAGCCACGCTGCATAAAACGCGTATTCAGTTCCGCGCTCGGGTCACGCGAAACGTAAATCAGTTGCCGCGCTGCGGGTTCCATTATTCAGATCCTCTCGTCAACGAACGTTAAGGACGACGCATGCACCTGAAACTGCGGTTCAGACACGCTGACTCGTCCGGGATTCGCGAATCGCAAAACCCGAACGGCCATTCCATTCCGTGCGGACAGCTGATCCCCAAGAAAGCGGCGTGTGTGTTTGAGACGGCCTGATATGGGCCTTTTTTAAATCTGAAGCTGTTTTCGAGAGCTTACTATACGTGCGCCGCTTCGAAAACAATTATGCGAATTTAATCGATGGACCCCTTGCCCATCATGGTTTAGCGGCCGATCGCCCTATATTCAGCCGACAAATAAAACATTAGTGGAAGCGCTTTTCGTGGCGTTCCGGCGACGGTAGTTCGTACCTTACCGATTATCGAATTATAGGTATTTTCTGCTGACCCGTTTCAGGGCTGCAACGTTTTTTTCCGATTTGGAACGCATTAGTTGTCATTCCGCCGGTGGGCGCCAGACGCATCAATGGATTGCGAGCGATGGCACATGTTTCGCTAATTGGCGAACACCAGGGAGACACATCATGCGACTCGCATTCCGCATCGATCTGATAAGCCGCCGCGCACCATTCTTCGCAATTTGCGCAGCCCTGGCGCTCAGCGCCCTGCCGGCGAGTGCCGGCACCCAGACAACGCCAGCCGCGCCGACGCGTTCCGTCACGCCGGCGGATTTCAACGATGCCACCGACCCCGCCTCCGCCAGCCCGCAAACCGCTTCGCCGGTTGCCGCGGAGGACGGCAGTCAGCTTGCCGCCAACGCGTCGAACCCGGCTGGCGATGCTGCATCGGTGAACGATATTTCGCTCGACGACCAGATGCTGTCGCGGCAACGCGGCGGCGCGGTCGGCATGTTGATGGTCGCCGCGACGCCACAACTGATGCGAGGCGGCGGCAACCAGGTGACCTTGTGGGACGAGATCGCCCCGCCCTCGCCGCTGCCCGTGCCCGTCGATGCAGCACGCGCCGCCCAGGGCAACGTCTCGACCTACCAGCGCAAGTGAGCAGGACGAAGCAACGAACCGATAGCAAATAACCAAGGAAGGCGGGACCGGTGGCCGCGCGAAAGTTGATGCGCCCCACGACGGCGGGACACAAGCAACAACAGAGAAGGGACCGGGACATGAGCACGAACCACCAGACGCCGCGCGCCCTCGGGCTGCCGGCGGCGTCGTTCAGCAACGCTCCCGTCTTGCCGCGCACCGCTTTGGCCGGCACCGCCCTCTTCGCCAGCGTCCTCGTCAGCGCCTGCTTCGCGAGCCATGCGTATGCCGAGCAGGTCGCCAATCCGGGCGACATCATCGTCGAGCGCAGCGTCACGCCGCGCGACGCGTTCGTCCCCGTGCCGCGCGACCAGGACCCGGTCGCGGTGCGCGCCACCACGTTCCCGGCCAACTCGTTCGACCCGACGATCGCGACGCTCGTCGGCGACACCGATCTGACCAACGCGCACGGCTCGAACGGCGTCGTCGCCGGCGGCGTGCTCGGCGGCACGGGCATGCAGGCCGTCACGCAGATCCTCTCCGGCAAGGCGACCGGCAATACGATCCCGCTGAACGCGGGCGGCATCGGCGGACCGGCGACGGGCGTCGGCGGCACGATCAGCTCGTCCGTGACGGGCGCGCTCGCGCCGCTATCGAACGTGCTCGGCGGCGCACTCGGAGGCCTGAAATGAGCACGCGCCTGCGCCCCTCGCTGCCATCGCTCGAATCACTGCGATTCACTTCGGCGCGCACTGCCCTGCGCGTCTGCGCGTGCCTGTGCATGGGCATCGCCGCGCTCGTCGCCGGCGAGGCCCACGCGCAGTCGCCGGCGGTGCCGGTCGTCGGCGCCACCGCGACAATCGGCAGCGGCGCGGGCATGGGCGCGACGGGCGCGCTCTCGGTCAACGAAACCGCTGGCCTCGACAACGCGCAGATCAACCAGATCACGGTGACGAATGGCGCCGCCGTCGGCAACGCGAACGCGAGTGTGCAAAGCGCGTCGGTGCTCGCGAATGTGCCGCGCGCGCAAGCGTCGATCGAGGCCAATGCGTTTTCGAACACATCCGGCGCGGTGCTGGTGAACCAGTCGGCCGGAGCAGGGAATCTGCAGCGCAACAGCACCCAGATCGGGACTGCGGCGCTCGGAGTCGAGACCGTCTCGGATGGGGAGCTATCCGCGACGGCCCCGAAAAACGGCAGTCCGGGGCGGTCGAACACGATTCACGGCGTGCGCGAGGCAAGCATTTCCAGCGATGCCTTCCGTAACGCGAGCGGAATCGTGCAGATCAACCAGGCAGCCGGCGCCGGTAATGCCACGGCAAACAGTTTTGTGCTCCGTCCCCCGGCGGGCACTTTTTTTAACTGACCACACTTAAGTATCGGAGCGAATCATGAAGCGCACTCTTATTGCCACGGCCGTTCTCATTGCCGCATCCGGCAGCGTGCTTGCCGCGCCGCAGAAGGCCTACCTGTTCAATACGACGGTCGTCGGCGAGATGGTCGGCGTCGAGGGTATGGTCGGACTGTTTGGCTGCGTGCATGTCTCCAGCACGGCTAACGCGGTGATCAACAACAATCAGATGGTCAACGTCAACGCGACGCTCGATCCGCAGGCCCAGACCTACACCACCGGCACCGTGACCACGAGCATCAACAACAACAGGTCGTCGGTCAGAGGCGGCGGCACGGCATTCGCGTTCACGACGCAAAGCCATACCTCGTCGAACTCGAGCGCGCAGGGCTTCGAAGCTTCGGGCGGCTATGCGTACGGCAGCCAGAGTGCGAGCGTGACGAGCGGCGGCTATGAAACGAGCCAGCAGGCAGCCGGCATCGCGGGCAGCTTCTCGCACACGAGTCAGAATTCGGGCGGCCATATCGCGGCGGGCGGCTCGATCGGCGGCAGCTACAGCTATCAGGACCACAACACGCCCTCGCACGGCAGCGGCTCGTTCAGCGCCCATGGCGGCCTGCACGCCGGTTATCGCGAGTCGAGCTACTCGAACTCGTCGGGCGTCGCCGGCGCCTTCGAAGCGAGCGAAGCATCCGGGCAAAGCCGTTCCTGGAGCTTCAAGGCGAGCGAAGGCTCCGGCTTTGCGAGGGTCGGCGAGCAATCGTCGAGCTACTCGCGCAGCCGCTCTTCGTCGACCAACGCGTACGGCGCCGTATGGGGCATCGACGAAGGCCTCGCGACGACCGACGTGACGACGCGCGGCTCGATCACCCAGCACATCAACAACGAACGGGCCGCCACGCTGAACGCGACCACCGGCACCAACGCGGCCAGCAACGTGTCGGGCAACCTCGGCATCAACATCGCGGAAGGCATCGACAACGCACAGAGCAACGACGTGTCGCTCGCCTCGGTCGACGTCGGCAACGTGTTCGGCAACGCGCAGGACTTCAACGTGCAGTCCTCGGGCGGCAGCGCGGCGATCCATAGCTTCAATCTGAACGCGTCGGTTGGCAACGGGTCGCTGTCGGGCGTGACGGGCAACGTCGGCGTGAACGTCGCGTCCGGCATCGGCAACGCGCAGGACAACGCGCTTGCCGGCGCAGTGACGACGACCTCGCCGGGCAAGGCGCTGACCACCGCGATGGATGCGACGGATGACAACTCGCAATCCGCCACGATGGTCGTTCATGGGCAATTCCAGGGCACCGCGAGTCTGGGCGCCGATACGTTGAAAGGCGCCTCCGGCAACATCGGCGTGAACATCGCCGGCGGCGCGGGCAACTTGCAGCACAACGGCCTTGCCATCGCGGCGCTGAACAGCGGCAAATAAGCCGACGACGCGACGACCACGGGCAAGCAGAAGAAGCAAAAGCAGTCGGAAGGGCGCGCCGGCAGCCATAGAAGCTGCCGGCGCGGATCGGGCAGGAGACCAGCATGACCGGGTTCAAGGGGTTCCCGGCGCTACCGTTCGCGGTAGCGCTGGCAGGCTATGTGCTGTGCGCGGACCACGCCGCCGCACAGTCGAGCATCGACACGTCCACGTTCGTCGGCGTGCCATTGACGAAGACGGTCCGTTCGATGAAGGACCTGCGCTACAACCACATCGTCAATCAGCAGTTCGACTACAGCTGCGGCGCGGCGGCGCTCGCCACCCTCCTCAAGTACGGCTACGGCATCGATATTCCGGAAACCGAACTGATCCGCCGGATGATGGTTTTTTCGACGCCCGAAGTCGTCGTCAAGAACGGCTTCTCGATGCTCGACATGAAGCACTTCGTCGAAACCATCGGACTGCGCGGCCGCGGCTTTCGCGTCAACGTCGACGCGCTTCACCACCTTCAGATCCCCGTGATGGTCCTGATGAACATCGACGGCTACGAGCATTTCGTGATCGTCAAGCATGCGCAGGACGGCCGCGTGTTCATCGCGGACCCGGCGCTCGGCAATCGCATCGTGCTCGAAGACGACTTCGCGAAGACCTGGAACGGCCTCGTGTTCGCGGTCCTCGGCAAACCCTTCAGGGAGGATTCACCGCTGTTGCAGGACAACGAGTCGCTCGCGCTGAAGCTGCGCGCCGCCGCGCTGGCGGCCGGCACCGCCGCGACGCCCTTTTTCGAGTACGGCTTGAACAAGGCAGACATGTTCTGATCCCGCCATGAAGTCACACCTGACACCGCTTGGGTTCGTGCTCTGCGCCATCGCCTATGGCGGCGCAAGCAGCGTCGCCCATGCCTCGGAGGGCGCCGCCTCGCCACCGGCTCCCGAACTTTCGATACGGTCCGCGCCAGGCGCCGAGCCGCTGCGAGTGCAGCTGGTCGGCGACGACGTGCTCGCGACCCAGACCGGCAAATACGCCGGCGCGACGATGATCTCCGGCTTCGTGCTGAACGTCATTTCGCAATGGCAGTTGCCCAACGGCGCGAGCGCGCTCGCTCAAGGCTCGCTGAGCGCGGTACAGAACGGTGGCGGCCAGCTCACGAGTTCCGTCAGCACGTTCGCGAGCGTGAGCGGCGGCGCGCACGGCCATGCCGGCGATTCGGGCGCCAACCCGAATGCGCAGGCGCGCGGCGGCCAGAGCATCGGCGTCAACGGCGTGTCGCAGGTTAGCCAGGTCGCGGGCGATCGCAACAGCGGCACCAACTCCGCGCTGATCGACTTCAACAACAGCGCCGCGACGCTGACCGGCTCCGCCAACGCGCCGTCGGCGACGGCCAGCAATTCGACCGGCTCAGTGAAAGCCGGCATTTCGTTCGGCAGCAACGGCGTGAACGTCGCGCTGCAGACACCCGCTGGGCTCGCCACCCAGACCATCGCGCCGAGCAACGGGCAGATCGCCCAGTTGCTGCAGATCGCAGGCAATAACCAGCAAGTCGCCAACGCCCTGCAACTGCATCTGCAAACCCAGCAGATGCCGGCTTCGATGCTTCGTCAGTTGGGCGTACTGCAGGCACTGCAAAACAGGAGATAACGGAGCGGGCCGCCACCCGCCAGTTGCACCACAAGCAAAAAAGAGACGGCCACGCAGTCAGGACCGCGCGGCCGGACCACCGGGGGAGCAAATAATGAAAAAAGTGTCATCGACCAGGGCACCGCGCATGGCTCTCGCGGCCATTCCGGCCGCCGTCATGCTTTGGGCTCTTTCTCAGCCGGCGAGCGCGCAGGCGCTCGCCGGTCAATCCGTGGAGGACCGTCTGAACACGCTGATGCGCGTCGTGGACGAGCAGCAGCGGCAGATCCATTCGCTCGAACGCCAGGTCACCGAACTCGAGATGGCGCAACGCGGCCGTGGCCTGCCGGGCGCCGGCGCTCCCGCGGGCAGCGGCGCGGTGGCCGAGCAGCCCGGCGCCGACGGCCTGCCGGTGCCGCTGCCGCCGCTCGCGCAGATCGCGCCTGGCGCGCCCGCGCCGGCGGGCACCACCGGCACCGCGACCGGCGTGCCGGTCAATCCGCCGACGCCGGCCGGCAGCAACGCGGGCAACGCCAGCGCCGGCGGCCTGCCCGCCGCCACCGACGGCAGCGGCGCGGTCGGCCAGACCCAGCGCGCGAACGAACCGGTGCGCACGCAAGCCGAGCAGGCGGTCGTGCAGCGCGAGCATGCGCCGCTGTTCGACCACAAGCTGACGATGGACTTCGGCATCAGCGACACCTACTACGACCGTCGCCAGTTGCAGTTGTCGGGCTTCCTCGCGCTCGACGCGATCTTCCTCGGCAACATCAACCTCGGCCAGACCAAGTCGCACCAGGTGATGGCGGACCTCGACACGCGCTACGGCGTGTCCGACCGCATCAACGTCGACGTCGACGTGCCGTACGTGTACCGGCGCAGCACCTTCATCGTCGGCGGCGCGGGCGGCGCAGCCAGCACGCTGTCGGACGCGACGGTGTCGAGTCACGACATCGGCGACGTGAATTTCGGCATCTACTACCAGTTCGTCAGGGAAACCAATGCGCTGCCGGACGTAGTCGGCAGTCTGCGCGTGAAGGCGCCGACCGGCAGCTCGCCGTTCGGCGAAAAAGTCGTGCAGATCGACGCGAACAACACCAACCTCGTCGCGCCGACCCGACTGCCGACCGGCACCGGTTTCTGGAACATCACCGCCGGTCTGTCGGTGCTGAAGACCTACGACCCGGTCGTGCTGTTCGGCAGCGTTTCCTACACCTACAACATCGCGCGTTCGTTCGCGGACATCTCGTCGGTGCAGGGACAAACCGAACCGGCGACGGTCAAGCTCGGCGACATCGTGCAGTTCGGCGGCGGCGTCGCGCTCGCGTTCTCCGACAAGGATTCGGCCAGCGTGTCGTTCACGATGGCGCTCGAGCCCGAGTCGGAGACCAAGGCGCCGGGCGGCAGCTACCAGAAGGTGCCGGGCAGCGAAACCACGGCCGCGGCGATGAATTTTGGCCTGAACCACGTCGTGAACAAGCACCTGAGCATCAACGGCTCGGTATCGATCGGACTCACACCCGACGCGCCGAACTTCGTGGTCGGCGTGCGCTTTCCGTACACCTTCTGACGTGTCAACGATACGAGGTCGAACGTGCGTGAATCACCTCATCTGAGCAGTGTGGCTTCCGTCGCGGCAGCGGGATCGCATCTGTCCCTCGCGGTGCCGAAGCAGCGTGCCGCAGTGTCGTCCGCCGGGGTCGCCGCGGGGCCGGCCGTCGGGTCACCGGCTAGCAACGAAACCGGCGCGCCCGCGAGCGCCGCGATGCCGGGCGTCGCGCGACAACTGCTGTACGTCGCGCGCACCCCGGACGAAACGCTGATCGCGCATCTGAAAAGCCGCGGCTGGCAGGTCGCGGCCGCGCGCTCGGCGCACGAACTCGGGCGGCTTTTGAAGCCGGACATAACGTGCGCGGGCATCGTCGATCTGGCCAGCTTCGCGCCGCGCGACATCGGTGGACTCGAGGCGAGCCTGCGTCAGCAGCAGATCGGCTGGATCGCGCTCGCGAGCAACGAGCGGCTCAGCGATCCGCTGGTGCGACGCCTCGTACGCCACTACTGCTTCGACTTCGTGAAGCTGCCGGTCGCGCACGCGACGATCGACTATCTGGCCGGCCACGCGTTCGGCATGGTCACGCTGTGCGACCCGGAGCTCCCGCCGCCCGCCAGCGAAGCGGGCGACGAAGAAATGGTCGGCACCTGCGAGGCGATGCAGCAGCTCTTTCGCACGATCCGCAAGGTCGCGAACACCGACGCGAGCGTGTTCATCGCTGGCGAATCGGGCACGGGCAAGGAGTTGACCGCGCTGGCGATCCATGAGCGCTCGCCGCGCCGCAAGGCGCCGTTCATGCCGATCAACTGCGGCGCGATTCCGCATCACCTTCTGCAATCCGAACTGTTCGGCTACGAGCGCGGCGCCTTTACCGGCGCGAATCAGCGCAAGATCGGCCGAGTCGAAGCGGCCGACGGCGGCACGCTGTTTCTCGACGAGATCGGCGACCTGCCGCTCGAAAGCCAGGCGAGCCTGCTGCGCTTTCTGCAGGAAGGCAAGATCGAGCGGCTCGGCGGACGCGAATCGATCCCGGTCGACGTGCGCATCATCTCGGCGACCCACGTGGATCTCGACGGCGCGATGCGCGACGGCCAGTTCCGCGCGGACCTGTTTCATCGCCTGTGCGTGCTGCGCGTCGACGAGCCGCCGCTGCGCGCGCGTGGGCGGGACATCGAGATTCTCGCGTACCACATCCTGCACAAGTTCAAGACCGACAACGCGCGCAAGATTCGCGGCTTCACGCCGTCGGCGATCGAGGCGCTCTACAACTACAACTGGCCCGGCAACGTGCGCGAGCTGATCAACCGCGTGCGCCGCGCGATCGTGATGGCCGAGAACAAGCTGATCTCAGCCGAAGACCTCGACCTCGCCGGTTTTACCGAGCAGCAAAGCATGACGCTCACCCAGGCGCGCGAGGCCGCCGAGAAGCGCGCGATCGAGGCCGCGCTGCTGCGCCATCGGCACCGCTTGAACGAGGCGGCGGTGGATCTGAACATTTCGCGCGTGACGCTGTATCGGCTGATGGGCGTGCACGGTTTGCGCGAACCGGGTAGCGCCGACGACAAGAAAGGGCTCGCCACGGACGGGCCGGCGCAGGGGTGAGCAGCGGGCGGGCATCGGTGCGCATCGGTGCGTCGGGTAGAATCGCCCGGTTATCCTCCTCTTTCCATTCGATGACGACGCTCACCCTGATCGTCGCTCGCGCCAGCAACGGCGTGATCGGCCGCGACAACCAGTTGCCCTGGCGACTGCCCGAAGACCTCAAGTTCTTCAAGCGCACGACGATGGGCGCGCCAATCATCATGGGCCGCAAGACACATGAATCGATCGGCCGGCCACTGCCGGGACGCCGCAACATCGTCGTCACGCGCGACGCCTCGCGGCGCTTTCAAGGCTGCGACACCGCGACCAATCTCGACGAAGCGCTCGCGCTCGCCGCGCAGGACCAGGCGCCGCAGGCGTTTCTGATCGGCGGCGCGGAGTTGTACGACGAAGGGCTGCGCCACGCAGACAAGCTGATCGTCACCGAGATCGCCGCTGACTTCGACGGCGATGCGACCTTCCCCGCGATCGACCCGCAGGTGTGGGAAGAAATCGCGCGCGAAGCGCATCACTCGAATGCGCCGAACGACTTCGATTACGCATTCGTCACGTATCAACGCAAGGACGTCTGACGGCACGCGCCACGCATGCAATAAAAAAACACCACGCAACGTTGAGCTGCGTGGCGTTTTCGTTTGATACGGGACAGCGCCGGAACGCGCCGCCGCGCGGCTTACTGCCCGGCGATCGTCATCCTCTCGATCAGCACCGAGCCGGTCTGCTTGGTGCCGCGCGTGATCGTATCCGCGCCGATTGCGACGATATGGCGAAACATCTCCTGTAGCGTGCTCGCGACCGTGATCTCTTCGACCGGGTACTGGATCTTGCCGTTCTCGACCCAGAAGCCCGACGCGCCGCGCGAGTAGTCGCCGGTCACGTAGTTGACGCCCTGCCCCATCAGCTCGGTCAGCAAGAGGCCCGTGCCGAGCTTCTTCAGCATCGCTTCGAAGTCGTCGTCGGCGCGCGTGTCCGAGCTGAGCAGCGACAGGTTGTGCGAGCCGCCCGCGTTGCCGGTGGTCTTCATGCCGAGCTTGCGCGCCGAGTAGGTGGACAGGAAGTAGCCCTCGACGACGCCGTCCTTCACGACCGAGCGCTGACGCGTGCGCACGCCTTCCTCGTCGAACGGCGCGCTGCCCATCGCGCGCGCGACGTGCGGATCTTCGACCACCTGCACGTGCGGCGCGAACACCGGCTTGCCGAGGCTGTCGACCAGAAACGAAGTCTTGCGATACAGCGCGCCGCCGCTCGTCGCCTGCACGAACGCGCCGAGGAGGCCCGCCGCGAGCGGCGCTTCGAACAGCACCGGCACCTTGCGCGTATCGAGGCCGCGCGCGCCGATGCGAGCGAGCGCGCGCTGCGCCGCGTAACGGCCGACCGCTTCCGGATCGGCGAGCTCGTCGGCGCTGCGCGTCGACGTGTACCAGTCGTCGCGCTGCATGTTGCGGCCGCTGCCGGCGATCGGCGCGCACGCGATGTAGTGGCGCGAGTACGGGTAGCCGGCGAGGAAGCCGCGCGAGGTCGCCAACACGAACTGCGAATGCTGCGCCGACACGCTCGCGCCTTCGGAGTTCTTGATCTGCGGATCAGTCGCGAACGCGGCGTCTTCGGCGCGGCGCGCGATTTCGACCGCTTCGTCGGCCGACAGATTCCACGGGTGATACAGATCGAGGTCGCGCGGCGCGGTTTCGAGCAGCTCGGCTTCGGCGAGGCCTGCGCAATCGTCTTCGGCGGTGAAGCGCGCGATGTTGTAGGCGGCCGCGACCGTGTCCTTCAACGCTTGCGGCGAGAAGTCCGAGGTGCTCGCGTTGCCGCGCTTGTTGCCGATGAACACCGTCACACCGACCATCTTGTCGCGGTTGTGCTCGATCGTTTCGACTTCGCCGCGCCGCACGGAGACGGACAGGCCGTCGCCCTCGGAGATTTCGGTTGCGGCGTCTGTGCCGCCGAGCGCCTTCGCGTGACGGAGGATGTCCGAGGCGATTTCCTTCAGTTCATCCTGGGTATGCGGAAAAAAGCGCTGCTTGACGTCCATGTCTGCTGCCATTGTGGTTGCCGTCCTGTTGGGGCCGCGCGGCCCTGGGTATGCGCACCGTGTTCGGCGCGAGATGCGCGGGTGCGGGATAAATGCATCCCGCGATCATAGCAAGGTACGCGCCGCCGCGGGTCGGGCCGGCGCGGCAAGTTACAATACCGGCATGACACGCAAAACCCGCACTCAACCGATCGAATCGGTCGTCACGGAAGTCGACGAAAACGGCTACGATCGTCCGAGCAAGTCCCAGGTCAAACGCGAAATGCAGGCGTTGCAGGATCTGGGCTCGGAGCTCGTCGCGCTGCCGAAAGACGCGCTCAAGCGCATGCCGATGCCCGAAAAGCTCGACGAAGCCGTGCGCGAAGCCCGACGCATCACCGACTTCGAAGGCAAGCGCCGCCAGGTCCAGTACGTCGGCCGCGTGATGCGCTCGCTGCTGGAGACCGAAATCGCCGCGCTGCGCACCGCGCTCGACACCTACAACGGCGTCAACAAGACGGAAACGGCGAAGCTGCACTGGATCGAGCGCACCCGCGAAAAGCTGCTTGCCGACGACGCCGCACTGACCGAGTTCATCCGCCAGCACCCGGCCGCCGACCCGCAGCAGGGCCGCACGCTGATCCGCAACGCGCGCAAGGAAGCGCAGCAGGGCAAGCCGCCGCGCTACTTCCGCGAGCTGTTCCAGTGGATCAAGAACGCCGCCGGCGCCGGCGACGAAGCCGAAGACGCTGACCTCGCCCCGGAACACGACGATGACGACCGCGACGCCTGATCAACGCAAGCAACGTAACCACCCCGACGAAATCGTGATCGGCCTCGTGTCGATCAGCGACCGCGCGTCGACGGGCGTATACGAGGACAAGGGCATTCCGGCGCTGCAGGAGTGGCTCGGCGCGGCCTTGAGCTCGCCGTGGCAAGTCGTCACGCGGCTGATCGCCGACGATGCGCCGACCATCTCGGCGACGCTGATCGAACTGGTCGACGAAGTGGGCTGCGATCTGGTACTGACGACCGGCGGCACCGGCCCGTCGCGCCGCGACGTGACGCCCGAGGCGACCCTCGCGGTGGCGACGAAGGAGATGCCCGGCTTCGGCGAGCAGATGCGGCAGATCAGCCTGAATTTCGTGCCGACCGCGATCCTGTCGCGCCAGATCGCGGTGATCCGCGAAACGGCGCAGCATGCCGCGCTGATCATCAACCTGCCCGGCCAGCCGAAATCGATCCGGGAAACGCTGGAAGGCCTGCGCGATGACGGCGCGGTGAAGGTGCCGGGAATTTTCGCGGCGGTGCCCTACTGCATCGACCTGATCGGCGGCCCTTACGTGGAAACCAACGCCGACGTGGTGAAGGCGTTCCGGCCAAAGAGCGCGCAGCGCGCGCCGCGGCAGGACTGAGGTTGGCGGATTAGGGCCTGCAGGTGCAGGCCCGCGCTTTATTTGGCGCTCGCGGCGGCGTCGGGCGCCGACGGCACGAGGAAATGCTCGCGGTAGTACTTCAGTTCGTCGATCGACTCGTGAATATCGGCCAGCGCGGTGTGCATCGCGCGCTTCTGGAAGCCCTTGTAGATGACCGGCTGCCAGCGCCGGCACAGCTCCTTCAGCGTGCTCACGTCGAGGTTGCGGTAGTGGAAGAAGCTCTCCAGATCCGGCATCCAGCGCGCCATGAAGCGGCGGTCCTGGCAGATCGAGTTGCCGCACATCGGCGACTTGCCCGGCGGCACGTACTGGCCGAGGAATTCGCGGATCTGCGCGGTTGCGTCGGCCTCGCTGACCGTCGAGGCCTTCACCCGATCGATCAGCCCCGAGCGGCCATGCGTGTTCTGGTTCCACTCGTCCATCTTCGCGAGCGTCTCATCGCTCTGATGAATCGCGAGCACCGGACCTTCGACCATCCTGTCGAGCGTCGAATTCGTCACCACCACCGCGATCTCGATGATGCGGTCGGTGTCGGGCTCGAGCCCGGTCATTTCCATGTCCAGCCAGACGAGATTCATGTCGCTGCGCACGAGCGGCGGCTGTTCGGTGGATGCGAGGATGTCAGTCATGAAGGCAACCCTGAGGGCCGCGCCGCGGGCTTCGCTGCAAGCCCGTGCGGCGCGGCATGTGTTCGTTTGAAATGGATTCGCGCGGTTCGAGCCGGGCCGGCTGCGCTGAAGCGCCGCCTTGAACTGCTGCCCGGAGCTAATGCGTTAAACGGCCGCGTTAAACCGGATCTCCGCCCTGAGGCGGGAAGAAACATATAATTCTCGCATAGATACCACGGAATCCTCGGATGCCTACCCTGTACTTCACCGCCCTCTTCATCGTCGCCGTCGTCGCGATGGTCGGCACCAAACTCTGGCTCGCGTCGCGGCAGATCCGCTTCGTCGTCGCGCATCGTGAACAGGTGCCCAGCCAGTTCGTGAACACCATCGCGCTCACCGCGCATCAGCGCGCAGCCGACTACACCGTCGAGCGCACGCGGCTCGCGATGGTCGAGATCGTCGTCGGCGCGGCCGTGCTGATCTGGCTCACGCTGCTCGGCGGCGTGCAGATGCTCGATCTCGCGATCTCCGACTGGCTCGGCCGCGGCTATGCCGGTCAGATTGCGCTGGTTGCCGCTGTGATCGCGATCACGAGCGCGATAGACCTGCCGTTCGACTACTACCGGCAGTTCGTCGTCGAGCAACGCTTCGGCTTCAATCGCATGAGCAAAAGCCTGTTCTTCTTCGACCGTCTGAAGGGCGCGCTGCTCGGTATCGCGTTCGGCTTGCCGCTGTTGTTTGTCGTGCTGTGGCTGATGAACCGCGCGGGCAACCTGTGGTGGCTGTGGGCATGGGTCGTGTGGGTCGCGTTCCAGATGTTCGGCCTGCTGATTTTCCCGACCTTCATCGCGCCGCTCTTCAACAAGTTCGAGCCGCTGAAGGATGAAGCGCTCGTGACCCGCATCGAGGCGCTGATGAAGCGCTGCGGCTTCGCCGCGAAGGGTCTGTTCGTGATGGACGGCAGCCGCCGCTCGGCGCACGGCAACGCGTACTTCACCGGCTTCGGCGCGAGCAAGCGCATCGTGTTTTTCGACACACTGCTTGCGCGCCTGTCGGGCCGCGAGATCGAAGCGGTGCTCGCGCACGAGCTCGGCCACTTCAAGCGCCGTCACGTGATGAAGCGCATGCTCGTCACGTTCGCGATCAGCCTCGCGATGCTCGCGCTGCTCGGCTGGCTGACGCAATGCGTATGGTTCTACGAAGGGCTCGGCGTGCGGCCGTCGCTCATTGGCGGCAACAGCGGACTCGCGCTCGTGCTGTTCTTCCTCGCGCTGCCGGTGTTCATGTTCTTCGTCACGCCGCTCGGCAGCCTCAGCTCGCGCAAGCACGAGTTCGAGGCCGACGCGTTCGCCGCGTCGCAAACCGACGCGCACGATCTGATCAACGCGCTCGTCAAGCTGTACGAGGACAACGCGTCGACATTGACGCCCGATCCGCTCTACACCGCGTTCTACTACTCGCATCCGCCGGCCTCGCAGCGGATCGACCGACTGTTGCAGCACGCATGAGCGGCCGCGCTCCCAAGAAAGCGGCGCGCGGCGCCGGGTCCGGCATGCACGGCGCGCGCACGGGCGGCCTCGTGGTGGCCGCGCACGGCCGCCACTATCTGGTCGCCCCTGAAGACGGCGGCGCGCTGCTACAGTGTTTCCCACGCGGCAAGCGCAGCGAGGTCGCGGTCGGCGATCGCGTGGTCTACGAGCCGACTTCGGCGGATCAAGGCGTGATCGTCGAAATTGGCGAGCGGCGCAATCTGCTGTATCGCTCGGACCAGTACAAGTCGAAGCTGTTCGCCGCGAACCTCGACCAACTGCTGATCGTGCTCGCGACCGAGCCGCATTTCAGCGAGGATCTGCTCGGCCGCGCGCTCGTCGCCGCCGAGGCGAACGAACTGAAGCCGCTGATCGTGCTGAACAAGATCGACGTCACCGCTGCTCTGGATGGCGCGCGCAAGCGGCTCGAGCCGTATCGCGCGCTCGGCTATCCGGTGCTCGAAGTGTCGATCCGCATGCAGCCCGAGGCGGCACGCGCCACGCTGACCGAACATCTGCACGGTCACGCGACATTGCTGCTCGGTCAGTCCGGCATGGGCAAATCGACGCTCGTGAACCTGCTGATTCCCGACGCCGAAGTGGCGACGCGCGAGATCTCGACCGCGTTGAACAGCGGGCGCCATACGACGACGTTCACGCGTCTTTATCCGCTGCCTCAGTCGGAGGGTACGGCCGATTTGAATCACGTCAACGGCGCGGCCGGCGCGCTGATCGACTCGCCGGGCTTCCAGGAATTCGGCCTGCACCATCTGACCGAAGGCCGGCTCGAACGCGCGTTCCCCGAGTTCCGGCCGCTGCTGCCGAACTGCCGTTTCTATAACTGCCATCATCTGCACGAGCCTGGCTGCGCTATCCTCGAAGCGGTCGCCGACGGCCGCATCCGCCGCGAACGGCATGCGCTTTATGCGCAACTCGTGCACGAGGCGAGCCAGATCGTCCGCTGACATGAAACTGATGCGCGCGCCGAACCTGATCATCGGACAGCATTGGGTCAACGTGCTGGAGACCGCGGGCATCGCCTGCGAGCTGCATAACCGCTATCTGAACGGCGCGCTCGGCGAGATTCCGGCCGATCAATGCGCGCCGGAGCTGTGGCTCGTCGATGAACGCGATGAGGCGGTCGCGCGGCGGCTGATCGAAGCGGCGTCGCGAGGACCGGCACCGGGCGCGCCTCTATGGCAATGTCAGCAGTGCGGCGAAATGCTCGAGGCGCAGTTCACCGTGTGCTGGCAATGCGGGACTGTGCGCGATCCTTTGAAGGGGTGAGGCGTCGTCGGGAATTGAAAAAGCCGGGCAACGCCCGGCTTTCTCTTGTGCTGCGCGCGCGTGGCCGCTTCAGGCGAGCCACACCGCGATGGTCAACATCAACAGCAGGATCATCCACAACACGACCGCGCGCCACACGAGCCCCACCGCCGATTGCAGCGTGCGCGGCGTGCAGTCGTCGCCGACCTGCATCGGCCCGCCGTCGCCGGTGGCGAGCGCGTCGAGGCTCGACGGCTCCGCGAGTGGCCCAGCCAGGCGCGCGCCGAGCGCCCCGCTGCCCGCGGCGAGCAACACGCCGTCGTTCGTATCGGGCCATTGCCGCGCATGATTGCGCCACGCGTAAATCGCATCCTCGAAATTGCCGACGATCGCAAAGCCCAGCGACGTCAGCCGCGCCGGCACCCAGTCGATCACGAAGAACGCGCGCTGCGCGAAGCTCGAAAACGCGACGGTGCGGTCGTCGGCCGGCCGCGCCCATGCGCGCGCCAGATATTCCGCGCAACGGTACAGCACCGCGCCGGCAGGGCCGACCGGAATCAGGAACCAGAAGAACACGCCGAACACGTGGCGATGCGACGCGACCACCGCGTGAATCAACGTGTGACGCACGATCTCGCTGACCGGCATGTCGACTGTCTCGAGCCCGGTCCATTCGTTGAGGATTTCGCGCGCGCGTGGCACGTCGTCGTTGTTCAACGCGAGATGGATGTCGGTGAAGTAGTGGCTGAACTGCCGGAAGCCGAGCGTGAAGTACAGCACCACGACGTTCCACAGGAACGCGAGCATGAAGTGAATGTGATACAGCACGTAATAGACGAGCGCGACTGCGAGCGTCCAGGGTAGCACCACGACGAGCCACGCGAGCAGACCGTGACGTTGCTTGCCAGCATCGAATCCGTGCGCCGCCGACTCCGCATGGTATTGAAGCAACGCAGATACCGGATTGTTCGGCGATAGCGCGCGTACCTGTTCAATGATCAGAGCCAGCAATACGGAGAAAAAAGTCATGCGATGCGCCGTGCTTTTTAAGTTTTTACGATTGTTTTATAACGATAGCACAGGG
This sequence comes from Paraburkholderia sp. BR13439, assembly GCF_040948805.1. Classification (NCBI taxonomy): domain Bacteria; kingdom Pseudomonadati; phylum Pseudomonadota; class Betaproteobacteria; order Burkholderiales; family Burkholderiaceae; genus Paraburkholderia; species Paraburkholderia sp. BR13439. Next base: position 166,492 of record NZ_JBFPKN010000007.1, on the reverse strand, counting down.
TCGGATGAGTCTGAACGCGGACGCTGACAAAGCGCCAACAAGTGCGTCGTTCGCGCAACTCGCATCGTCGGCGCGTCGATGCGAGTCATACCTCTCACGCGGCGAGGAACCGATAGAGGTTGCGCAGCATCGCGGCCGTCGCGCCCCAGATGAAATGATGGCCGCTTTGCACGGCCGCTGGCGTGGCCGTCTGGGCGTGTTGCCCGCCGTGCTGCTCGGCGGCTTCCGGAGCCACCGTCAATTCGCCGCGCGGATACGGCATCGCGAAGAAGCGGCGCTCCCCGCCCTCGTAGCGGAACAGCCGCTCTTCGTGGTTGGACGGGTCCATCAGGAACGCGAGCGGCACTTCGAAAACCTCGGCGACTTCGAGCGGATCGATCTCCAGCGAGAAAGGCGGGTGCACGAGAGCGATGATCGGCGACACGCGAAAGCCGGTGCCAGTCAGATAGTCGGGCAACGCGCCGAGAACTTCGACGCGCGACGCGTCGAGACCCACCTCTTCACGCGCTTCGCGCAGCGCCGTGGCGATCGCATTGGCGTCGAAAGGTTCCTGGCGGCCGCCGGGAAAACTCACCTGGCCGGCGTGATCGCTCAGATGGTCCGCGCGCTGCGTGAGCAACACGGTAAGGCCTCGCGCACGAACGACGAGCGGCACCAGCACCGCGGCCACGCGTGGGTCGAGGTCAGTGTTGCGCCACGGCGCATCGGCAATTTTTTCAGGGGTCCAGGCAAGTTGCCGATCGAAGCGCGCCCGCAGTGCATCGGGCGTCAGACGCTCGCCCGTGACCGGTGGCAGATCGGCGCCCGTCGCGATGACAGGCAGAGTTTCGGGCTCAAAGACGGGGCGGATCAACGGGTCTCTCTGATGAGCGGGGACATGCCGCTATTTTGACCTGGCCAACAAAAAAGCACCCGCGAGGGGTGCTTTTTCTTACAGCATTTACGCTTCGGAAGGAGCGCGGTCCTTCGAGACCAGCTTTTCCTTGATTCGAGCCGACTTGCCCGAACGCTCGCGCAGATAGTACAGCTTCGCACGACGCACATCGCCGCGACGCTTGACGACGATGCTTGCCAGCAGCGGCGAATACGTCTGGAACGTACGCTCGACGCCTTCGCCCGACGAAATCTTGCGGACGATGAACGACGAATTCAGACCACGGTTACGCTTGGCGATCACGACGCCTTCGTAAGCCTGCACACGCTTACGCGTGCCTTCAACCACGTTCACGCTGACGATGACCGTATCGCCCGGACCAAAATCCGGAATGGTCTTTTCGCCGAGAACGCGCGCGATTTCTTCCTGCTCGAGTTTTGCAATCAGATTCATCACTGACTCCTAGATCCATCTTGTCGGCGTTCGTACCTGCCCACGCTTACTGCGTTGGGCTACGGCCCCGATAGAGGATGGGTTCACATCTGGCACCGCACACGCATATACGGCACCGCCTTTTGTCCGCTCGAAAGACCGGAGCCTCAGGCCTTCGGCTCTTCCTTCGCGAGACTTGCGAGCCACGCCTCGTCGGCACGGCTCAGCATTCTGTTCTTTCTGGCCTTCACGATCAGATCGGGCCGTTTGTTCAACGTGTTGCGCAATGCTTCGCGCCGCCGCCACGCTTCGATTTCCGCATGATGGCCGCCGAGCAGCACATCGGGCACACGCACGCCCTCGTATTCCTCGGGACGTGTGTAGTGTGGACAATCGAGCAGCACGTCGACGAAACTATCCTGCACCGCCGACTGCGAGTCGTTCAGCACGCCGGGCAACTGACGCACGACCGCATCCATCAATGCCATCGCGGGCAGCTCGCCGCCCGACAGCACGAAGTCGCCAAGGCTGACTTCCTCGTCGACGACACGGTCGAGCAGACGCTGGTCGATCGCTTCGTAACGCCCGCACAACAGGATCAGACCGGGTTCGGTCGCGAACTTCATCACGCGCTCGTGATTTAACGTGGCGCCTTGCGGCGACATCATCACAACGCGCGACGCGCCGATGCCCTGCTCCGACTGCGCCGTTTTCGCGGCACTGATCGCATCTTCGAGCGGCCGAGCCAGCATGACCATGCCGGGGCCTCCGCCGTACGGGCGATCGTCGATGGTGCGGTAGTTGTCGGTCGTGAAATCGCGCGGATTCCACGTACGCAACCCATAACGCTGCTGCTTCGCGGCCCGGCTGGTGATACCCCAGTCAGTCAGCGCGCGGAACATTTCTGGAAAGAGCGTCACGACATCGAACTGCATCGCTCTCCCCACTCAACGATAGATTTCAATAGTCAGCTTCCCAGTCGACGACGATCTGCTTGGCCGTCTGGTCCACCGTTTTGACAAAGACGCCGACGAACGGGATCAAACGCTCGCCTGCGATCGGCTTGCCGCTTTTATCGGTAGCCGGGTATTCGATGCGCAGCACCGACTGCGCGCCGTTGTCGATCATGCTGGCGACCTTGCCGAGGCTGAGCCCAGCGAGATTCACCACGTCCAGGCCGATCAGATCGACCCAGTAGAATTCGTCGGCTTCGAGCGCCGGAAATTCGCTACGGCTGATGTACACGCGAGAGCCGCGCAAAGCCAGCGCCACATCGCGGTCAGCGATGCCACCCAGACGGGCGACCACGCTGTCGCTATGCGTTTTGGCCTGCAAGGACGGCGCCGATTTGCGCTCCTGGCCTTTCAGCAGCCACCAGCGCTTCGCGCTCAGCAAGGCGTCGCCGCCATGCCCGGCATCCGCATGCGCGGCCACCTTGACCCAGCCTTTGAGACCATACGCGTCGACGATTGCGCCGACTTCGACCGCATCGGCTGGCCAGCTCGCCGCCGTTTCGATGCGCATTTCTGCAGCTTCGGAACCAGCGTTCGCTACCTTGGCCTGCGCCTCTTTCACCTTGCCGTCGGTTCGTTCGACCGGCTTGCGGACGAATGCGCCGAACGACGCCTGACCAGACGCCTTTGCGCGCGAAGCTGCCTTGGCGCTACCAGAACTGCCGGAATCACGCTCAGACATCGAATAACCTCGACAACAACTTCGCAGCCGGCTTTGGCGTCTGCTTCAGTAACACAAATTGCGCATCGGACTGCTCACGCGAGTTGCGCGAGCCGCCGGCCGAACCGACGACGATACGCCCGCGGGCTGCCATATCAAGCAGCCGGCTGTGCCTTTTGGGCTTCCTTCACGAGACGCTCGACGGTCGGCGACAGCTGCGCGCCAACACCTTGCCAGTACGTCAGGCGATCCTGAGCGATACGCAGGGACTCGCCCTTCGTAGCGACCGGGTTGTAGAAACCGACGCGCTCGATGAAGCGGCCGTCACGACGGCTGCGCGAGTCGGTGGCGACGATGTTGTAGAACGGGCGCTTCTTGGAGCCGCCACGAGCCAAGCGGATGATGACCATACTAGAATCCTTGAAAACCGGGGTTCGGAACGACTGAAACACGCGATTATAGCGGGAAACCGACGCCATAACAAACACTTACCGGGATAAACTGAGGAACCGGGCCGCACCGGCCTTCTACAAGAAGTGCGCGATCCCGCTCAAACGCCCGAATTACCTGAAGGAGCGCGTGTGCAACGCCAACCGAACCTTCTGTTTCCATTCGCCTTTTTTGCTTTTTTCGTGCGCTTTGCTGGACTTTCGCGCACCCCGCGCAGCCGGATTCTACGCGTGGCGGCGGCCACGTTGCTCACCGCGCAGGCGTTGACGGCAAACGCCGCGCTACCCATCGAGAAAATCAAGCTGCCGCCGGGCTTTCACATCGAGGTGTTGTCGGACGACGTGCCGAGCGCACGCGCGATGACGTTATCGCCCAAGGGCATTCTGTACGTGGGCAGCAACGATGGGCACGTCTATGCGCTCGAACTGCGGAACGGCCGCGTGACGGGGCGCCACGTGATCGCGTCCGGGCTGCAGATGCCCGCCGGTGTCGCGTGGCACGATGGCGCGCTGTACGTGTCGGCCGTGTCGAAAATCGTGCGCTTCGATGCGATCGACTCGCACCTGAACGATCCGCCGAAACCGGTCGTCGTCACCGACAAGCTGCCGACGGACACGCATCATGGCTGGAAATTCATCGCGTTCGGCCCGGATGGCAAGCTGTACGTGCCGCAAGGCGCGCCGTGCAACATTTGCCAGAGAGATCCGGACCGCTTTGCGCTGATTGGCCGCATGGACCCGGACGGTAGCCACTACGAGGTCGTGGCGCGCGGCATCCGCAATTCGGTTGGCTTCGCATGGCATCCGGTCACCCACGAACTGTGGTTCACCGACAACGGTCGCGACCTGCTCGGCGACGACATTCCGAGCGACAAGCTCAGCCGCGCGTCACGAGTCGGCATGAACTTCGGCTTTCCGTACTGTCACGGCGGCGACACGCCCGACCCCGAGTTCGGCAAGGATCATCCGTGCAGCGACTTCACGCCGCCCGTGGTCAAGCTTGGCGCGCACGTGGCGGCGCTTGGCATGCGCTTCTACGACGGCCCGATGTTTCCGGCCGACTACCGCAACAATATCTTCATCGCCGAGCACGGCTCGTGGAACCGCAGCAAGAAGGTAGGCTACCGCGTGGTGCGCGTGATCACCGACCCTGAGGGCAGCCACGCACGCCAGCAAGTCTTTGCCGAAGGCTGGCTGCAACCCGGCGAATCGGTGTGGGGCCGTCCCGCCGACGTGCTGCCGCTGCCGGACGGTTCGCTACTGATCAGCGACGATACCGCCGGCGCGATCTATCGCGTCACGTATTCGGCGCCGTAGAGCGCGGATGCATGCATGTCCGGCTGAGCGGCTGCACTGGTCTTCAGCCAGTTCCGGCGCGTTCCGCCGCCCCGCTTTCAGCGCGGGCGCTCGCCCTCAACGTAACCACCCGCCCGCCGCAGGCGTAGAATGCGCGTCGGTCCGCGCCCTGCGGCGCGCCGCTCCTTTCGACCGCCTGTCACTCTGCCCACGCGTTCATGTCCACCGTTGCCTCGACCTCCCCGCGCTTCAGATCCAAGACGCTCACCGCCGCGCTGGCGTTCCTGTTCGGCAGCCTCGGCGCCCACCGCTTCTATCTGTATGGCATCCGGGACATCTTCGGCTGGACGCATCTGCTCGGCACGCTGATCGGCATTCCCGGCGTGATGCTGCTGATCGCGACCGAGCGCGCGTCGATCCTCGGCTGGGTGCTCGCGTCGATCGGTGCGGTTTCACTGTTCTCTGCGTTTCTGGCCGCGCTCGTCTACGGGCTGCGTCCGGATCAGAAATGGGATGCGCAATTCAACGCCCACACGCAACGCAAAAGCCGCTCAGGCTGGACGGTCATTTTCGTCGTGATCTTTTCGCTGCTCATCGGTGCGTTTCTGCTGATGACCGGTCTCGCGCTCGCGTTCCAGACCTACTTCGAAAGCCAGGTCGAAGCGGCCAAAGCGATTTCGCAGTAACACCCGTCGCGGGACCAACAGGTATTCCTGCGCGCTAGAAAAGCCTCAATTGCGGATTGTCACGCGCCGGTGCGCTCGCCTGCTCGGCGCGCGGCGACTCGATCCGGCGGAAGTGCGACATGTCGAGAATGCCGCGGTCACGCCCGCTCAGCCCCAACCGGCGCGCGGCCTTGTGAAAGCGCTGCTTGAGCAGATCCGCCCATAACCCCTCTCCCTTCATGCGGGTCGAGAACGACGAGTCGTAATCCTTGCCGCCCCGCATGTCGTGCACACGGTTCATCACGCGCTCGGCACGATCCGGGAAATGTGCGCTCAGCCAATCCTTGAACAGCGGCGCGACCTCCCACGGCAACCGCAGCACGATATAGCTCGCGTTGCTGGCGCCCGCTTCCGCGCACGCTTCGAGCACGCGCTCCATGTCCGGTTCGGTGACGAACGGGATCACCGGCGCGATGCTGACGCCGACCGGAATGCCCGCCTCGCTGAGCGTACGGATCGTGCGCAGGCGGCGCGACGGCGTCGCCGCGCGCGGTTCGAGCGTGCGCGCGATGTCGGCGTCCAGCGTGGTGATCGTGATCGCGGCCATGAATTGCCCGCGCTCCGCCATCGGCGCGAGCAGGTCGATATCGCGCTCGATCAGCGACGATTTGGTGATCGCCGCGAACGGGTGATTGCGCTCGCTGAGCACCTCGATCACCCGACGCGTAAGTCGCAAGTCGCGTTCGGCCGGCTGCCATGCGTCGGTCGCGACGCCGAGCGCGATCGGCTCGGGCACATAGGATTTCTTCGACAGTTCCCGCTCGAGCAGTTCGGGCGCGTTGATCTTCGCGTAGATGCGGCTTTCGAAATCGAGCCCCGGCGACAACCCCAGGTAACTGTGCGTGGGCCGCGCGAAGCAATAGATGCAACCGTGCTCGCAACCGCGATACGGATTCAGCGACACATTGAACGGAATGTCCGGCGACGCGTTGCGTGTGAGGATGGTTTTCGCGCGCTCCCCGAACACCTGCGTGCGCAGGAGCTTCGGCTCGCAGTCTTCGTCGGCCGCCTGCCAGCCGTCGTCGACGGCCTCGCGCTGGTCGACTTCGTAGCGGCCTTGCAGGTTCGTGACCGCACCGCGCCCCTTGCGAGGCGCCGGCGGCGCGATCGGAAATTCCGGAATGTCAGGGGTGTCGGGGTCATCCACGGCGGGCCACGCAAAGCTAGCGCAAACAGGAAGCGCCAAAAGAAAACGGCGCAAAACACCTGTATAAATATACAGTATTTACGCCGTTTGTCGAGCACTTCGGGTGCCGCGAGATGCGCGACCAGCCCCGTCAGCGATCAGGCACTTTAGTCGGTCACCGCGATCGTCAGCGTCTCCTTGATTTCCTCCATCACCACATAGCTCTTCGACTGCACCGCTCCCGGCAACTGCAGCAGGATGTCGCCGAGCAACTTGCGGTAGTCGGCCATTTCGCCGATGCGCGCCTTGATCAGATAGTCGAAATCGCCCGACACGAGGTGGCACTCGAGCACCTCGGGGATCTTCTGCACCTCGCGGCGGAACTGGTCGAACATGTTGCCGCTCTTGTGATCGAGCGTGATCTCGACGAACACCAGCAGCGCCGCGCCCAGTTCTGCCGGATTCACGCGCGCGTAGTAGCCGGTGATCACGCCGTCGCGCTCCATTCGCTTGACACGCTCGATGCAAGGTGTCACCGACAGACCGACCCGTTCCGCCAGGTCTTTCATCGCCATACGGCCGTCCTGCTGCAGGAGCCGCAGGATCTTGTGATCGAGCTTATCGAGAGCCCGCACGGGATGGCGCTGGGTACGCATAGTGTTTTTGCTGAAAATGATGAAAATTCGATAACAAAACCTGCTTCACTGTCAATAGTATAGCGGTTAACACTGGGCAGACGGCATTTCACCTCACGTTGCAGCTCGTCGAATCGAAGCAGATCGAATCCAGCGAAACGCGCCTTGCCCTCACTCAATTTTTGGACATCTGGAGCAGCTATGCGAGTCGTCGTTTTGGGCAGTGGCGTCGTCGGTGTAACGAGCGCGTACTACCTCGCACGCGCCGGTCACGAAGTGACCGTCATCGATCGCGAGGCCGGCCCGGCGCTCGAAACCAGCTTTGCCAACGCGGGCCAGATCTCGCCGGGCTACGCGTCGCCGTGGGCCGCGCCGGGCGTGCCGCTGAAGGCCGTCAAGTGGATGTTCCAGAAGCACGCGCCGCTCGCGATCCGCCTCGACGGCACCACGTTCCAGCTGCAATGGATGTGGCAGATGCTGCAGAACTGCACGGCGCCGCGCTATGGGGTGAACAAGGGCCGCATGGTGCGGCTCGCCGAATACAGCCGCGACTGCCTGCAGGCGCTGCGCGCCGACACCGGCATCCAGTACGAAGGCCGCACCGGTGGCACGCTGCAGGTATTTCGCACGCAGCAGCAGTTCGACGGCGCCGCGAAAGACATCGCCGTGCTGCAGGAAGCCAACGTGCCGTACGAACTGCTGAGCGCCGACCAACTAGGCAAGGCTGAACCGGCGCTCGCCGCGGTGTCGCACAAGCTCACGGGCGGCCTGCGCCTGCCAGGCGACGAAACGGGCGACTGCCAGATGTTCACGACGCGCCTCGCGGCACTCGCCGAGCAACTGGGCGTCAAGTTCCGCTACAACACGCCGATCGACGCGCTCGCGATGGCAGGCGGCCGCATCGCCGGCGTGCAGTGCGGCGGCGAACTGGTGCGCGCGGACTCGTTCGTGGTCGCGCTCGGCTCGTACTCGACGCGCTTCCTCGACGGCATCGTGAAGATTCCGGTCTATCCGCTGAAGGGCTATTCGATCACCGCGCCGATCGTCGACGCGGCTGCCGCGCCGGTGTCGACCGTGCTCGACGAGACCTACAAGATCGCGATCACGCGCTTCGATGACCGGATTCGCGTCGGCGGCATGGCTGAGGTCGTGGGCTTCGACAAATCACTGCGCGAGGCGCGCCGCAAGACGCTCGAGCTTTCGGTGAACGACCTGTTCCCGGGCGGCGGCGACACGTCGAAGGCGACGTTCTGGACCGGTCTACGGCCGATGACGCCGGATAGCACGCCGATCGTCGGCCGCACGCCGGTGCCGAACCTGTTCCTGAACACCGGCCACGGCACGCTCGGCTGGACGATGTCGTGCGGCTCAGGCCAACTGCTCGCCGACCTGATGTCGGGCAAGCAACCGGCGATCCGCGCGGACGATCTGTCGGTGCATCGCTATCTCGGCGAGACCGCGGGCGAACATCGGCCGGCGTATGCGTGAGTTCGAGTGCGTGCGCTGACGCGGCCCTGGCCGCAAGCGCACGCGGCAACAAACAGCAGCGGCAAAAACTAACGGCGCCTCGCGAGGCGCCGTTTGTTTTCCAAGGTGCCGCCGCAATCGCGGCAGGCACCGAGGCATGCTTAGAACTGGTCTTCCGACAAAGCCAACACGCCCTCGCCACCCTTCGCGCTGACGATCGCCACTTCGAGCGCCGCCGCCTGCGGCAGCACATGCTCGGCGTAAAACCGCGCGGTCGCAATCTTCGCGTCATGAAACGCGGGATCCTCGTCGCGCCTCGCCGCCGCCGCAAGCTGCGCACGCGCCATCTGCCAGCCGCCTAGCACGATGCCCGCGAGCTTCAGATAGGGCACGCTGCCCGCGAACACCGCATTCGGATCGCCCTTCGCATTCGCGACGACGAAATCGACGACCGCGCCAAGCGCCCGCTGACCCTCAGCGAGTTGCGTCCGCATCGACGCGAACGCCGCGCCCTGCTGCGCACCGAGCGCTTCGACCGTTTCGGCGATACCAGCAAGCAGTTCCTTCGCGACCTTGCCGCCGTCGCGCAGCGTCTTGCGACCGATCAGGTCGTTGGCCTGGATCGCGGTCGTGCCTTCGTAGATCGGCAGAATGCGCGCGTCACGGTAGTACTGCGCGGCGCCGGTTTCCTCGATGAAGCCCATGCCGCCGTGCACCTGCACGCCGAGGCTCGCCACGTCGATTGACAATTCCGTGCTCCAGCCCTTCACGATCGGCACCAGGTATTCGTAGATCGCCTGATGTTTGGCACGCGTCGCGTCGTCAGGATGACGATGCGCGATATCGCAGTGCGAGGCCGCGACGTACGCGAGCGCGCGCGACGCCTCGGTGAGGCTGCGCATCGTCGACAGCATGCGGCGCACGTCCGGGTGCTGGATGATCGCGACCGACTGCTTCGCGGAGCCATCCACGGGACGGCTCTGCACGCGCTCCTTCGCATACGCGACCGCTTTCTGATACGCGCGATCCGAAATCGCGACGCCTTGCATGCCGACCGCGAAACGCGCGGCGTTCATCATGATGAACATGTATTCGAGGCCGCGATTCTCTTCGCCGATCAACTGACCGAGCGCGCCGCCGTGATCGCCGAACTGCAGCACCGCGGTCGGGCTCGCTTTGATGCCGAGCTTGTGCTCGATCGACACGCAATGCACATCGTTGCGCTCACCGAGCGAGCCGTCCTCGTTGACGAGAAACTTCGGCACGAGGAACAGCGAAATGCCCTTCACACCATCGGGCGCGTTAGGCGTGCGCGCAAGGACGAGATGGACGATGTTCTTCGCCATGTCGTGCTCGCCCCAGGTAATGAAAATCTTCGTGCCGAACAGCTTGAACGAACCGTCGGCCTGCGGCTCGGCGCGCGTGCGCACCAGCGCGAGATCGGAGCCCGCCTGCGGCTCGGTCAGGTTCATCGTGCCGGTCCATTCGCCTGAAATCAGCTTCGGCACGAAGGTCTTTTTCTGCGCTTCGCTGCCGGCGGTCAGTAGTGCTTCGATCGCGCCGTCGGTGAGCAAAGGACACAACGCGAACGACAAATTCGACGCGTTGAGCATTTCGACGCATGGCGTCCCGATGAGCTTCGGCAACCCCTGTCCTTCGTAGTCGAGCGGGTGCTGCACACCCTGCCAGCCGCCCTCGGCGAACTGGTGGAACGCGTCCCTGAAACCGGGCGTCGCGGTGACGACGCCATCCTTCCAACTGCTCGGGTTGCGATCGCCGTCGACGTTCAGCGGCGCGAGCACTTCGCCGCACAGTTTCGCCGACTCGTCGAGCACGGCCTGCGCCGTATCGAGGTTCGCGTCTTCGAAGCCGGGCAGCTTCGCGATGTCTTCGAGTCCGGCCAGTTCTTTCATCACGAACAGCATGTCCTTGATGGGCGCCGTATAGCTCATTTCGGTTCTCCTCCCTTGATATGAAAAAAGGGCGCGGGACTTGGTCGGTCCAGCGCCCTTCGCTTATTCTCGGCGGCCTGTTTCAACCGCCGCGGCGCTTAGCCGAGTTCCTTCACGAGTTCCGGCACGAGGGTGAATAGATCGCCGACGAGGCCGTAGTCGGCCACGCTGAAGATCGGCGCTTCTTCGTCCTTGTTGATCGCGACGATGACCTTCGAGTCCTTCATGCCCGCGAGGTGCTGGATCGCGCCCGAGATGCCGACCGCGACGTACAGTTGCGGCGCGACGATCTTGCCGGTCTGGCCGACCTGATAGTCGTTCGGCACGAAGCCCGCGTCGACGGCTGCGCGCGATGCGCCCAGTGCCGCGCCGAGCTTGTCGGCCAGCGGCTCGAGCACCTTCGTGTAGTTCTCGCCATTGCCCAGACCCCGGCCACCGGACACGATGATCTTCGCGCTCGTCAGTTCCGGACGATCGAGCTTCGTCACTTCGCGGCTCACGAATTGCGAGATGCCTGCGTCGGCTGCGGCTTCGATCTTTTCGACCGCTGCGCTGCCGCCTTCGGCTGCGACGGCGTCGAAACCGGTCGAGCGCACGGTGATGACCTTGATCGGATCAGCCGATTGCACGATCGCAATGGCGTTGCCCGCGTAGATCGGACGCTCGAACGTGTCGGCGCTATCCACTGCGGTGATGTCGCTGATCTGCGCGACGTCGAGCTTTGCGGCGATACGCGGCGCGACGTTCTTGCCGTACGCGGTAGCCGGCGCGAGGATGTGCGTGTAGTTCCTGGCGATGGTCAGCACCGTCGCTTCGACGTTTTCTGCGAGACCCGCTTCGAGTTGCGGCGCGTCGGCGAGCAGTACCTTGGCGACGCCGGCGATCTTCGCTGCCGCATCGGCCGCGCCCTGCGCGTTGTGACCCGCGACCAGCACGTGAATATCACCGCCGACCTTCTGTGCCGCTGCGATCGTATTCAGCGTCGCGGCCTTGATCGACGCGTTATCGTGTTCTGCTACTACCAGGTTAACCAGATTCGTCATTTCTTGCGTCTCCTCACAGCACCTTGGCTTCGGTCTTCAGTTTCTCGACCAGCGTCTTCACGTCCGGCACCTTCACACCGGCGGAGCGCTTCGGAGGCTCGGCGACTTTCAGCGTCTTCAGACGCGGCGTGACATCGACGCCGAGGTCTTCGGGCTTCACCGTTTCCAGCGGCTTTTTCTTGGCCTTCATGATGTTCGGCAGCGTCACGTAGCGCGGCTCGTTCAGGCGCAGATCGGTCGTGACCACGGCCGGCAGTGTCAGCGACAGCGTTTCCGCGCCGCCATCCACTTCACGCGATACCGTCGCCTTGCCATCCGCCACGACCACCTTCGACGCGAACGTCGCCTGCGGCAGGTTCGCCAGCGCGGCGAGCATCTGGCCGGTTTGGTTCGAATCGTCGTCGATGGCCTGCTTGCCCAGAATGACGAGCGAAGGCTGTTCCTTGTCGACCAGTGCCTTCAGCAGCTTTGCAACGGCCAGCGGCTGCAGGTCTTCGTTCGATTCGATCAGGATCGCGCGGTCCGCGCCGATCGCGAGCGCCGTGCGCAGCGTTTCCTGCGACTGCGTCACACCGGCCGACACGGCGATCACTTCGGTCGCGACACCCGCTTCCTTCAGCCGCACCGCCTCTTCAACCGCGATTTCGTCGAACGGATTCATCGACATTTTCACGTTCGCAATATCGACGCCCGTACCGTCCGATTTCACGCGGACCTTCACGTTGTAGTCGACCACTCTTTTCACTGGCACCAGAATTTTCATGCACACGCTCCAAAGTTACGAATACGTCAACCCGACAAACATTATAGCGACTGCCCTCATGGCAGCCGTGTCGCGGGCGCTTTGCGGAAGGATATCGCTCCTCCGCGGCGTGACGGCAATATCGAACGATCGTTCTATTTTAATCTCTAAAAAACCCGGGAAACAACCCCGGGTTCCGACTCCGACCTCTAATTTCCCATTGCCGTCGTGTTCTGCCTGGTTCGCGGATCATTGCATCACCAGGAGGTGATCACCGAGCCGCCGAATTTGCTGTCGACGAACTGCTTCACTTCCGGCGAGTGGTACGCCGCGACGAGCTTCGCGACCCACGGCTTGTTCTTGTCCGCTTCGCGAATCGCGATCACGTTTACGTACGGACCCTTCGGGTCCTCGATCGCGATGGCGTCCTGCTTCGGCTTCAAGCCCGCTTCCATCGCGAAGTTGGTGTTGATCGCGGCGGCATCGACGTCGCCCAGCGAACGCGGAATCTGCGCCGCGTCGAGCTCGACGATCTTCAGCTTCTTCGGATTGTCGACGATGTCGAGCGGCGTCGCCTTCAGGCCGGCATCGGCGCGCAGCTTCAGCAAGCCCTGCTTCTGCAGCAGCAGAAGCGCGCGGCCGCCGTTGGTCGGATCGTTCGGCACGGCGATCTTCGCGCCCGGCTGCAGTTCGGCGAGCGACTTCACTTTCTTCGAGTAGATGCCCATCGGGTACGTGACCGTATCGGCGACACGGATCAGCTTGTAGCCACGGTCCTTCACCTGCGCCTGCAAGTACGGGTCGTGCTGGTAGCTGTTCGCGTCCAGATCGCCGCTCGCGAGCGCCGCGTTCGGCTGCACGTAATCGGAGAATTCGACGATCTTGATGGTGAGGCCGTTCTTCGCGGCGACCGTCTTCACGACGTCCATGATCTGCGCGTGCGGGCCGCCGGTGACGCCGACCTTGATCGTATCGTCGGCATGCGCCGCGGTGGTGGCGAACAGCGTTGCCGCGCCGAGCGCGGCGGCCAGCTTGAGAATGAGGCGACGTTGCATGATGGACCTTTTCCGAATCTCTATGAGCGGGCTTCCGAACGCCCTTGTTTACTTATGGCTCAAACGACGCACGAGCCAATCCCCAAACGACTGCACCAGTTGCACGAACACGATCAGGATCAGCACGACCGCGAGCATCACTTCCGGCAGGAAGCGCTGATAGCCGTAGCGGATGCCGAGGTCGCCAAGGCCACCGCCGCCGATCGCGCCGGCCATCGCCGAATAGCCGACCAGCGACACGAATGTGATCGTCAACCCGGCGACTACGCCCGGCAGCGATTCCGGCAACAGCACCTTGAAGACGATCTGGCTGGTGGTCGCGCCCATCGCCTGGGCGGCCTCGATGAGCCCGCGGTCGACTTCGCGCAGCGCCGTTTCGACGAGGCGCGCGATGAACGGCGCGGCGGCGATCGTCAGCGGCACGATGGCCGCCGCGGTGCCGATCGACGACCCGACGACGAGCCGCGTAAACGGAATCACCGCGACCAGCAGGATGATGAACGGTGTGGAGCGCACCGCATTGACGATCACGCCCATCACGCGATTCACCGCGACGTTTTCGAGCACGCCCTGGCGGTCGGTCAGATACAGCAGCACGCCGAGCGGCACGCCAACCACGGCGCCAATCAGTCCGGAGATGCCGACCATGATCAGCGTCTCCCAGAACGACTGGACGAACATATCGAACATTTCACTCAACATGCGACAGCTCCTCCACGACGACACCCTGCTCGCGCAGAAACGTGATCGCCTGCGCGACCTTGGCCGGATCGCCGCCCGCCAGAACCGCGAGCGAGCCGAACGCCTGCCCCTGGATTTCATCGATCTGGCCGTGCAGGATATTGAAGTCGAGCTCGTAGCGGCGAATCGTCTCCGACAGGATCGGCTGATCGACGCCCGAACCAGTGAACGCGAGGCGCAGCAGATGGCCGCTACCGGTCTTCAGGCGCTGCGCGACGCGCGCCTTCATGGCGGGTGGCAGCTCCTGCGCGATCACGTCGCCGATCAGCGCGCGAGTGACTTCGTGGTGCGGCTGCAGGAACACGTCGATCACCTTGCCTTGTTCGACGACGCGGCCAGCGTCAAGCACCGCGACGCGATCGCAGACCTGCTTGATCACGTCCATCTGGTGCGTGATCAGCACGACCGTCAGGTTCAGTTCGCGGTTGATGCGCTTCAGCAGATCAAGAATGGCGCGCGTGGTCTCGGGGTCGAGCGCCGAGGTCGCCTCGTCCGACAGCAGCACCTTCGGCTTGCTCGCGAGCGCGCGAGCGATACCCACACGCTGCTTCTGCCCGCCGCTGATCTGCGCCGGATAGCGGTCCTTCTGCGCCGACAGTCCGACCAGTTCGAGCAGCGGCAGCACGTTCGCCTCGATTTCGTCGCGCTTCATGCCGGCCAGTTCGAGCGGCAGCGCGACGTTCTCGTACACGGTGCGCGACGACAACAGATTGAAGTGCTGGAAGATCATGCCGATCTCGCGACGCGCGTCGCGCAGTTGCGCGGCGGGCAGCGTCGTCAGATCGCGGCCGTTGACGAGTATGTTGCCCTCGGATGGGCGGGTCAGCAGGTTGATCGTGCGCACGAGCGTGCTCTTGCCCGCGCCGCTGCGGCCGATGATGCCGAACACCTCGCCCGCCGGAATCGTCAGATTGACGTTGTGCAGCGCCTCGACCCAGCCCCGGGGTCCGGCGAACCGCTGGGAAACATTGCGTATTTCGATCATGGACAAACGAAAACGGCGGTGGCTGCCGGCGAGCGTCGTGCTCCCGGCAAGCGGCCGCCGTTTCTTTTATTTGGGATTTAAGGTCGCCATTCTACCGCAGCGTCGACATACCCTTTAATAATCAATTCCGATCTTTTCATAACCAAAGGGCATTAGAGCCGCGCGTTACGTACAAAGCTCTCGCGCATCGCGCCGCTCCGACTATGATCGGACCACCCCCTTCCGCACAGCCTACCGCCATGCAAACTTCCCCGAGCCACACGGTGCGCGCGAGCGCCGGCAGTCTTAATAAGGAAGCGCCGCAGCGCGCGTCGGTCACGACCGCCGACGGCATCGAGTTGCCGCTGTATCGCTGGCAGCCGAACCGGCCGATACGCGCGACGGTCGCGCTGCTGCACGGCCTCGCCGAGCACGCCGGCCGTTACGCGGCCGTAGCGGACCGGCTCAACCCGGCGGGCATCGAACTCGTCGCGGTCGATCTGCGCGGCCACGGCCACGCGCCCGGCAGGCGCGTCTATGTGAAACGCTTCGACGACTACCTGCTCGATGCGCAGGCGCTGCTCGACGCCGCCGCGCAAAGCTGCGCGCCGCTCTTCCTGATGGGCCACAGCTTGGGTGGCGCGGTGGCCGCGCTGTACGCGATCGAACGCCTCGACGCCAGCGGGAGGCGCTTGAGTGGTCTGATCCTCTCGAGCCCCGCGCTTGCGCCGGGGCGCGACGTGCCGAAGTGGATGCTCGCGCTGAGCCAGGTGATCAGCCGCGTCTATCCGGGCTTCCCGGCGATGAAGATCGACCCCGCGCTGCTGTCGCGCCTTCAGCCGGTCGTCAAAGCCAACCTCAACGATCCGCTCGTGCATCACGACGCGATTCCGGCGCGCACGGGCGCCGAGTTGTTGCTGGCGATGGCGCGCATCGAACGTGGCCGCGCGGGGCTGCGCATGCCGCTGCTCGTGTTTCACGGCACCGACGACAAACTGACCGAGCCCGACGGCAGCCGCGCGTTCGGCGAGCACGCGGGTTCGCCTGACAAGACGCTCACGCTGCACGAGGGCAGCTATCACGAGACGATGAACGACCTCGACCGCGATCGGGTGATCGCCGCGTTGGTCGACTGGATTGAAAGACGGTCGGTGGGACGGAGTTGAGAAGATGCGGCGCGTGGTAGCCGTCGGCTAGCGCTTCCACTCCGGCGCGCGTTTGTCGATGAAAGCCTGCACGCCTTCGAGCGCCGAGTCGTCCATCATGTTGCAGGCCATCGTCTGCCCGGCGAGCTGGTACGCGGCCTCGATGCCCATTTCGAGCTGCCGGTAGAACAGGCCCTTACCCGCGCTGACCGCTTCGACCGGCTTCGCGCAGATGCTCGCGGCGAGCCGCGCGACTTCGTCGTCGAGCGCATCGGCTGGGGCGACGCGGTTCACGAGCCCCTGCTTGCGGGCTTCGGCGGCGTCGATGAAATCGCCGCTCAGCAGCATTTCGAGCGCGGCCTTGCGCGACAGGTTGCGCGACAGCGGCACCGACGGGGTCGCGCAGAACAACCCGAGGTTCACGCCCGATACGGCGAAGCGCGCGGTCTCGGCGGCGACCGCGAGATCGCACATGGCGACGAGCTGGCAGCCGGCCGCGGTCGCGATTCCGTGCACGCGCGCGATCACCGGCTGCGGCAGGCGCTGGATCGTCAGCATCAGCTTCGTGCAGCGCGCGAACAGCTGCTGGTAGTACGCGAGCGACGGCGCCGCGCGCATTTCCTTCAGGTCGTGCCCGGCGCAGAACGCGCGGCCCGCGCCGGCGATCACGACCACGCGGGCATCGGTCTTCGCGATGTCGGTCAGCGTCTGCTGAAGTTCGTCGAGCAGCGCTTCGGACAGCGCGTTGAACGCATCGGGCCGGTTCATCGTTACGCGCACGACGCCCGGTACACGATACGCGTCGGGTTCGATCGTGACCAGCGACGCGTCGCCGGTATTGACGGGGTTGACGTTCATGGCTCAGATCTCCGCGAGCGAGCGCACGTGCGCGACCACGCTGCGCCCGAGCGCCGACAGGTTGTAGCCGCCCTCGAGACAACTGACGATGCGCCCGCGCGCATAGCGTCGCGCGATCTCGCGCACCTGGTCGGTGATCCATGCGTAATCGTCTTCGACGAGGCCCATGTTGCCGAGGTCGTCCTCGCGATGCGCGTCGAAGCCGGCCGAGATGAACAGCATCTCCGGCCTGAACTCGTGCAGGCGCGGCAACCACAGCATATCGACCGCTTCGCGCACGACCATGCCGTTCGAGCGCGCCGGCATCGGCACGTTGCACATGTTGGACGCCTGGTTGTCGGCGCCCGTGAATGGATAGAACGGGTGCTGAAAGATGCTGCACATCAGCACGCGCGGGTCGCCCGCGAATGCGGCCTCGGTACCGTTGCCGTGATGCACGTCGAAGTCGATGATGGCGACCCCCGCGAGACCATGCACGTCGAGCGCGTGGCGTGCGGCGATCGCGACGTTGTTGAAGAAGCAGAAGCCCATCGCGCGCGCCGGCTCCGCGTGATGGCCGGGCGGGCGCACGCTGCAGAACGCGTTGTCGTAGCGGCCTTCGATCACCGCGTCAGTGGCGGCGACGGCCGCGCCCGCCGCGCGCAACGCGGCCCGCAACGTGTGCGGGTTCATCGTCGTGTCGGGATCGATTTCGGCGACGCCCTCGACCGGCGAGCGACCGCGGATGTAGTCGACGTGCGCCTGCGTGTGCACGCGCAGCAGCGCGGCCTCGTCGACGAGCGGCGCCGACTCGCGCTCGATCAGCGCGTCGATGCGGCTCGCGATCAGCTGATCCTCGATCGCCTGCAGGCGCGCGGGGCACTCGGGATGCCACTGTCCCATGTCGTGCAGCAGACAGTCGGGGTGGGAATAGAAACCTGTTGCCATAGTTTGTGTTGTGCGTCTCTTCTACGGCGCGGCGCATCAACTGCGCGCGCGGCGTGTCTCCGTCGAGCGGCGCGCGCCCCCGCGCGCCTCCATTCGTCAAGTTACCACACGACGCCGCTGTCGCCGATTCAGCACGGATTTGCGGGAGCCGTCGGGTATACTTCCCCGACCCGTTATTCGCCGTTTCGTTCCTGCCGCTTTCCGACTGCTTCCAGCCTTTCACGCATCGCGCTCACTGCTCACCATGACCGTCAAGCTTGCTCTGTCCGCAGGATCCCCACGCAACCGGCTTCGCCTCAACTCCCTCGCCGCCTCACTGACCGTCGCATCGTGCATGTTCATCGCAGCAAGTCCCGCGAGCGCACAAAGCGCCACGCGCAAAGCCTCGGTGCAGCTCGCGCAGAGCCAGCCGCAACAGCCGGTACCGCAAGGGCAAACGTTTGAGGAAGAGATCATTCCGCAGCGCTATGCGAACAACGCGAACGTCGATGCGTTCATCAACGAGATGGTCGCGCGCTACGATTTCGACGAAGCGTCGCTGCACGCGCTGTTCGCCGGCGTCAGCTACTCGGCGACCGCGGTGAAGCTGGTCACGCCGTCGCCGACGCCGTCGGTCAAGAACTGGCGCTCGTATCAGGCGCGCTTCCTCGACCCGGTGCGCGTCAATGCCGGCGTGCAGTTCTGGCGCGAGAACCGGGCCACGCTGCAGCGCGCGTATCAGGAGTTCGGCGTGCCGCCGGAGATGGTCGTCGGTATTATCGGCGTCGAGACGATCTACGGTCGCTACATGGGTAATTTCCGCGTGCTCGATGCGCTGACCACGCTGAGCTTCGATTATCCGAACACCGCGAATCGCGCGGACCGCCAGGCGACCTTCCGCAAGAATCTCGAAGACTACCTGGTGTGGACACGCGACGCGCAGATCGACCCGAACACGGTGCTCGGCTCATACACGGGCGCGATCGGCATTCCGCAGTTCCTGCCGAGCAGCATCGTCCAGTACGCGGTCGACTACGAGGGCAACAAGCACATCGATCTGCGCACGAGCGATGCCGACGCGATCGGCAGCGTCGCGAATTATCTGCGCCAGAATGGCTGGGAAAGCGGCCGGCCGGTGGTATGGCGAATCGGCTCGGACGCGGGCAGCCTCGGTGTCGCGCAGGCGGCGGCCACTGGCCAGCCGGAGCCGCACTGGCCGCTCGACCAGTTGCTGCGCGCCGGTCTCGTGCTGAACGAGCCGAACCTCGACATTGCTTCGGAAGCGGGCACGCCGGTCACGGTGGTCGATCTGCCGACCCCGGGACGGGGCACCGAGTTCGTACTCGGCCTGAAGAACTTCTACGTGCTCACCCGCTACAACCGCAGCTTCTTCTATGCGCTTGCGGTGTATCAACTCGGTCAGAAGGTCAAGGCCCAGATGGAAGCAATCGACACTGCAAATGCCGCGAAGGCGGTCAACAACGGCGGCGCGTCGCAAAGTCAGACAGATCAGTCGAACTCAAATTCGCAGTGAGTCGCCCCGCGAGTCGCCATGCGCGCCTCGCGTTGAAGGACGTAAAAAAGCGCCGGCTCAACCGGCGCTTTTCATTGGCTCGTGCGCCCGCGAAGGCGCCCGGCGACCCGCTTACGCGGGAAACACTCCCGTGGACAGATAACGGTCGCCGCGGTCGCAGACGATGAACACGATCGTCGCATTCTCGACCTGACGCGCGATGCGCAGCGCGACTTCGCACGCACCGCCCGACGAAATTCCCGCGAAGATGCCTTCGACCGACGCCAGCCGGCGCGCCATCGCCTCGGCCGCGGATTGGCTGACGTTCTCCACACGGTCGACGCGGCTACGGTCGAAAATTTTCGGCAGATACGCTTCCGGCCACTTGCGAATACCCGGAATACGCGAGCCCTCTTCCGGCTGCGCGCCGATAATTTCGATCTGCTGGTTCTGCGTTTTCAGATACGTGGACACGCCCATGATGGTGCCGGTCGTGCCCATCGACGATACGAAGTGCGTGATGCGCCCTTCCGTGTCGCGCCAGATTTCCGGGCCCGTGCCTTCGATGTGCGAAGCCGGATTGTCCGGGTTCGCGAACTGATCGAGGATGATGCCCTTGCCTTCGCGCTGCATCTGCTCGGCGAGATCGCGCGCGTACTCCATGCCGCCTTTGACCGGCGTCAGAATGATTTCCGCGCCGTAGGCCGCCATGCTCTGACGGCGCTCGACCGACAGATCTTCCGGCATGATCAGCACCATCCTGTAGCCGCGGACCGCGGCGGCCATTGCGAGCGCGATGCCGGTGTTGCCGCTGGTCGACTCGATCAGCGTGTCGCCCGGCTTGATGCGCCCGCGCGCTTCGGCCTTCTTGATCATCGACAATGCCGGACGGTCCTTCACCGACCCCGCCGGATTGTTGCCCTCGAGCTTCGCGAGGATCACATTGTTGCGGCTGCGGATCTCGTCGTCGGGAAGCCGGACGAGTTGTACGAGCGGCGTATTGCCGACCGTGTCTTCAATCGTTTTGTATGCCATATGGGGTCTAGCGGTCGATGCGCGAAAGAGTGTCTTCAATCCATCGATTCTAAACTACGATCTCCGGCGCTGCCCTGCAGCCCTTCCGCCCGCATGGATGCATGCCGCTTGCTGCGCAAAAGCCCGCGGCTGCGAGCCGCGGGAAGTCGTGTGCGCAAATCGGAGCAATGGGATGTTCGCGGTCCCTGCGCGCCGCAAGCCGCTCGTCAGCATGACACGCGCAAGGCTCGCGGCCGCTTACTTCTTCACCGCCACTGCGGCGGCGCCCTTCTGCGTGGCGGCGGGCGCGGCCGCAGCGGCCGGCTCCTTACCCGCTGCAGCTGCCGCAACCTGCGTGCTAGCAGCCGCGCCAGCCGGTCCGACAGCGAGACCCTCCGCCTGCAGGCGCTCGATGGTGTGGCCGCCCATGCCCTTGACGCGCTTGCCGAGATCGGCCGCGTCCTTGAACGGGCCGTGCGCATTGCGTTCGTCGACGATCGCTTTGGCTTTTGCCGGACCAATGCCCTTGATGCCGCGCAGCGCGTCCTCGTTAGCCGTATTGACGTCGACCGCCGCATACGCGTGGCCGAAAGCGGCGAGCATCGCCGCGGTAACCAGTACTTTTCGAAACATATTGGAATCTCCCTGTTGCCACTGGCCGGCGACCATCACCAGCCAGGAGATTCCAGTTTAAAGAGGACGGCGTACTAATTACACCTGGCCGAACAGCCAGCGCACGTAACGATCGACACCTTCCTGCACGCTCAGAAACGGCGCGTCGTAGCCGGCCGCGCGCAGCTTCGACTGATCGGCCTGCGTGAAGCACTGGTACTTGCCGCGCAGCGCATCGGGGAACGGAATGTATTCGATCAGTCCGCGTTGCACCTGATCCGCGAGCGACAGCGCCGGCTCGTTGTTCAGCGCGCGCAGCGTGTTGACCACGGTGCTCGCGATGTCGTTGAACGGCTGCGCGCGGCCGGTGCCGAGATTGAAAATGCCCGACTTCTCCGGATGATCGAAGAAGAACAGATTGACCTTGACGACGTCTTCGACGGAGATGAAATCGCGCGTCTGCTCACCAGCCGAATAGCCGTTGTATTCGCCGAACAGCTTGACCTTGCCCTCGGCGCGGAACTGATTGAAGTTGTGAAACGCGACCGATGCCATGCGCGCCTTATGCGTTTCGCGCGGACCGTACACGTTGAAATAACGGAAGCCCACGATCTGGCTTTTCGCCGTGGGCAGCACGCGGCGAATCACCTGGTCGAACAGGAACTTCGAATAGCCGTACACGTTGAGCGGCTGCTCGACCTCGCGCTCCTCGACGAAGCGGCTCGAGCCGCCATACGTCGCCGCCGACGACGCATACAGGAACTGGACGTCCTGGGCGAGACAGATGTCGAGCACGTCGCGGCTATAGCGGTAGTTGTTGTCCATCATGTAGCGGCCGTCGGTTTCCATCGTGTCCGAGCAGGCGCCTTCGTGGAAAATCGCGCGCACCTTGCCGAATTCGCCGCGCCTGAAGCGCTCGACGAATTCGGTTTTGTCGAGATAGTCGTCGATTTCGCAGTCGACCAGATTCCTGAACTTGTCCGCGCGCGTGAGATTATCGACCGCGATGATGCGTTGTTCGCCGCGCTCGTTGAGCGCCTTCACGAGATTGCTGCCGATAAAACCGGCCGCGCCGGTGACGATGACGGTCATGATGATCCTGCCGTAGTGAGCTTTGTAGTGAGCTTCGTTCAGTCAACGCCGCGGGGTCCGCTGGTCCGTCGGACGACGGCAGCCCCGCGGGCTGCATCAGGAGAAGAGTTCGTCGTAGTCGACGGTGGCGGTGCCCAGTTTGCCGACCACGATGCCGGCCGCGCGATTCGCGAGCCCGACTGCGTCGACGAGAGAAAGACCCGCGCCGAGCATCGCGGCAAGCGTTGCGATCACGGTGTCGCCCGCGCCCGACACATCATACACTTCGCGCGCAACGGCCGACGCGTGCAGGATGCCATCGTCGGCAAACAGCGTCATGCCCTCCTCCGAGCGCGTCAGCAGCAGCGCCTTGAACTGGAGTTCGGCGCGCAGCTTCGTGACACGCGCGATCAGGTCTTCCTCCGACTTCCACTGTCCGACGACCTCGCGCAATTCCGCGCGATTCGGCGTGATCAGCGTCGCGCCGCGATAGCGCTCCCAGTCGTCGCCCTTCGGATCGACGAGCACCGGTTTGCCGGCCGCGTGCGCCTTCGCGATCATTTGCGTGACATGCGTGAGGCCGCCCTTCGCGTAGTCGGACATCAGGATCACGTCGTGCGACGGCAGCAGCTCATCGAAACGCGCAAGCCCCGCTAGCAGCACTTCATGCGCCGGCGAGTTTTCGAAATCGACGCGCAGCAGTTGCTGCTGACGCGACAGCACGCGCAGCTTAATCGTCGTCAGCAAGGCAGGATCGCGTTCGAGATGCGGGGTCACGCCGCTTTCGTCGAGCAGCTGCACGATGCGCTCGCCGGGCTCGTCATGACCTACCACGCACAACAGACCCACTTGCGCGCCGAGCGCGACCGCGTTGCGCGCGACGTTCGCCGCGCCGCCCAGGCGATCTTCCTGGCGCTGCACGTGCACGACCGGCACGGGCGCCTCCGGAGAGATGCGGTTGACGTCGCCGAACCAGTAACGGTCGAGCATCACGTCGCCGACCACCAGCACGCGCGCCGCATTGAGCTGCCCGCGCGGCACGAACGTGAGCTTCTGCGCCGTGGTGGACGCGGGCGCCGCGGGCATGGCCTCAGGCATCGGCCGGAAGTTCAGAGGGTTGGGCATAGGGGCGTCCAATAGCGTGATAGTCGATCCCGAGCTCGATCATCGCGTCCGGTTCGTACAGATTGCGGCCGTCGAAAATCAGCGGTGTCTTCAGCACCGATTTCAGATGCACGAAATCTGGACTCTTGAACTCCTTCCATTCGGTCACGATCACGAGCGCGTCGGCGCCGGTCAGCGTTTCGTCCTGAGCGCTCGTGAACGTGAGACGTGCGAGCTGCTCGGGCGCCGTGTGCAGATCCATCGCGAACACGCGCTGCGCTTCGGTCACGGCGACCGGATCGTACGCGCGCACGTTTGCGCCGCGCGCGAGCAGCTCGCCGATCACGCGACGGCTCGGCGCCTCGCGCATGTCGTCGGTATTCGGTTTGAACGCGAGGCCCCACACCGCGAACGTGCGGCCGCTCAGATCCTCGCCGAGCTTCGCGGCGATCTTGTTCACGAGCACGTCCTTCTGCTGGTCGTTCACTTCCTCGACCGCCTCGAGAATGCGCAGGTTGTGGCCGCTCTCGCTCGCGGTGCGAATCAACGCCTGCACGTCCTTCGGGAAACACGAGCCGCCATAGCCGCAGCCCGCGTACAGGAAGTGATAGCCGATGCGCGGATCGGAACCGATGCCGCGGCGCACCGCCTCGATGTCGGCGCCGACCTTGTCCGCGAGATTCGACATCTCGTTCATGAACGAGATGCGCGTCGCGAGCATCGCGTTGGCCGCGTACTTGGTGAACTCGGCCGAGCGCACGTCCATGTACAGCGTGCGTTCGTGGTTGCGGTTGAACGGCGCGTACAGACGCTTCATCATTTCGCGCGCGCGTGTGCCCGGTTCGTCTTCGTCGATACCGATCACGATACGGTCGGGGCGCATGAAGTCGTCGACGGCCGCGCCTTCCTTCAGGAACTCGGGGTTCGACACGACCGAGAAGCGATGCTGTGCGCTGCCGGCGAGCCCGCGCTTCGCGAGCTCTTCGTTGATCACCGCGCGCACGCGTTGCGCGGTGCCGACCGGCACCGTCGATTTGTCGACGATCACCTTGAAGCCGTTCATCGTGCGGCCGATGTTGCGCGCGGCCTCGAGCACGTATTGCAGGTCGGCGGAGCCGTCTTCGTCGGGCGGCGTGCCGACCGCGATGAACTGCACGTCGCCGTGCGCGACGCTCGCCGCGACATCGGTCGAGAACGTGATGCGACCGGCCGCGCGCGTGCGGGCGATCATCTCCTGCAAGCCCGGTTCGTGAATCGGCACGCCGCCTTTGTTGAGGATGTCGATCTTGCGCTGATCGACGTCGAGACAGAAGACGTCGTTGCCGATTTCGGCGAGACACGCGCCGGTGACAAGGCCCACATAGCCGGTGCCGATAATGGTGATTTTCATACGCTGTCCGGTAGATGGTTCCGGTGATGAATGCCGCTCGTGAGGCCGGCGATAAACTCGTTGCGAAATTCGTGGGGCGATTGCGCGCCAATGAACGCCGACGCGGCCACCGCCGCGCATGCGGCGTCAGTTCGGCGCGGCAATCGGCTCGACGCGGCGCGGCGCATAGGTTTCCCAACCGCTGCATCCCGGGCACTGCCAGTAGAAAAGCCGGGCCCTGAAACCACAATTCTGGCACGTATAGCGTGGCAGATTCTTGGTGCGCTGGCGGATCAGTGTGCGCATCAGTTCGAGCTCGCCGCGCCGCGGCTCTTCGGCGACGGCCTGCTGCGCTTCGAGCAGACGCGTCATGCCGGCCAGATTCGGCGACTTCTGCATCTGCGTGCGCGCGAGCGCATGCGCAGCATCGGCGCCGCGCAGCGATGCGACGTGCTGATACGCAACGTCGAGCAGATCGTTGCTCGGATGACGGTCGACCCACGTGGTCAGCAGATCGGCGCCCTCCTGCGCGCGGCCGAGCACTTCATATGCTTTCATGATCTTCTCGGCGACGAGCGGCAGATACGCGGGGTTCTGCTCCTCGACGCGGCGCCATTGCCCAATCGCCGCTTCCGGCGCGCCGCCGGCCGCGTCGACATCGCCGAACAGGATCGTCGCGCGCACGTTGGTCGGGTTCGCCTTCAGCGCGAGACCGAGCTGATGACGTGCCTCGTCCGGCTTCTTCTGCTGCAGCGCTTCCTGCGCAAGTTCGCAGTAGAACTGTGCGATTTCCTTGTCGAGCGACGGTGCGCCCATCGTTTCGAGGTGGCGCGCGGTATCGATCGACTTGACCCAGTCTTTCTCGATCTCGTAGATCGTCAACAGCGCGCGTTGAGCACCCAGCGCGTAATCGCCCGCTTGCAGCGAGCGGAAGGTTTCTTCGGCACGGTCGAGCAGACCCGCTTTCAGGAAGTCCTGGCCGAGTTCGTACAGCGCGTGATCGCGCTCGTTGACCGGCAGGTCCGCGCGGCTCAGCAGATTTTGATGCACGCGAATCGCGCGGTCCGTTTCGCCGCGCCGGCGGAACAGATTGCCGAGCGCGAAATGCAATTCGACCGTTTCAGGGTCGAGCTTGACGACTTCGATGAATGCATCGATCGCCTGGTCGGGCTGCTCGTTGAGAAGGAAGTTCAGGCCGCGAAAATACGACCGCGGCAGGTTGGCGCTTTCGGACAGCAGCGTCTTGAGGTCGTAGCGCGCCGCCATCCAGCCGAACGCGAACGCGACGGGTATGACCAGCAGCCACCAGAAGTCTAGATCCATGCGATTAATGCAAATGTGCGGAAAAGCCAAAACGAAAAGCCGCGCTCGGAGCACGCGCGGCGCAAGACAGCTCAGATCAGCGGCGGCATCGGCGGCTGCTCTACCACGGCGGGAGTCTCTCGCGCCACGCGCAACTCGCGCCTGAGCCGGCCATTCTCCATGCGCAGACGCACGACGGCCGGCATCGCCGACACGAGCCCGGCGAGCAAGCCGATCACGAAAAACGCGAGGCCGATCAGAATCAGAGGCGCCGACCAGACGTAGCCGGCGAGGAAATTCAGCGTAGCGGGTTGCGTGTTGGAGAGCGCGAGCACGAGCAGCAGCACGAACACCAGCACACGGATCAGCCAGACGATAAATTTCATGAATAGATCTCTTCACGGCAGTTGCGGGATGACGCCGGCTTGATGACGCGTCGCGCCACGGTGTTGCCCGCGCCGAAGTGACCCGTATTGTAATGGATGCCCTCGCGGCTGGGCAGCAAGTGGCGGGATGCCGGACTTACGGGCCATTCGCGAAATGCAAAGGCCGCAGCGGAAGGCGCGACTTCTCAAATGATGGACGAAAAAAAAAGCGCCCGAAGGCGCTTTTCCTGGTCTTTTGCCGACTGGCCTTGGCCGCTGACGCTAGCTATGCCACGCTGCAACACACACAGCGGAGTCATTAAAGGTCGTCATCCGGCTCCTCGGCCTTCAGCGGCTCGCCCGCGCGACGATCGACCCGCTCGCGCAACTCCTTGCCCGGCTTGAAGTGCGGTACGTACTTCTCGGGTACCAGCACCTTCTCGCCCGACTTCGGATTGCGTCCGACGCGGGAGGGACGGCGGTTGAGGCCGAAGCTGCCGAAGCCACGAATTTCGATGCGATGACCTTTGGCAAGCGCCTCCGACATCGCATCAAGCATCGTCTTCACCGCGAAATCCGCATCCTTGAGAACAAGTTGCGGAAATCGCGTAGCCAGCTGGGCGACCAATTCCGATTTGGTCATACTGCAGCAGACCTCTCAGGCTTACTGGTTCTGGCCGTCGAGCTTGGCCTTCAGCAGCGCGCCGAGGTTCGTCGTGCCGGTAGCGGCTGCGCTCGAATCCGAAGCAGCGAGACCGCGGATGGCTTCCTGCTGCTCAGCCGAGTCCTTCGCCTTGATCGACAGGTTGATGCCGCGCGACTTGCGATCGATGTTGATGATCATCGCGTTGACCTTGTCGCCTTCCTTCAGCACGTTGCGAGCGTCTTCCACGCGGTCTTGGGCGATTTCCGAAGCACGCAGGTAGCCTTCGACTTCGCCCGACAGCTGGACCACGGCACCCTTCGCGTCGACCGACTTGACGGTACCGTCGACGACCGAACCCTTGTCGTTCATTGCAACATAGTTGCTGAACGGGTCACCTTCGAGCTGCTTGATACCCAGCGAAATACGTTCCTTCTCGACGTCGATGCCGAGAACGATCGCTTCCACTTCGTCGCCCTTCTTGTACTTGCGAACGGCTTCCTCGCCGGTTTCGCTCCACGACAGATCCGACAGGTGAACCAGACCGTCGATGCCGCCCGGCAGACCGATGAACACGCCAAAGTCGGTGATCGACTTGATGGCGCCGCTGATCTTGTCGCCCTTCTTGAAGTTGCGGCTGAAGTCGTCCCACGGGTTCGGCTTGCACTGCTTCATGCCGAGGCTGATACGACGGCGGTCTTCGTCGATTTCGAGAACCATCACTTCGACTTCGTCGCCCAACTGGACAACCTTCGACGGAGCAACGTTCTTGTTGGTCCAGTCCATTTCCGACACGTGGACGAGGCCTTCGATGCCCGATTCCACTTCGACGAATGCGCCGTAGTCGGTGATGTTCGTGACCTTACCGAACAGACGCGTGCCCGACGGGTAACGGCGCGAGATGCCTTCCCACGGATCGTCGCCCAGTTGCTTGATACCGAGCGAAACGCGGTTCTTTTCCTGGTCGAACTTGAGGATCTTCGCGGTGACTTCCTGGCCAACCGACAGAACTTCGCTCGGGTGACGCACGCGACGCCATGCGATGTCGGTAATGTGCAGCAGGCCGTCGATGCCGCCGAGGTCCACGAACGCGCCGTAGTCGGTGATGTTCTTGACCACGCCTTCGACGATCGCGCCTTCCTTCAGCGTTTCGAGCAGCTTCGCGCGCTCCTCGCCTTGCGTTGCCTCGATGACAGCGCGGCGCGACAGCACGACGTTGTTACGCTTGCGGTCGAGCTTGATGACGCGGAATTCGAGGGTCTTGCCTTCGTACGGGGTCGTGTCCTTAACCGGACGCGTATCAACCAGCGAACCCGGCAGGAATGCGCGGATGCCGTTGACCATCACGGTCATACCGCCCTTGACCTTGCCCGTGATCGTGCCGGTCACGAGTTCATTGTTGTCCAGCGCCTTTTCCAGCGACAGCCACGAAGCCAGACGCTTCGCCTTGTCACGCGACAGGATGGTGTCGCCATAGCCGTTTTCCAGCGCGTCGATCGCGACGGAAACGAAGTCGCCCGCCTGCACTTCTACCTCGCCCGCGTCGTTCAGGAACTCTTCGAGCGGGATGTAGGCTTCGGACTTCAGACCAGCGTTCACGACCACGAAGTTGTGGTCGACACGCACGACTTCGGCGGAGATTACTTCGCCGGCGCGCATGTCCTGCTTGGTCAGCGACTCTTCGAACAGAGCCGCAAAAGATTCGGTATTCGGGGTAGAGGTTTGCAGGTCGGACATAAAAATCAGAGTTTGCATGGTCTTCGCAACGCCAGGCTCACCGGACCGGTCAGCAACTGTGGCAAATACGCGAACGCCACGCGGGGTTAAAGGGTTAAAAACAACGCTTCGCGACCATTGCGAAGCACCTACCAACAACGGGACTGCCGCTGCTCGCCACTTCTGCGCGACCGTTTTCAGTCACGCATGCGGGACCAGCGCTTCATACCATTGCACCACCTGCTCGACCGCCTGGTCGACCGACAATGCGGAGGTATCAAGCAGCTTTGCATCCGCCGCGGGCTTGAGCGGCGCGGCCGCGCGCTGACTGTCACGCTCGTCACGCTCACGCAAATCCCGGAGCAAGTCATCTATATTAGCAGAAAATCCTTTTTGGATCAATTGCTTATGCCGGCGCATCGCGCGGGCTTCGACGCTCGCGGTCATGAACACCTTCAGCGCGGCGTCCTGGAAGATCACGGTGCCCATGTCGCGGCCGTCGGCGACCAGTCCCGGTTCCTTGCGAAACGCGCGCTGGCGCGCCACCAGCGCGGTTCGCACCGGCGCGTGCACGGCGATCGCCGAAGCGCGGCTGCCCACTTCCTCGGCGCGGATTTCAGTCGATACATCGACCCCGTCAAGCTGCGCGAGCCCCTCGCGAAACGTGATATGGAGGTCATCGATCAGTTTGACAAGTGCGTCGACGTCGTCCGCCGCAATGCCATAGCGCAGGCTCGCGAGCGCCGCGAGCCGATACAGCGCGCCGCTGTCGAGCAGGTGAAAGCCGAGGTTGGCGGCCACCATCGCGGCCACAGTGCCTTTGCCGGAGGCACTAGGGCCGTCGATCGTAATGACGGGCGTCTGGTGAAAGGGACGAGTCGGTTTCATCTAAAAATGTCGCACATCGTGCGATTCGCACGCGAATCTGGGTTGCATCAGGATTGCGCGAGCGCCGTAAAGCGCTCGAAATAATCGGGGAACGTCTTGCCGACGCACCTCGGGTCGTTGATGCGGATCGGCACACCGCCCAAGCTCACGAGCGAGAAGCACATCGCCATGCGGTGGTCGTCGTAAGTGTCGATCGCGGCATTCGGGATCAGCTTTTCGGGCGGCGTGACGACGAGGAAATCTTCGCCCTCCCGCACCTTCGCACCGACTTTGCGCAGCTCGGTCGCCATTGCGGCGATGCGGTCGGTTTCCTTCACGCGCCAGCTCGCGATGTTGCGCAGCGTGCTCGTGCCGTCCGCGAACAGCGCGGCGACCGCGATCGTCATCGCGGCATCGGGGATCAGGTTGAAGTCCATGTCGATCGGATCGAGCTTGCCGTGGTCGTTGCCGACGCCACGCACTTCAATCCAGTCGTCGCCCATCTGCAAGTTCGCGCCCATCTTGATCAGCGCATCGGCAAATCCGACGTCGCCCTGGATGCTCGCGCGGCCCACGCCTTCCACTCTGAGGGGCCCGCCGCCGAGTGCGCCCGCGGCGAGGAAATACGACGCCGACGACGCATCCCCTTCCACCATGATCGTGCCCGGCGACTGATACCGCTTCCCGGCCGGCACCACGAACTGGTGCCAGCCGTGGCGCTCGACCTCAATGCCGAAGCGCGCCATCAGCTTGATCGTGATCTCGATGTACGGCTTCGAGATCAGCTCGCCGTCGACCTGCACAGTGGTGACGCCGCTCGCGGTGCGCAACAGCGGCAGCGTCATCAGCAGCGAGGTCAGGAACTGGCTCGAAACGTCGCCGCGTACGCGGATCGGGGCGTCGGCTGTTATCTGGGCGGGACGGATGCGCAGCGGCGGATAGCCTTCGTTCTGCTCGTAGTCGATCTTCGCGCCGATCTGGCGCAGGCCGTCGACGAGATCGCCGATCGGCCGTTCATGCATGCGCGGCACGCCGTGAATCCGGTAGTCGCCTCCGTTCACGGCGAGCGCCGCGGTCAGCGGGCGCACCGCCGTGCCCGCATTGCCGAGGAACAGGTCGGCCGTGCGCGCGGTGAACGCGCCGCGCGTGCCGGTCACGACGCAGGTGTCGCCGTCGCGCTTCAAACGTACGCCGAGCTTCTCGAGCGCGTCGAGCATCACGCGGGTGTCGTCGGAGTCGAGCAGGTTCGTGATCGTCGTCTCGCCTTCGGCGAGCGCGGCGAGCAGCAGCACGCGGTTCGAGATGCTCTTCGAGCCGGGCAGACGAACCGTGCCGGACGCACGGGAAAAAGGTCCGAGATCGAGGAATTCCATGATGTGTCCAGTTTCCGGTTATTTCGACGCGTCGCCGCTGGCCACGCCAGCCGCGCGCTGCTCCTGCCACTGACTGCGTGCGACGCGCGAGCGCGCGAACACTGCTTCGAGCGCGGCGCCGTCAGCGGCTTCGATCGCCGTGCGCAGGCGCGCGAGTACCGCGGTGTACGCGTCGAGTTCGTCGAGCAGCGCCACGCGATTGGCGACACAGACGTCGCGCCACATCTCCGGACTCGACGCGGCGATGCGCGTGAAGTCGCGAAAACCGCCCGCCGCGAACGAGAACTTCAACGCAGCGTCGGGCGAATTGAGGATCTGCTCGACGAGCGCGAACGACAGCACGTGCGGCAGATGACTGACCGACGCGAACACGCGGTCGTGCTGCTGCGGCGTCATGTCCCGCACCAATGCGCCGGTGGCGCGCCACATCGCGGCGACGCGCTCGACCGCGTCCGGCGTATTCTCCGGCAGCGGGCACAGCACGACGTTGCGGTTCACGTACAGATCGGGCAACGCGGCATCGACCCCGCTCGACTCGCGACCGGCGATCGGATGGCCCGGCACGAACTGGCCGATCCGGGCGCCGAGCGCCGTGCGGGCGGCGGCGACCACGTCGGATTTGGTGCTGCCCGCATCGGTGACGATCGTGTTGGCGTCGAGATGGGGCGCGATGCGCTCGAGCAGCGGCTGGGTCTGCGCGACCGGCGCCGCGAGCAGCACGAAGTCCGCGCCCGCGAGCGCGTCGCGCAGCGCGGCGTCGTCGGTGAGCGCCGCGGCGCCGTCGATCACACCAAGCGCCAACGCCCGTTCGCTCGACGCGGAGGTCCGTCCGACCCCAACCACCGTGCGTGCCCCGCCAACCTCGCCGCGTTCACGCAACGCGCGCGCGAGCGATCCGCCGATCAGGCCGACACCGAAAATTACCAGCTTGTTAAAAGAAAACGCGGCCACGTCGCTCACACAATACGGACATTAAGCGCGCCACTCCTGGCGGTCGACGCGCGGGGTCAAGGATCAAGCCTTACGCTGCGTCAGGCTCGGCAAGCGTCTTCTCGAGCGCCGCGAGGAACGCTTCGTTTTCCTCCGGCAAGCCGATCGTGATGCGCAGCCACTGCGGCAAGCCGTAGCTGTCGACCGGTCGCACGATCACGGCCTGCTTCAGCAGCGCGAGGTTCACCCGGGCGCCGGCTTTGTCGTCGCTGCCAACGCGCACGAGCACGAAGTTGCCTTCGGACGGCACGTATTCGAGGCCAAGCTTGTCGAACGCCTCTGTCAGAAGCGTATAGCCCTGCGCGTTCAGCGCCGCGCTTTTCTGCAGAAACGCGCTGTCGTTCAGTGCCGCGATCGCCGCGGCTTGCGCGAGCGTGTTTACGTTAAACGGTTGACGCAGTCGATTCAGCAAATCGGTCAACCCGGGCTGCGCGATCGCGAAACCGATGCGCAAGCCCGCAAGCCCGAACGCCTTCGAGAACGTACGCGAAACCAACAGGTTCGGATAGCGGCGCACCCAGTCAATGGAGTCGTAGCGCTTGTCCGCCGACAGATACTCGGTGTACGCCTCGTCGAGCACGACGGCCACGTGGCGCGGCACCTTGTCGAGAAACGCCTCGAGCGTCGGGCCGTCGACGAACGTGCCGGTCGGATTGTTCGGATTCGCGACGAACACGAGACGCGTGTCGTTGTCGATTGCGGCGAGCATCGCGTCGAGGTCGTGACCATAGCGCACCGCCGGCACGACGATGGCGCGCGCGCCGACGCCTTGCGTCGCGAGCGCATAGACCGCGAACGAATACTGCGAGAACACGACCGCCTGGCCCTTCTCGACGAACGCGTGCGCGGCGAGTTCGAGGATGTCGTTGCTGCCGTTGCCGAGGGTGATCCACTCAGCCGGCACGCCGTAGCGCGCGGCGAGCGCCGCCTTCAGCGCGAAACCGTTCGAGTCCGGATAACGGCCGAGATCGGCGATCGCCTGCGCCATCGCGTGCTGCGCGGATTCCGGCATGCCGAGCGGATTCTCGTTCGATGCGAGCTTCACGATGCTCGCCTCGTCGAGACCGAACTCGCGGGCCACTTCCGAAATCGGCTTGCCGGCGATGTACGGCGCGATCGCGCGCACATAGGAAGGGCCGAAAGACGCTGTCATGAAAATCTCCGAACGACGATGGATAAGTGAAACCTGCGTTCGGGCAGCGCACGCGGCGCCGCCCGGACTGCGCTGCCAGCCCTTAGCGGGCGCGCGGATATGAGCCGAGTATTTTCAGGAACGCGGCCTTCTCGCCGAGACCGGCGAGCGCGGCAGCCACAGCCGGATCGTCGCGATGGCCTTCGACATCGATATAGAAGTAGTACTCCCACGTACCGACGCGCGCCGGACGCGATTCGAAACGCGTCATCGACACGCCGTGGCGCGCGAGCGGCTCGAGCAGCTTGACCATCGCGCCCGGTTCGTTCGCGACCGACACGATCAGCGAGGTCTGGTCGTAGCCGCTCGGACCGGTCGGCTCCTTGCCAATCATTACGAAGCGCGTGCGGTTGTGCGGATCATCCTGGATCAGCGCGTTGGTGACCTGCAGGCCGTAGTGGATCGCGGCGCGATCGCCGGCGATGGCCGCGACAGCCGGATCTTCGGCCGCCATCCGTGCAGCTTCCGCATTACTCGACACCGCCTGGCGCTCGAGATGCGGCGCATTGGTGGACAGCCAGCGCTGGCACTGCGCGAGCGCCTGCGCATGCGCGCATACGCGCGTGACGCCAGCGAGCCCGTTTTGCGTGAGCAGGTTGTGATGGATCGGCAATGCGAGTTCGCCGCCGATGGTGAGCTGGGTTTGCAGCAGCAGATCCAGCGTGCGCGACACCGCGCCTTCGGTCGAGTTCTCGACCGGCACGACGCCGTAGTCGGCGGCGCCCGCCTCGACCGAGCGGAATACTTCATCGATCGAGGGGCACGGCAGCCCTTCGATCGACTGACCGAAGTACTCGTGCATCGCCTGTTCGCTATAGGTGCCGACCGGCCCAAGATACGCGGCCTTGATGCTCTTTTCTAGCGCGCGGCTCGCGGCCATGATCTCGCGCCAGATCGCGCTGATGTGTTCGTCCGCGAGCGGCCCCGCGCTCATTTCCTGCAGGCGCGCGATCACCTGCATCTCGCGCTCGGGCCGGAACACCGGCGCGTTGAAATGCTTCTTGATCTCGCCCACTTCGAGCGCGACCGACGCGCGCTGGTTCAGGAGCGCGATCAGCTGCGCGTCGAGCGCGTCGATGCGATCGCGCAGAGGTTTGAGTCGTGTATTGAGTTCGTCGTCCATGCGTAAAGCGGCTCTGCCGGGTAACTGCTGGAAAAGATGCGCACGCCTGCCGGTCAGTGTGACTCAGGCGCTGCGCTGTTCGAATTCCTTCATGTATTCGACAAGCGCTTTGACGCCTTCGAGCGGGACGGCGTTATAAATCGACGCCCGCATGCCGCCGACGGACTTGTGGCCCTTTAGCTGCACCAATCCCCGCGCTTTCGCGCCGGACAGGAAATCTTCGTTGCGCGACTCGTCGGCGAGGAAGAACGGTACGTTCATCCGCGAGCGCGAGCCACGTTCGACCTTGTTCAGATAGAAGCTGCTCGAGTCGATCGTGTCGTACAGCAGCTTCGATTTTTCGAGGTTGCGCGCCTCCATCGCCTCGAGGCCGCCCTGGTTCTTCAACCACTTGAACACGAGCCCGGCAATATAGATCGCATAGGTGGGCGGCGTGTTGTACATCGAGTTGTTCTCGGCGACGGTCTTCCATTCGAACGCCGATGGGCAAATCGGCATTGCGCGATCGAGCATGTCCTCACGCACGATCACGACCGTCACGCCCGCCATGCCGATATTCTTCTGCGCGCCGCCGAACAGCACGCCGTATTTGGCGATGTCCATCGGGCGCGAAAGGATATGCGACGACGCGTCCGCCACGAGTGGAATATCGCCGAGGTCGGGAATCTCGAAGGTTTCGACGCCGTGAATGGTCTCGTTCGTGCACAAATGCACG
The DNA here is from genome assembly GCF_040948805.1 of Paraburkholderia sp. BR13439. Classification (NCBI taxonomy): domain Bacteria; kingdom Pseudomonadati; phylum Pseudomonadota; class Betaproteobacteria; order Burkholderiales; family Burkholderiaceae; genus Paraburkholderia; species Paraburkholderia sp. BR13439. The sequence goes on along the minus strand of NZ_JBFPKN010000007.1, from coordinate 131,439 downwards.
TAAGCCGGATCGTCCGATAGTTGCCATTCCGCACGCGCCGGCGCGCGCGTGTAGCCCTCGGCCGTCTTGCCGGTCGCGGCAAGATGCACGCTGCCGTATTTTTCCGCTTCCTTGAACGATTTCTGCGACCACGAGCCGGTGACGACGAAATCCGCCCGCGGTTTCGAGCCGAGCAGGTTCATCGGCACGATCGCGTTCTCGCCGAGCCCGCCGCCCTGCAGGAAAAGGATGCGGTGACTTGCCGGCACCTGCAGCAACTCGCGCAGATCGGTCAGCGCTGCTTCGTGGATCGACATGAATTCCTTGCCGCGATGGCTCATTTCCATCACGCTCATACCACTACCTTGCCAGTTCAGCATCTCGTCGGCTGCCTGGCGCAGCACTTCTACGGGCATGGCCGCCGGGCCGGCGGAGAAATTAAAAACGCGCATGTGAGGTCCTGGAAGCGGGCGTGAAATAACGAAGTCGCGCGGGAATCGGCGAAAAGAACTGCGAAATGGCTCGCCGAAAAAGAAAATGGCCGTCTGCGCCAGTGCGCAAACGGCCATTATCGCATTGTCGCCGCCAACCCGCCACGCCGGGTGGCCCAAGGGGCGCGGCGACAGGCCGGCTGGTTAGCGCGGCCTGCGAGCGGAATTTACTTGGCAGCCGGCTTGACCGATGCAACTTCCTTGTCGGCCTGGTCACGCGTTGCCTTGATCGATTCCGGCATGTACTTCTGCATCAGACCGTTCACGACGTCGCGGCCAACCTGGTCTTGCACCTGGATGAACTTGCGTCCGGTCGGGCTCTTGTAGAACGTGGTCAGGTCCTTGATTTCCGACACGCTGTAGTACTTTGCGTACGCATCGTACTGAGCTTGCATCGCGTCCTGACGGAAGCCGTCGGTTGCGAAGACCTGGCCTGCCGCGTCCACCAGCTTCGGCACCGCGTTCTTCTGCAGCGTCGGCACGGCGGCCTGCTTCTGCTTGTCCGTCATCGTCTTGTTCTCGGTCAGCGCGTCCGACAGGATTGCCGGCACGAGCTGCTTGGCCTGCATCTGCGCGCTATTGCCGATTGCGCCAACCAGCTTCTGCGCGTCGATGGCGTCGAGCAGGTCCTTGATGGCAGCTTGCTTGGCCGGATCAACCGGTGCTGCTGCGGCAGCCGGAGCTGCGGGCGCCTGGTTCTGCAGCGCTTGAGCCATGGCGAAGGTCGGCACGATGGCAGCCAGCAACATCAGTTGTTTGAATCGTTTTTGCATCATTACTCCCTAAGAGAAATTAACTTGAACCGCACGCCGCACGGGAAAGCGTACCGGCCTGATACGCGTTGACCCGCAGCGTAGCTTCAACGTATTAACTGAGACTGAAAGCCGCTGGCACGGATCAAGCCGCGCCGCCGCCCTCGCCGCCGTTATCACCTTCAGCGGAGCCGTCGGAATCGCTTTCCGACTCGCCCTCGGCCTCAGCTACCTGTTGCAGACCGGACAGCTTGGTCCCTTCGTCAAGGCTGATGAGTGTAACACCTTGCGTTGCGCGTCCCATTTCACGAATTTCCGACACGCGCGTGCGAATCAGCACACCCGTCGTGGTAATCAGCATGATCTGCGCTTCCGAATCCACGAGCGTCGCGGCAACGACCCTGCCATTGCGCTCCGACGTCTGGATCGCGATCATGCCCTTCGTGCCGCGGCCGTGACGCGTGTACTCGGTGATCGGGGTGCGCTTACCGAAGCCGTTCTCGGTTGCGGTGAGCACCGACTGTTGCTCGTCGCCGGCCACCAGCAACGCGATCACGTTCTGGCCGTCCTCGAGTTGCATGCCGCGCACGCCGCGCGCCTCGCGGCCCATCGGACGCACGTCGTTTTCGTCAAAGCGCACTGCCTTGCCCGAATCAGAGAACAGCATCACGTCGTGCTGGCCATCGGTGATCGCGGCGCCGATCAGGTAATCACCCTCATCGAGACCGACCGCAATAATACCCTTGCGCAGCGGCCGGCTGAATGCCTCGAGCGGCGTCTTCTTTACCGTTCCTAATGCGGTTGCCATGAACACGAACTTGTCGGCCGAGAACTCCTTGACCGGCAGCACGACCGTGATCTTTTCGCCTTCCTGCAGCGGGAACATATTGACGATCGGCCGGCCGCGCGAATTGCGCGAGCCCTGCGGCACCTCGTAGACCTTGACCCAGTACACCCGGCCGCGATTCGAGAAGCACAGGATGTGGTCGTGCGTATTGGCGATGAACAGCGTGTCGATCCAGTCGTCTTCCTTCATGGAAGTGGCCTGCTTGCCACGACCGCCGCGCTTCTGGGCCCGATATTCGGACAGCGGCTGCGATTTCACGTAGCCCGCGTGCGACATCGTCACGACCATTTCCTGCGGCGTGATCAGGTCTTCGGTGTTCAGTTCGGTCGCGTTCAACTCGATCTTCGAGCGACGCGCATCGCCGAATTCGGCCTTGATCGACGAGAGTTCGTCGACGATGATCGCCGAAATGCGTTCCGGGCGAGCCAGAATGTCCAGCAGGTCAGCGATCTGCGCCATCACATCGCGGTATTCGCCAATGATCTTGTCCTGCTCGAGACCGGTCAGGCGCTGCAGACGCATCTGCAGGATTTCCTGCGCCTGGGTATCGGACAAACGGTAGAGGCCATCGGCCTGCATGCCGAACGACGGGTTCAACCCCTCCGGACGATATGCTTCGCGACCGCCCGCCGACGCGTTATCCGTCTCGGCGCGCGACAGCATTTCGCGCACGAGCGACGAATCCCACGAGCGCGACATCAGTTCCTGCTTGGCGATAGGCGGCGTCGGCGCGGCCTTGATGAGCGCGATGAATTCGTCGATGTTCGCGAGCGCAACCGCCAGACCCTCGAGCACATGGCCACGTTCGCGCGCCTTGCGCAGCTCGTAGACGGTGCGCCGCGTCAGCACTTCCCGGCGATGCGACAGGAAGCACGTCAGCATTTCCTTCAGATTCAGGAGCTTCGGCTGGCCGTCGACGAGCGCGACCATGTTCATGCCGAACGTGTCCTGGAGCTGGGTCGCCTTGTACAGATTGTTCAGCACGACCTCGGGCACTTCGCCGCGTTTGAGCTCGATCACGACACGCATGCCGCTCTTGTCGGATTCGTCGCGGATGTCGGAGATGCCTTCGAGCTTCTTCTCGTTGACGAGCTCGGCGATACGCTCGAGCAGCGAGCGCTTGTTCACCTGATACGGCAATTCGTCGACGATGATTGCCATGCGCTGGCCGCGGTCGATTTCCTCGAAGTGCGTCAGCGCGCGCATCACAACGCGGCCGCGACCGGTGCGATAGCCGTCGCGCACGCCGGCCACGCCGTAGATGATGCCGGCGGTCGGGAAGTCGGGTGCGGGGATGATCTCGATCAGCTCGTCGATCGTCGCTTCCGGGTTTTTCAGCAGATGCTGACACGCGTCGACGACTTCGTTGAGGTTGTGCGGCGGGATGTTGGTCGCCATGCCGACCGCGATGCCGGACGAGCCATTGATCAGCAGATTAGGGATGCGCGCGGGCAGGATGGCCGGTTCATTCTCGCTGCCGTCGTAGTTCGGCACGAAGTCGACCGTTTCCTTGTCGATGTCGGCCAGCAGTTCGTGGCCGATCTTCGCCATGCGGATTTCGGTGTAACGCATCGCCGCGGCGTTGTCGCCGTCGACCGAACCGAAGTTCCCCTGGCCGTCGACGAGCATGTAGCGCAGCGAGAAGTCCTGCGCCATCCGTACGATCGTGTCGTAGACAGCAGTGTCGCCGTGCGGATGGTATTTACCGATGACGTCGCCGACGATACGCGCCGACTTCTTGTAGGCGCGGTTCCAGTCGTTGTTCAGCTCATGCATCGCGTACAGCACGCGCCGGTGCACCGGCTTCAGGCCATCGCGGACATCGGGAAGCGCTCGCCCTACGATCACGCTCATCGCGTAATCGAGATACGAACGGCGCATTTCCTCCTCAAGGGAGATTGGCAGAGTCTCTTTGGCGAATTGATCCATTATCCGTATCTTTTACGTGCGAAGGCGGGGGTTCGCCGCAACTTCGCGTAAGCATTGCAGGCGCAACGCATCACGCGATTCTAACATGCCACGCATCCGCGCCCGACGCAGGTACGTATACATATTAGAGGGGCACCCGCCAACACCTCGCCGATCCCACAATTTCAGGCCCACCAGGCTCGATTCCTGCGTAGGGCCAATCCCCCGCTCAGCCAGAGCCGGCGGACCGCTCAGACGAAAACATTTGTTGCGCATGCACCACATTTGGAGGGGGATTTGAATGGGGGCAGATTTTTTTTTCGTCGGAGGGGAACGATATGGCAAAATGCCAACGCACAAAGAGTCAGACACTGCTCGAAGTCTATACAGCCGGTTTTTGTTCCGCACCAATGTTATACTTCGAGCAATGTATGACTGGTCATCCGTCAACAGGCTCGCAGTAAACCTGCGGTAATCTCAATTTCGAGAGGAGAAATATGAATAAACTTTCAAAGCTCGCGTTCATTGCAGCTACCGCAGTTATGGCTGCATCCGCCATGGCGCAGTCGGTGCCGGCGTCGCGACAAGCTACCAACGACAACTGGGTGAATGGTACTGGCGAATACGTGTGGATGAACGGCACGAACGAGCTTTGCTGGCGCGATGCATTCTGGACGCCCGCAACGGCTAACGCCAAGTGCGACGGCGCTCTGGTTGCTCAGGCTCCGACCCCGCCGGCACCGGTCGCTCCGGCTCCGGCTATCTCCAGCGAAAAGATTACGTATCAAGCTGATGCGCTGTTCGACTTCGACAAGGCAATCCTGAAGCCGGCTGGCAAGGAACGTCTGAGCGAACTGGCATCGAAGATCCAAGGCATCAACCTCGAAGTCGTCGTTGCTACGGGCCACACCGACCGCATCGGTTCGGACGCTTACAACGACCGTCTGTCGCTGCGTCGTGCTCAAGCTGTGAAGGCCTTCCTGGTCAGCAAGGGCGTCGAAGCCAACCGTATTTACACGGAAGGCAAGGGCCGCCGCAACCCGGTTACCACCGGTTGCAACCAGAAGAACCGCAAGCAACTCATCGCCTGCCTCGCACCGGACCGCCGCGTGGAAGTCGAAGTTGTCGGTACGCCGAAGCAGTAAGCTGGAAAATTACCGCAGTATCGAAAGCCCCGCTTCGGCGGGGCTTTTTTTATGTGCGGGGGCCGCGACGTGGCGTGATGCGCGGCGGAGGAACACCCGTTCCGCTACTAGCAGCTCGCAGCTCGGATTGGCAGCCGTTCGCTGGCGCGCTTTTGCCGCTCTTTCTCTTGCCCTATATACTCAGAGTTTATCCTCGAGCGTCCGCTCACCGCTTTCATCGAGGCAGCCTTCGCCATGACCAACGCCGATCCCCACGAACTACAGAAATTCAGCGACCTCGCGCATCGTTGGTGGGACCCGAACGCCGAATTCAAACCACTGCACGAATTGAATCCGATTCGCCTGCGCTGGATCGACGCGCACGCGCATCTCGCCGGCAAAAAGGTGCTCGATATCGGTTGCGGCGGTGGCATCCTGTCGGAATCGATGGCAGGCTTGGGCGCGCATGTTAAGGGCATCGACCTGTCGACGCAGGCACTCGGCGTCGCCGATCTTCACAGTCTTGAAAGCGGTGTAACTGTCGATTACGAAGAAATCGCGGCCGAGGCGCTGGCCGCGCGCGAACCGGGCACCTATGACGTGGTCACCTGCATGGAAATGCTCGAGCACGTTCCCCAGCCGGCCGCGATCGTCGAGGCCTGCAAGAATCTCGTGAAGCCGGGCGGGTGGGTGTTTTTCTCCACGCTGAACCGCAATGTGAAGTCGTATCTGTTCGCGGTGATCGGCGCCGAATACATCGCACGAATGCTGCCGAAGGGCACGCACGACTACGCGCGCTTCATCCGCCCGTCGGAACTCGCCGGCTTCGTGCGCGCCGCCGATCTGCGCACGGCCGACATCAAGGGCATCGTGTACAACCCGCTCAGCAAGCATTTCGCGCTGTCGTCCGACACGAGCGTCAACTATATGCTCGCCTGTCGCCGCGACGCCTGACCTGCCAGAACCGCCCCGATCCGCCGTATCCGAAACGAACAATGAGCGACCCGACTCCCCTGCCGCAACGCGAAGACAACGACGACACGCTCGGCTTTTGCCTCGCCGTGCTTTTCGACCTCGACGGTACGCTTGCCGACACGGCGCCCGACCTCGCGGCAGCCGTCAATAAAATGCGTCACGACCGGGGACTCGAGATGGTGCCGCTCGAGAAGCTGCGCCCGCTCGCCTCGGCCGGAGCGCGCGGACTGATCTGCGGCGCGTTCGGCATCGGGCCCGATCATCACGAATTCGCATCGATGCGCGAGGAGTTTCTCGCGAACTACGAAGCGGACCTGTGCATCGAGACGACGCTCTTTCCGGGCATCGCGGAAGTGCTCGACGAACTCGACGCGCGCGGCGTGCGCTGGGGCATCGTCACGAACAAGGTCGCGCGGCTCACCGAACCGCTCGTCGCGCAACTCGGGCTCGAGGAGCGCGCCGGCTGCGTGGTGAGCGGCGACACGACCCCACATTCGAAGCCGCACCCCGCGCCGCTGCTGCACGCGGCGCGTGAGCTGGACATCGCGCCGGAGCGCGTCGTTTATATCGGCGACGATCTGCGCGACGTGCAGGCCGGTTTTGCTGCCGGCATGAAGACCGTCGCCGCCGCGTACGGCTATTGCGGCAACGACATTCCGCCGACACGGTGGCACGCGCAACACGTGGTGGAGTCGACGGCCGAGTTGCAGACCCTGCTGCGCGACATTGGCTGACCAAGTCCGGCCACCCAACACGCACGACGCGTGCCGTCGATCTATTGTAAAATCTCCTTTGGCTCATATATGTGAGCAACGAACCGCGGGGGCGACCTGGTTTCGACAGGGGTTGCGAAGCGGCTAGGGCATGTCGAGGACCCGTCACCTCGTTAATCAATGGGAAAAACGTAACTGCAAACGACGATACGTTCGCACTGGCAGCCTAAGGGCCGCCGTCCTCTGCCTAGTTCACTGACGGGCTAGTGTCGCAAGACCGGTAGCAATACCGACAGAGGTCATATACGTCAGTTAAGCCTTGGCGGCGTCACGACGTCCGGGTCGAAAATCTAGTGAATCGCCGTAGCGCAGCGTGTTCGTCCGCGTCGCTGCGGTTAAATCAAAAGACAGAACTAAACATGTAGAACTGGTCGTAGAGGACTTCTGGACGCGGGTTCGATTCCCGCCGCCTCCACCAAACACCAGGCACGTTCGCAATGAACGGCTCCGAAAAACCCCGGTAGCTTCACGCTGCCGGGGTTTTTTATTTTCGGTAGCGTCCGCGACCAACAACATGACCCGGTAGCACCGCCGGCTGCATGAGCAACTGGCCGGCGGCCACGGCGGCACCGACCGACAAGCCGTCGGGCGACTGGACGCTAATCCCGAGCTCGGACGGGAAGCAGCGATGGGCGTACAAGGGCCATCCGCTGCACCACTACGCGGCCGACAAGCAGGCCGGCGGTGCAAAGGGGACGGCTTCAAGGACACAGCCGATCCGCAAACTGCGCCACCACTGCACCCGCCACAAAGCGCAACGCCGGCCCAAGGGCCGGCGTTGCGTCAAACCTCGAAGCTCGGGCGAAGCCCGCGCCGTTCCTTAGTCGTCCTTCGGGCATTGCAGATTGCAGCCGCTCGGATCGCCCATGTCACCGCGCTTGCGCGCTGCCGATCGTTTGCCGTGCTGATACTTGTCCGACGGCGCGGACGCGGCGAACGGCATCTGCGGATGCTCGTTGAGGCGGAATTCATCGTTCAGGATGCCCCCCGGCACGCCAGGCGAGTTTTGCGCGTAAGCGACGGAGACGGTGGCACAGAGCACACCAGCCGCGGCAGCGGCGGCGCATGCGTGGAAAAGAGCTTTCATGTTGGTTCGGCGCGGCTTGCCGCGCGGTTAGAGCGGATACGAAGCCAAGAGAGTAGCCGAAACCGGCTTGCCGCGCAGCAGCGCGCGCCGAGCGCCATCGAGTTTCTGATTACGAGCTCTTACGCCGCCGTTAAGCTAGCGCGCCGCCGAGCCCCTCGTCGAGATCGACGAGCCTGCCGCAGTCGCACGGATCGTAGCCGGCGAGCTGCTCGACACGATGGTGAAACGCGCTGCCGCGCAACAGATGGATCACCGTCGCGAGCGGCGCGCGTGACAGGTGCGCGCGGTCGCACGCGAAGTAATAGTCCTCGTCGACGATCGGAATGAAGTCGAGCCCGAAATGATGCGCGGCGGGCTGCACGCCGAAGCCTATGTCCGCCATGCCGCTCGCGACGAACGCCGCGATCGCGGAGTGCGTCAGCTCGGTCGACGCATAGCCGTTCACGCGGTCCGGGTCCACCCCGATCTGTCGCAGCGCGAGATCGAGCAGCATCCGCGTACCCGAGCCGGGCTGGCGGTTGACGAAACGGATGTCGTCGCGCGCCAGATCGCCGAGCCCACCGATTCCCTTGGGATTGCCCTTGCCGATGAAGAGCCCTTGCTTGCGCCGGGTCAGATGCACGAGCACATGCCGTTGCGGATCGAGCCAGCGCCGGTAGGTATCGGCGCACACCGCACGAAACTCGCCGAGCGGCAGGTGAAAGCCGGCCAGATCGCACTCGCCGCGCGCGAGCGCGCTGACCGCGTCGGCGCCGTCGCGGTACTTGATCTCGACCGGCAGGTCGTTGGCGACCAGTGCAGTCACGAGCGCGGCCACCGCATAACCGTGCGACGCGTGGATGCGCACGTTATCGGTGGGGGGCGCGAGCCAGCGGTTCAGATCGCTCGCCACTTCGCTCGCGAGCGCCTGCAGATTGCCGTCGAGCCGCTCACCGCAGAGCCGCTGCCCACGCAGCACCGCGTGTCCGAGGTCGGACAAAACCGAGCCGCGCCCCCGCTCTTTCGCTATCAGCGGACCGCCAAGCCGCTCCTCGATGCTGCGCAGCAAACCCCAAGCGTGCCGGTAGGACAAACCCTTAAGCGCCGCCGCCTGCGCAATGCTGCCAGATTCATCGACAAGCGCGAGTAACGGCACCACGTCAGACAGGCTGGCCTCGCGGCCGTCCGCACCCTTCACGACCAGCTCGACCTGACATTCGATCCTGACCATATATGTTTGACCGTTTCCTATTGCACGCGCCGGTTAGCCCGCCTATCTTTCGGCTATACCATATCGAATAAGCGAAGCATACGTGCCCGTATTATGAATAACAAGTGCATATATCGCTTTGGAGGAGCCCCACTTTGGACGATTCTCTCGCCACGGCGCCGGATCAGCTCGTGCAACGACACGCGCAACCGGGCCGCACGCTCATGACGATCCTGCATGCGATCCAGGACGAACTCGGCTTTGTGCCACCTGCCGCAGTCGGACCGCTCGCCCGCGCGTTGAACCTGTCGCGCGCGGAAGTGCACGGCGTCATCACCTACTACCATCACTTCCGCACCACGCCGGCCGCGCCCGTCACGGTACAGCTGTGCCGCGCCGAAGCATGCCGCAGCATGGGCACCGAGGCGCTCGCCCAGCACATCGAGGCGCACACGGGTTGCCGCTTTGACACCGGTCACCATGACGGCGCGACGGTAGAGCTCGAATCGGTGTACTGCCTCGGCCAATGCGCGCTGTCGCCGGCGATGATGCTCAACGGCACGCTGCACGCACGCGTTACGCCACAGAAATTCGACGCGCTGCTCGCCGCAGCCAGCAAACGCGTGGAGGTGCCGGCATGACGCGCATCTATGTTCCGCGCGATTCGTCGGCGCTCGCGCTCGGCGCCGATGCGCTTGCCGAAGCCATCGCCAGCGAAGCCGCGCGCCGCGGCATGGCGATCGAACTGATCCGCAACGGTTCGCGCGGGTTGCTGTGGCTCGAACCGCTGGTCGAAGTCGCGACGCCCGAAGGCCGCATCGGCTATGCGAATGTCGACGTGGAAGACGTCGCTGCGTTGTTCGACGCGGGCTTCGTCGACGGCGGCGAGCATGCGCGGCGCGTCGGCGTGGTCGACGAGGTTCCGTATCTGAAGAAGCAGCAGCGCCTGACCTTCGCGCGGATCGGCATCACCGACCCGCTGTCCATAGACGACTACGTCGCACACGGCGGCCTCGAAGGCCTACGCAACGCGCTGCAAACCGACGGCGATGCCGCGTGCGAAGCGCTGATCCAATCCGGCCTGCGTGGCCGCGGCGGCGCGGCCTTCCCGGCCGGCATCAAGTGGCGCACGGTGCGCGGCGCGAAGGCCGCGCAGAAGTACGTCGTCTGCAATGCCGACGAAGGCGATTCGGGCACCTTCTCCGATCGCCTGGTGATGGAAAGCGATCCGTACGTGCTGATCGAAGGCATGATCATCGCGGGCATCGTGACTGGCGCAACCGTCGGCTACATCTATGTGCGCAGCGAATACCCGCACTCGATCGCGACGCTCGAAGCGGCCATCGCCCGCGCGCGCACAGCCGGCTGGCTCGGCGACAGCGTGCTCTCGAGCGGGCAGCGCTTCGAGCTGTTCGTCGCGAAAGGCGCGGGCTCGTACGTGTGCGGCGAAGAAACCGCGATGCTGGAATCGCTCGAAGGCAAGCGCGGCATCGTCCGCGCGAAGCCGCCGGTGCCCGCCCTCGTCGGTCTCTACGGCCAGCCCACCGTGATCAACAACGTGATCACGCTCGCCACGGTGCCGATCATCTTCGCGCGCGGCGCGGCGTTCTATAAGGACTTCGGCATGGGCCGCTCGCGCGGCACATTGCCGTTCCAACTGGCCGGCAACATCAAGCGAGGCGGCCTCGTCGAACTCGCGTTCGGCGTGACATTGCGCCAACTGCTCGACGACTTCGGCGGCGGCACCGCGAGTGGCAGACCGGCGCGCGCGGTGCAGGTCGGCGGTCCGCTCGGCACATATTTGCCGGAAAGCCAGTGGGACATCCCGATGGACTACGAAGCGTATGCGGCAGTCGGCGCGGTGATCGGCCACGGCGGTCTCGTCGTGCATGACGACACGTCGAACCTGGCCGAGCTCGCGCAATACGCGATGCACTTCTGCGCGCTCGAATCGTGCGGCAAATGCACACCATGCCGGATCGGCTCGACGCGCGGCGTCGAGGTGATCGCGCGGATTCGTAATGGCGACACGTCGACGCGTCAGGTGCAACTGCTGCGCGATCTGTGCGACACGATGGTGTCCGGTTCGCTGTGCGCGATGGGCGGCATGACGCCGTTCCCGGTACTGTCCGCGCTCGATCATTTCCCTGAAGACTTCGGTCTCGCCGCCGATCCCACTGCCGACCACGCCACCAAAGCGGCCGCGGCCTGACTCCAGGAGTTCATCATGTCCGACCAGTTCAACTCCCCCGCAGGCGCCCCGAAGGAAGTCCCCTTGGGGGGCGGCTGCGGCTCAGGCAACTGCGCGTGCAAGTCGCAAGCGATGGCACGCGCCTCCAGCCCATTCGCCGACGACACCGACTACGGCACCCCCGCGCGTCACTCGGACGTCGACGTGACGCTCGAAATCGACGGCCAGGCGGTGACCGTGCCCGCCGGCACGTCGGTGATGCGCGCGGCGGCCGAAGCCGGCGTCAACGTGCCGAAGCTGTGCGCGACCGATTCGCTCGAACCGTTCGGCTCATGCCGTCTGTGTCTGGTCGAAATCGAAGGACGGCGCGGCTATCCGGCCTCGTGCACGACGCCGGTCGAAGCCGGCATGAAGGTGCGCACGCAGACCGACCGTCTGCAGACGCTGCGTCGCAACGTGATGGAGCTGTACATCTCCGATCATCCGCTCGATTGCCTGACCTGCCCCGCCAACGGCGACTGCGAACTGCAGGACATGGCCGGCGTGACCGGCCTGCGCGAAGTGCGCTACGGCTTCGACGGCGAGAATCACCTGAAGGACAGGAAGGACGAATCGAATCCGTACTTCACGTACGACCCGTCGAAGTGCATCGTCTGCAATCGCTGCGTGCGCGCGTGCGAGGAAACCCAGGGCACGTTCGCGCTGACGATCACCGGACGCGGCTTCGAATCACGCGTCGCGGCGAGCGAGAACCAGCCGTTCATGGAATCGGAGTGCGTGTCGTGCGGCGCGTGCGTGGCCGCGTGCCCGACCGCGACCTTGCAGGAAAAGACCGTCGTGATGCTCGGCCAGCCCGAGCACTCGGTCGTCACCACTTGCGCGTATTGCGGCGTCGGCTGCTCGTTCAAGGCCGAGATGAAGGGTAATCAGGTCGTGCGGATGGTGCCGCACAAGAACGGCCAGGCCAACGAAGGCCATGCATGCGTGAAGGGCCGCTTCGCGTGGGGCTACGCGACGCACAAGGACCGCATCAAGAAGCCGATGATCCGCGCGAAGATCACCGACCCTTGGCGCGAAGTCAGCTGGGACGAAGCGATCTCGTACGCGGCATCGGAATTCCGTCGCATCCAGGCGAAGCATGGGCGCGATTCGATCGGCGGCATCACCTCGTCGCGCTGCACGAACGAAGAAACGTACCTCGTGCAGAAGCTCGTGCGCGCCGCGTTCGGCAATAACAACGTCGACACCTGCGCGCGAGTCTGCCATTCGCCGACCGGCTACGGCCTGAAGACGACGATCGGCGAATCGGCGGGCACCCAGACGTTCGCCTCGGTCGATAAGGCCGACGTCATCATGGTGATCGGCGCGAATCCGACCGACGGCCATCCGGTGTTCGCCTCGCGTCTGAAGCGGCGCGTGCGCGAGGGTGCGAAGCTGATCGTGGTCGATCCGCGCCGGATCGACATCGTCGATACGCCGCACGTGAAGGCGTCGCGTCATCTGCAATTGCGGCCCGGCACCAACGTCGGGATCGTCAACGCGCTCGCGCATGTGATCGTCACCGAAGGCCTGCTCGACGAAGCGTTCATCGCCGAGCGCTGCGAAACGCGCGCGTTCGAGCAGTGGCGCGATTTCGTCGCGCTGCCGGAGAACTCGCCGGAAGCGACCGAAGCGGCAACCGGCGCGCCCGCGCAACAGGTGCGCGAAGCCGCGCGCATCTACGCGAGCGCCGGCAACGCCGCGATCTACTACGGCCTCGGTGTCACCGAACACGCGCAAGGCTCGACGATGGTGATCGGCATCGCGAACCTTGCGATGGCGACCGGCAACATCGGCCGCGAAGGTGTCGGCGTGAATCCGCTGCGCGGCCAGAACAACGTGCAGGGCTCGTGCGACATGGGCTCGTTCCCGCACGAGCTGCCCGGCTATCGGCACATCGGCGATCCGCTCGTGCGCACGCAGTTCGAAAACGCCTGGAACGTCACGCTGCAACCGGAACCGGGCCTGCGCATTCCGAACATGTTCGACGCCGCGCTGCACGGCAGCTTCAAGGGCCTGTACTGTCAGGGCGAGGACATCGTGCAGTCGGACCCGAACACGCATCACGTGGCGGCGGCGCTGTCGTCGATGGAATGCATCGTCGTGCAGGACATCTTCCTGAACGAGACCGCCAAGTACGCACACGTGCTGCTGCCCGGCTCGTCGTTCCTCGAAAAGGACGGCACGTTCACCAATGCCGAGCGCCGCATCTCGCGCGTGCGCAAGGTGATGCCGCCGCTCGGCGGGTACGCGGACTGGGAAGTCACGCAGCTGCTGTCGCGCGCGCTCGGCTACGAGATGGACTACACCCATCCGTCCGAGATCATGGACGAAATCGCACGGCTCACGCCGACCTTCCACGGCGTGTCGTTCCAGAAGATCGACGAATTGGGCAGCATCCAGTGGCCGTGCAACGAGGACGCGCCCGACGGCACGCCGACGATGCACGTCGGTACCTTCGTGCGCGGCAAGGGCAGGTTCGTGATCACGAAGTTCATCGCCTCGCCGGAGAAGGTCACGCGCAAGTATCCGCTGCTGCTGACGACCGGCCGCATCCTGTCGCAGTACAACGTCGGCGCGCAGACGCGCCGCACCGACAACTCGCTCTGGCATGACGAAGACCGGCTCGAACTGCATCCGGACGATGCGGAGGAACGCGGTATCAAGACCGGCGACTGGGTCGGCATCGAATCGCGCGCGGGGCAGACCGTGTTGCGCGCGAAGGTGACGGAGCGCATGCAGCCGGGCGTCGTCTATACGACGTTCCACTTCCCCGAATCGGGCGCGAACGTGATCACGACCGACAGCTCCGACTGGGCGACCAACTGCCCCGAATACAAGGTGACCGCGGTGCAGGTGATGCCGGTCGAGCAGCCGTCGCAATGGCAGAAGGCCTATTCGCGCTTCAGTAGCGAACAGCTCGATCTGCTGAAACGGCGCGAGCAGGCCGATTCGGCCGCGGCCGTTACCGCCGGCAAGTGAGGCGAGCCATGGATAATCGGAATCTGATCGACATGGCGAACCGGATCGGCGACTTCTTCGAGTCGATGCCCGACCACGAGGAAGCGCTGACCGGCGTCGCCGAACACATCCGCCGCTTCTGGGAGCCGCGCATGCGTCGCGCGCTGCTCGCAACCCTCGACGAAGCGCCGGACACCTATGGCATCGCGCTAACGAACTTCACGCGCGAGGCGATCGTCAGGTATCGCGAGAAGTTGACGCCGGCCCAGGCGTCGGCGGCTTAGGCTTAGACTTAGGCCATTTCCTCAACCACCGTGGCACGGCGGCGAAATCCGCTGCCGCGCAACAGGCGACCCTGATCACAGCGTCGCCTGCTCGTGTATCTCTCCCCCCACCGCAAACCACGCCTCGCAGTGCCGTACGAGACCGTGCAGGTCCGAGCCGGTGCGTCCGCGCGCGCTGATATAGCCATCGGGCCGCACCAGATAAAACGACGGCCGCGTGCGCCCATACGATTCGGACAGCGCCGGGCCGCCGTCGCCGCTCGTATCGGTGACGCGCCAGATCCGCACCGCGTTCGGCAGCAGCCGCTCGACCTCGGCGGCGAGCTTTTCCACCTGCGGGTCCGGCGGCGCCGCATGCTTCGCGGCCGGATCGAGCGGCGTGCCATCGACGGGCAGCGGCGGCACCAGCAGAAACAGCGAGAAGAACGCCGGATCGTGCAGATCGAAAATGCAGCCAACGCCGGGCGCGCGCCCGAGCGGACCGTCGACGACATGCACCAGCGCATCCGGCGCGCGCTCGCCCGCGCGCGGGCCGCCGTCGAGCACGCGCTCGAGCGTCAGCGGACTGCGTCGGTACTGGATCGACAGCTCGCTGATCGTTGCGCGCGCGGCATCGCGCAGCGGCCCGAGCGCGGCCAGCACCGGCATCACGCGCTCGCGCAGCAGCTTCAGCGGACCGTGAGCGGCCTCGGCCATCTGCGTGATGAAGCCGGTCTGCCGCAGCACCTCGCGCTCGATCGGATGCCGTTCGACGTGGTACGTGTCGAGCAGACGATCCGGCGCCGCGCCGCCGATCACGCGCGCGAGCTTCCAGCCGAGATTGAGCGCTTCCTGGATGCCGGTGTTCATGCCTTGCGCGCCGGCGGGGCTGTGCACGTGTGCGGCGTCACCGGCGAGGAAGATACGGCCCACGCGCAGCCGATCGACCATCCGGCTATTCACGTGGAAATACGCCGACCACGCGAGCTCGGACACGTCGACGCGCTCGCGCACGCGTCGCGCGATCAGCGCCTTGCATTGTTCGAGCGACGGCACTGCGGGGGTGGCGGACGGGGCGGCGGCGCCGGACGGCTCGACCGCATGATCGGCGATCAGTCGATGACGGCCGTGGCCCATCGGAAACAGCGCGACGAGACCGTCGCCCGACGCGAAGATTTGGAACTCGTCGTCGGGCCAGTCGGTTTCCGCGTGCAGGTCAGCGAGCAGGAAGGTCTGCTCGAAGGTCTTGCCCTCGAAGTTCAGGCCGAGGCGATGGCGAATCGAGCTATGCGCGCCGTCGGCGGCGATCATGTATGACGGGCGCATGCCTTCCGTATGGCCGTCCGCGCGGCGCAGGGTCGCCTGAATGCTCGCGGAGCCTTGCATGAACGCCATCAGTTCGACGCCGCGCTCGACCTTCACGCCGAGCGTCGCCAGATGCTCGGTGAGAAGCCGCTCCGTCACCGACTGGTCGAGAAACAGCAGATAGGGATAGCGCGTGTGCAGCGGGTCGAAATCGAGCTGCGCAAGCCGCATGCCGTTCGAAAACAGATTCGCGACGCGCGCGCGATGGCCGAGTTCGAGAAACGGCTCGATCAGCCGATGCTGCTCGAGCAGCTCGAGCGTGCGTGCCTGAATGCCGATCGCGCGCGAGTAAGGGTTCGGCTGCGGCGCCTTGTCGATCAGACGCACGGGGATGTGAGCACGCGCGAGACTCATCGCTGCGGCAAGTCCAGTGGGACCGGCCCCGACGATCAGCACCGGCGACGCGTCGTAGGCGGCAGCGTCCATGCGGAACTCCGGAGGCAACAATGCGTTCTAGTGTACGCCGCCGCCCTCGCGCACACCGGTGCGCTGCATCAATCGCGCAGAAGGGACCCCGCGGCGCTGCAGAGGCGCCTGCGAGCCGCCCAAATCCGGCCCCCTTGCGCAAGTATGGGAAAATGCGGCCCAGTCTGATTGATCCGAATGCCCTCCCCGTCATGCAACCTGTATTTGACCGCGCGTTCGCGGCGCATCGTGACGGCCGCCTCGACGACGCCGAACGCGGCTACCGCGCCACGCTCGACCACGACCCCAGCCATGTCGATGCGCTGCACCTGCTCGGCGTGCTGCGCCACCAGCAGGGCCAGCACGCCGAAGCCGCGGCGCTCGTGCGGCGCGCGGTCGACCTGCGCCCCGAAGACGCGGCGCTGCAGCTGAACCTCGGCAATGCGCTGAAGGCGCTCGGCCAGATCGACGCCGCGATCGAGCAGTTCCGCAACGCGCTGACGCTCGCGCCGACGTTCCCGATGGCGCACTACAACCTCGGCAACGCATACGCGTCGCTGGGCCGTCACGAAGACGCCGCCGATGCGTTCGAACGCTCGCTGCGCCTGCAGCCGGATGACGCGTCGTCGCACAACAATCTCGGCAATGCGCTGCACGCGCTCGGCCGTCACGCGGACGCGATCGCGTCGTTCCGGCGCGCGCTCGAACTGCGCCCCGGTCACGCGGGCGCGCTGAACAACATGGGCATGTCGCTGAACGCGCTCGATCGGCCGAACGAAGCGGTGCCCTGCTTCGAGGCCGCGCTCGCCGCCGAGCCGCGCTTCGTCGCCGCGCACTTCAACCTCGCGAACACGTTCGATGCGACCGGCCGACATGCGCAGGCAGTCGCGTCATTCGAAGCGGCGCTGCGGCTGCAGCCGAACCTGCCGCCCGCGATCTATGGCATGGGCAATGCGCTCGCGGCGCTCGGCCGGGCCGAACAGGCCTTGCCGTATCTGGAGCGCGCGGTCGGACTCGACCCGCAATTCGCACTCGCGTGGCTCGCGCTCGGCACCGCGCACCAGGCGCTCGGCGCGCACGCGGCCGCGGTGCGCGCGCTCGATCAGGCGTTGCGGCTGCGCCCCGACCTCGCGTCCGCGCATCTGAACCGAGCGCTCGCGTGGCTTGCGATGCGCGACTTCGAGCGCGGTCTGCCCGAATACGAATGGCGCCTGCAAACCGTCGCGCAACCGGCGATCCAGACGCTGCCGCGCTGGCACGGCGAGTCAATCGACGAGTGCACGCTGCTGATCCATGCCGAACAGGGTTTCGGCGACACGCTGCAATTCGTGCGCTTCGTGCCGCTCGCCACGCAACGCGCCGCGCGCGTCGTGCTCGAAGTGCAGGCGCAGCTGGTGCCGCTGCTCGCGCCCGTCGCGCAGGCGTGGCGCGTCTCGCTGATCGCGCAGGGCCAGCCGCGCCCCGCCGCCGATCTGCAGATTCCGCTGCTGAGCCTGCCGCTCGCGCTCGGCACGCGCTATGACACGATCGACGCGCCCACGCCCTATCTGCGCGTGCCGCCGGCCTATCGCCGCAAATGGCGCGGCTCGCTCGGCGGTCAGGCGAAGCGCAAAATCGGGCTCGCGTGGTCAGGGCGCATCCAGCGCAACGAAACCCGCACGATGCCGCTCGCCGCGCTGGAGCCCCTGTTCGCGCTCGACGGCATCGACTGGATCGTGCTGCAGCCCGATCTGTCCGACGACGAACGCGCGGCGCTCGACGCACATCCGCGCGCGGCCGCGATCCATCGCTTCGACCAGCGCATCGGCGACTTCGCGGATACCGCGGCGATCGTCGAGCGGCTCGACGCGGTGGTGTCGATCGACACCTCGATCGCGCACCTTGCCGGCGCGCTGCGCAAGCCGCTGTGGCTGATGCTGCCGTTCGCCGCCGACTGGCGCTGGTTCGACGGCGACACCCGCAGCCCGTGGTATCCGGGCGCGACGCTGGTGCGTCAGCCGCGGCCGGGCGCGTGGGATGAAGTCGTCGAAGTGGTCGCCAACGAATTGCGCCACGGGTAGCGACGGACCACGCTCCGCCAACAAGCAAAAACCCCGCTTTCGCGGGGTTTTGCTTTCAGAACATCGGGCGAACCCGTCAGGCCGCCCGATACTGATTGCGCGCCTCCGGCGTGCGATACAGGAACAGCGTCGCGAGCAGACCGCAGATCGCCGCCACGCCGAGGACGAGACCCGGCGCCGCCTTGTTGTTGGTCACGTGGATCAGCAGCGTGGCGATGGCCGGCGTGAAGCCGCCGATCGTCGTCGCGAGACTGTACGCGAGCGAGAAGCCGGCGGTCCGCACTTCGACCGGCATCACTTCGGTCAGCGCGACGACCATCGCGCCGTTGTAGCAGCCATACAGGAACGACAGCCACAGCTGCACGGCGAGCAGACGCGCGAACGACGGCTCGGCGACGAGCCATTGCAGCGCCGGATACGCGGTGAGGATCGTCAGGATCGTGAACGCGAGCAGCACAGGACGGCGGCCGATACGATCGGACAACGCGCCCGACACCGGCAGCCAGATCAGGTTCGAGATACCGACGCAGACGGTGACGACCAGCGCGTCGATCGCCGTCAGCTTCAGCACCTCCTTGCCAAAGGTCGGCGTATAAGCCGTGATCATGTAAAACGACACGGTCGTCATGACGACCATGCCCATGCCGCCCAGCACTACGGGATAGTTCGCGGCCATCGACTTCAGGATCTCGCCCATGCCCGGACGATGCTTGCGAGCCGTGAACTCCTCGGTCTCCTGCAGCGAGCGGCGGATGATGAACAGGAACGGCACGATCAGACAGCCGATCAGGAACGGCACGCGCCAGCCCCACGCGAACATCTGGTCGGCGGGCAAGATCTTGTTGAGCGTCACGCCGATCAGCGCGGCGAATACCACCGCGACCTGCTGGCTGCCCGACTGCCACGAGCAATAGAAGCCCTTGTTGCCCTTCGTCGCGATCTCCGACAGATACACCGACACGCCGCCGAGCTCGGCGCCGGCCGAGAAACCTTGCAGCAGCCGGCCGAGCAGCACGAGCACGGGCGCCACGAGCCCGATGGTCGCGTAGCCCGGTATCGTCGCGACCGTCAGCGTGCCGAGCGCCATCAGGCTCAGCGTGAGGATCAGGCCTTTGCGACGGCCGTGATGGTCGATGTAGGCGCCGAGCACGATCGCACCGAGCGGACGCATCAGGAAGCCCGCGCCGAACACGGACAGCGACAGCATCAGCGACGCGAAATCGCTGCCGCTCGGAAAGTAGGTCTTGGCGATCGCGGAAGCGTAGTAGCCATAGACCATGAAGTCGTACATCTCAAGAAAGTTGCCGCTGACGACGCGGAACACTGTCTTGACCTTGGATTCTTTGGTATTGGAAGCGGCGTGGGTCGCGGTAGACATGACACTCTCGGAGAGGCCTGCCGCCCAGTCGGACGGATCGACGCGGACGGTGACGAGCGGGCAGTTGGAACGATCCACCGCGATTAGCAAGCGGATCGCACAGGCGGACACGCGGTTATCGATTAGGGAAGCGCACCCGGGGGCGCCGCATCCTGCTGTCCACGGCGTTCATCCGGGATCAGGGTAAACGCTGAGCTTGATGCGGGGCCGATGCCACGTAATGTTACTGCTGATAAGGTCGACGCGAAACGCATACAGTTTGCTTACGCGCGACACCTGCGGGCGGCGGTAGACTGCCCGCGCACGCCATTCAGTTGATTACTCAGATGCAAACCACCCCTGCTCTTTCCCTGCGCCCCGCCACGCTCGAGGACGCCGCGTTGATCGCGTCGATCCACAGCGCCAGCTGGCAGGCGACCTATCGCGGTCTGTTGCCCGACGCGTTCCTCGACGGCGAAGTCACGCGCGAACGCGCCGCCTATTGGGAAGCGCGTCTCGGCGCGCCGGGCGGCGAGCGCCGCATCGTGCTGATTGCCGAATTGGCCGGCGAGCCGATCGGCTTCGTGTGTGTCGAGCGACAGCCCGAGTCCGCATGGGGCGTGCTGCTCGACAACCTGCATGCGCTGCCCGGTTATCAGGGCATCGGCGTCGGCAAAACACTGATGAACGCAGCCGTTGACTGGACCCGCGCCCAAGGCGAGGCACAGCTATATCTGTACGTGCTCGAGGGCAATACGGCCGCGATCGGCTTTTACGAGCGGCACGGCTGGCAGTTGGTCGGCGCGGAGCCCGACCATATGGGCGGCGTCGATATCACCGCGCTGCGCTACGTGTACCGGTTGAAGCCCTGAGCACCGCAGTTGGGCTGCGCGAAGCGAATACCCGTGATGTCCCCGTTTTCGGAGTGATCTGAACGGTGGACAAGGTAGTTTCGAGGCACGATATTCTGTCGCCGATGGCTTCATCGGTCCCCTACAGATTCCGTCCCTGCCTCGCCGGTCGTCCTGTCACGAGACACCGGAAGAAACCGATGACCAGCACGCCGCTCACCTTGATCGAAGGCGCATTCGCCCTTCCCCCTCTCCGTCCGCTCAATCAACTTTCCGAACGGTTCGGCCGCGATTGGGCGTTGCTGCCGGACGCTCAGTGCTGGCGAGCCGGACTCGATTCGCTGTATGCCGCGCTGCTGCGCACCGTCTGCGTCGAGGATCAGCCGTTGCTGTCGTATGGGCAGTGGGTGTCGATCGAGGGCGCGCTGAGCGGCGTCAAGCGTCCGGCCGAGGCTGCGGTCGCGGACGCCACGCAGCATGCCGCGGAAGCGGCGCATACCGCGACGGTGAGGCGTCCCGCCATGCAACGGAAGGTGCCTCAGGGTCCAATGCGTATCGCGCTCAAGGCCCGCTCGCCGCGAATCGCGCAACGGCGCTCAGTTTGGAATCGACGTACGGTCGCGGCGAGTGCCGGGGTAGTCGGCTGCGTCGCGGCGCTAGTGTGGTGGATCGTCGATCAGCCTCTGACGCCGCGGCAGATGGCCTCCGAGATGCTGAAGTCGGCGCAGGCTTTGATGCCGCATCGCGATGCGCCGGTGATTGCCGATGCCGTCACACCGGCGGCTGTGCTTCCGCCATTACCTGTCGACGTGGCCGCCGCTGCACCCGCGCCCATAGCGGCTTTGCCTCAGCGCAACACCACGCGAAATCCGCGCACGCCGCGTGATGCGATTCACTCCGCGCCTGCGCGTCGTGCGCTTCGCGCGCAAACGCGTCCGCTTTCGGTAAATCGCCATGCCGCAAACGAGTCGTCGCATGAAGCGCGCGATCGAACCCGGTTCGGCGATGACGAATACGCCGATCTGACAACCTTCGCGATGATGTCTTCACGCGACGCCGCGCCGCTGCCGCGCCCCACCGTGTCGAACGATCGGCCGGCGGACAGCACCGAGTGGATGAATCACATATCGCAGCGACGCGTCACCGAAATCCCGGAACAATTCACGCAATGATCGCCGCCAGCCACATAGCGTGGCAGTGCGTCAAATGGATGGCTCGGCCCCGTCGGGCCAACGCGAACCCGCCCTGCTTAAAACCGGGTCTCCCGCGCGACCCGCAGGAACGTATCGAGCAACGGCGTGCAATCGAGGAGCTCCGGCCCGCCCGCGCGATGAAACTCCGGATGCCACTGCACGCCCATCACGAACGGCGCCCGCCGATAGCGCACGGCCTCGATGATGCCGTCCGACGCCGACACCGCCTCGATATTCAGATCGCGGCCCAGCGTCTTCACCGCCTGATGGTGGATCGAGTTGACGATCGCGTCGCGTCGTCCGGGGAACATGTTCAGCAGCGTCGAACCATCGGGAAAATGCACGCCATGCCGGTGCTGATCGTAGTTCTCGTTGACGTGGGCGTTCGCGGTAGGCACATCGGTCGCGATGTCCTGATACAGCGTGCCGCCGAACGCGACGTTGATCAGCTGGCAGCCGCGGCACACGCCGAGCACCGGCTTGCCCGATTCGACGAACTCGTGCAGCAGTTCGAGCTCGTACATGTCGCGCACGCGGTCACCGGGCCATTCGTGGCTGCTCGCCGTTTCCGCGTAGGTCTGCGGCGACACGTCGGCGCCGCCTTGCAGCAGCAGGCCGTCGAGATGCTTCGCATAGTCGCGCAGACGGATGTTGCTCGGGTGCAGCATGCCCTGATGACCGACGGTCGGGATCATGAATACCAGCACGTCGCGCGACATCACCCAGTGCGCGATCGACTCTTCCAGATACTGCAGCGTCTTGCCGCGCAAGCCCTTCGCGCCCGGTTCCGGGTGGAAGATGCGCGCCGACACGCCGATGCGCAGCGTGCGCTGCGTGATCCGCTGCCCCGCGCGGTCGAACAGCTGCCGCGCGCGCGCCGCGACGATACGGCCGAACACACTCCACGCCGAATCGCTCTGCTTCAGATAACGCGGCGGCGACGGCGGAAGCGCGTTGGGCGGAGGCGGATTGGTGGCGCTGAAATCGGGTGCCGCGCCAAATCCGGGCGGCGGCGAGCCGGGCGCCCGCGCCGTGGGCGCGGCGGTTTCCTCGGTGGCGATTTCGCCGTCGGTGGCGACGTCCGCGGCGCTGAGGCCGCCACCCACTAGAGGCTCGCCGGCGGTTGCCGTCGGTTTGACGGCTGGCTCGGGTTTCAGCGTGGTCGCGCGGCCGGTGTGCGTGCCGGCGCGCCGCGCTTCGCGCTCGTGCACCGCGGCTTCCTGGCGCGCGGTCGATTCGGCGGCGGCGCTGCGTGCCTCCATCGCGTCGCGCAGCCGGGCCGTGCGCGGATCTTCGCGAGTGACTGACGATGCGCTGATCGGATCGTCGGTCGACGACCTCGCGGTCGCCTCATCGGCGGCCGGGCTCGTGTCTTTGGCGGCCGACTGGATGGCATCTTCATGCGACGGAGGAAGCGAGGGGGCCGGTGCGGCCGGCGTGCCGCTCGGCGCGGGCGAGCTCGGCGGTGGACTGCCGGTCGTGCCGGCGTTTTCGGGTTTGTCGCTCATGACTGTCGGACGGGCGCCTTCCGCGCGAACGAATGAATATGCCCTGATTATCCGTCAGTGCAGCAGGCCCGGCAAACCCGCAAACAATTACTCACATTGTTGCGAAGCTTTACACAAACCCGCTGAATCAAGGGTCTGGCCGCTCGTCGAAAGTCTCCCGCAGCGCGATCTGCATCGACGCGTGAATCTTCACGCACCATCGCCACACGAGCGTGAGCAGCAGCGCGGCGCACACGAGCACCGCGACGAGCAGGCCCGTCGGCGGCAGGATGCTGCCCGACAGCGCCGCCACCAGCAGAAACACGCCGATCATCGACACAATCGGCACGAGGTCGGCGATCGCGTGACGCAGCGCGCTGGTGAAGCGCCCGGCGGCAGTCGGCTGCACGCTGACTTCGGCGAGCAGCAGCGCGAGCGACTTGGTCTTGCGATACACGGCTACGAGGAACGGCAGCGACACCACCAGCGCGACACTCCACTGCACGACGCGTTGCAATGGCTCATCGTCGAGCCAGTGCGCGAGCAGCCGGCCGCTATGCGGCGCGCTATACGACACGACCAGGAAAATCGCCGCGATGAGCGCGAGATTCACCGCGATCTGCACGACGATGCGCCGCGTCATGCTGATCAGCGTCGGCTCGCTGCGCGCCGTGACCAAACTGCGCAGCCATTGCCCGTACATGCCGAACGCGTTGGATAACGTGGCGGGCATCGCATTCGCGATGCGGCGCGTCAGCGGATCGGCGACGCGGATCAGATAGGGGGTCGTCAGCGTGGTCAACGCCGACACGGCGACCGCGACCGGATACAGAAACCCGCTCGTCACCTTCAACGTCAAACCGAGCGTCGCGATGATGAACGAGAACTCGCCGATCTGCGACACGGTCATGCCGACGCGCATCGACGTGCGTCCGTCCTGCCCCGACAGAAACGCGCCGAGCCCGCACGACACGATCTTGCCGACGATCACCGCGAACGTGATCACGGCGATCGGCCATCCGTAGTCGAGTATCACGGCCGGGTTCAGCATCAGTCCGATTGTCACGAAGAAGATCGCGGAAAACGCGTCCCGCAGCGGCGCGATCAGATGCTCGATCCGATGCAGATGGCGTGACTCGGCCATGATCGCGCCGATCAGAAATGCGCCGAGCGCGATGCTGTAATCGAGCTTGACGACCAGCAGACAGAAGCCGAAGCAGAAGCCGAGCACGGACACGAGCATCATCTCGCTGCTGCCGGTGCGCGCGACGTAGTTCAGCGCGCGCGGCACGAGCAGCACGCCGACCAGCAGCGACACCGTCATGAACAGCAGCAGCTTGCCGAGCGTGACGGCCGCGAGCCCGGCCGACAACTGCCCGGTCTGCGCGATGCCGGTCAGCAGCACGAGCATCGCGATGCCGAGAATGTCTTCGACGATCAGGATACCGAACACGAGCTGGGCAAAGCTTTCGCGTTTGAGTCCGAGGTCGGACAGCGCCTTCACGATGATCGTCGTCGACGAGATCGCGAGGATCGCGCCGAGGAACAGCGAATCCATCGGGCTCCAGCCGAATGCATTGCCGATCGCGTAGCCGATCCACAGCATCAGCACGATCTCGGACAGCGCGGCGACGATCGCCGTCGCGCCGACCTTGAACAGCTTGCGCAGGCTGAATTCGAGGCCCAGCGAAAACATCAGGAACACGACGCCCAGCTCGCCGAGCGTCTGAATCGTCTGTTCGTCATGGATCAGCTGGAACGGCGGCGTGTACGGTCCGATGATCACGCCGGCCACGATATAGCCGAGCACCACCGGCTGCTTCAGGCGATGGAACAGCACGGTGACGACGCCCGCCAGCGCCATCACGACGGCCAGATCCTGGATGAAGCCAATGCCATGGTGCATGAGCGTTTTCCTTACAAACGGTAATCTCGGAAGGCGCAGTGTAACAAACGGGCCGGCGATGTTTTTGGCGAATTCGCGCGCCGCGCCGCGCCGGCCCTAGCCGGCCGCTCGGCCGCAAAACCTTGCTCTACAATGCGGACGGACCTTTCCGTTGGCTCGACACCGCCCCGCTCATGCGCCCGAGCCGCGCTCAACCGGATCTCTACCGACATCATGGCCACAGACTTCGCTCCGTTCCCGCCGCTTGCCCAGCTTGCCGCCGATCTCGCCGCCGGCCGCACCACCAGCCGCGCGCTCGTCGAAACCGCGCTCGACCGGATCGCCGACCCCGCCGGCCAGGGCGCCGCCGTCTTCATGCACGTCGACGCCGATGCCGCGCGCGCCGCCGCCGACGCGCACGACCGCCTGCGCGCGGCCGGCACCGTGCTGTCGCCGCTCGCCGGGATTCCGGTATCGGTCAAGGACCTGTTCGACATCGAAGGCCAGCCGACCCGCGCGGGCTCCGTCGTGCTCGCCGGTGCGCCAGCCGCGAAAGCCGACGCGGTCGCGGTCGCGCGGCTGAAGCGGGCCGGCGCGGTGATCGTCGGGCGCACCAACATGAGCGAGTTCGCGTTTTCCGGGCTCGGCCTGAATCCGCACTACGGCCATCCGTTGTCGCCGTACCGGCGCGGCGTGAAGGGCGACGAGCGGGTTTCGGGCGGCTCGTCGTCGGGCGCGGCGGCATCGGTCGCCGACGGCATGGCGGCGGTCGCGCTCGCCACCGACACCGGCGGCTCGATCCGCATTCCAGCCGCGTTGTGCGGGCTGACCGGCTTCAAGCCGACCGCCGCGCGCATCCCGAAACAGGGCGGCGTGCCGCTGTCGTCGACGCTCGATTCGTTCGGGCCGATCGGTGTATCGGTCGCCTGCTGCGCGCTGGTCGACCGGATGCTCGCCGGGCTCGAGCCGCGCATCCCGGCCGCGCGGCCGCTCGAAGGCGTGCGTCTCGGCGTGCTGACCAACTTCGTGACCGACGGTGTCGAGCCCGAAGTCGCGCGCGCGATCGACACCGCGCTCAAGCACCTTGAGGCGGCCGGCGCGATCGTCAGCGAGGTGCGCTTCGCGCCGCTCGACCGCCTGCCGGAAATCAACCGCTTCGGCTTTGCGCCGATCGAGGCGTATGCGTGGCATCGCCCGCTGCTCGACAAGCATCGCGAGCAGTACGACCCGCGCGTGCTCGTGCGCATCATGAAAGGACAGCCGGCCACCGCGGTCGACTATCTGGACCTGCTCGCCGAGCGCGCCGCGATGCTCGACGAAGCCGCGCGCACGCTGTGGCAGCGTTTCGATGCGGTCGTCGCGCCCACCGTGCCGGTCGTGCCGCCGCGCCTCGCCGACCTGATCAACGACGACGACACGTTCGGCCACACTAACGCGCTGATCCTGCGCAACCCGAGTGCGTTCAGCTTCCTCGATAGCTGCGCGCTGTCGCTGCCGTGCCATCTGCGCGGCGACGCGCCGGTCGGCCTGATGCTGGCGGGCGCGCCGTACGCCGACGACGCGCTGCTCGCAATCGGCCGCGCGGCCGAGGCGGTGTTGAAAGCGATCCGTTAAAGCGCGGCAATCGTCAGGCGAGAAGCGGCGCGAAAGGCGTTCGCGCTAGAATCGCCGGCACCCGCTCTATCGTCTCCAGACCAATCGAAGATCCATGACTAACGACTCCGCGATGCTGCGCCGCGAGCGCACCCTGCTGAATCTGCTCGGCCTGATCTGTCTCGCCCTCGTGGGCGGTGCGCTGTACCTGCAGTTCGGCCTGCGCGAAGACCCGTGTCCGCTGTGCATCATCCAGCGCTATTTCTTTCTGCTGATCGCGATCTTCGCGTTCCTCGGCGCGCGCTTCAAGAACTGGCGCGGCGTGCGCCTGCTCGAAGTGATGGCGGCGCTGTCGGCGCTCGCCGGCATCGCGACCGCCGCGCGCCATGTGTATATCCAGGCGAATCCTGGCTTCAGCTGCGGCTTCGACGAGCTGCAGCCGATCGTTGACAGCCTGCCGCCCGCGCACTGGCTGCCGAGCGTGTTCAAGGTCGCGGGCCTGTGCGAAACCGCATATCCGCCGATTCTAGGGCTGACGCTGCCAATGTGGTCGGGGGTCGCGTTCATCGTCGCGTTCGTCGCGCTGGTGCTGAGCCTGGTGCGCAATCGCCATCGGGTGTCCTGACGACCGATCCGCATTGCCAATGACGCCGGACTTCGTGTCGCCCATGCTTGGGCCACCGGTGTCCGGCGTTTTTTTCTGCGCGATGTCCACCGATCGCGCACCATTGTCGTCGCCCCCCGCCCCGCGCACGCAACTTCTCGCTGCCGCGCGAATCGTACCAGGATCATGATCGCCGCCGCATGAGCTTCATGCGACGCGGGAAATATTTTCGGGCCGGGGTAGTGCTATCTTCGGGTATGGATGGCGATCTACGTGCGCGAGGCCGGCTTTTGCGACCCCATGCGTAACGCGCGCCCGGTCCGCACTGTCTTCCGATTCGCCATGACAACGCAAACCATCCGCTTCTATCACCAGGGGTCCGTCCGCGAGGTCGCGGGCGTTCCGGCGACGCGCACCGTGCTGCAGCACCTGCGCGAGGATCTGCGCTGCACCGGCACCAAGGAAGGCTGCGCGGAAGGCGACTGCGGCGCGTGCACGGTCGTGATCGGCGAACTCGACGTGCGCGGCGCGCTCGCGCTGAAGGCGGTCAACGCCTGCATCCAGTTCCTGCCGACGCTCGACGGCCGCGCCCTCTTCACCGTCGAAGACCTACGCGCCGCGAACGGCGCGCTGCATCCGGTGCAGCAGGCGCTGGTCGACTGTCACGGTTCGCAATGCGGCTTCTGCACACCCGGCTTCGTGATGTCGATGTGGGCGCTCTACGAGAACCAGCCCGCCAGCGCCGGCCTGCCGACCCGCGACGAAATCGACGCCGCGCTGTCCGGCAATCTGTGCCGCTGCACCGGCTACCGGCCGATCATCGATGCCGCGCAGAAGATGTTCGACTACGCGCAGCATCCGCGTGTCGCGCTCGATCGCGATGCGATCGCCGTCACGCTGCGCACGCTGCAACGCAAAGACACGTTCGAATACAGCGCGCCCGACGCCCGCGGCGCCGCGTTCGGCTCGCCCACCTTCCACGCCCCGCTCACGCTCGACGCGTTCGCGACGCTGCGCGCGCAGTATCCGGATGCGCGCATCGTCGCGGGCAGCACCGACGTCGGCTTGTGGGTCACCAAGCAGTTTCGCGATCTCGGCGACCTGCTGTACATCGGCAACGTCGCCGAGTTGAAGACGATCGCCCGGGACGCGCAAACGCTGACGATCGGCGCGGCGGCCACGCTCGAAGACGCGTACGCGGCGCTCACCGCCGACTACCCCGAGCTCGCCGAACTATGGACGCGCTTCGCCTCGCTGCCGATCCGCAATGCGGGCACGCTCGGCGGCAACGTCGCGAACGGCTCGCCGATCGGCGATTCGATGCCGGCACTGCTCGCGCTCGGCGCCGAGGTCGAACTGCGCCGCGATCGCACGACCCGCACGCTGCCGCTCGACGCGTTCTACCTCGGCTATCAGAAGACCGCGCTCGTGGCCGGCGAATTCGTCAGCGCGCTGCGCGTGCCGCGCCCGGCAGGCGCGCTGCGGTTTCGCACCTACAAGGTGGCGAAGCGTTACGACCAGGACATCTCGGCGGTGTGCGCGGCGTTTGCGCTGCACGTCGCGCAAGACGGCACGATCCGCGCGGCGCGCGTCGCGTTCGGCGGCATGGCGGCGACACCGAAGCGCGCCGCGCATGCCGAAGCCGCGCTCGAAGACGCGGCGTGGAACGAACAAACCGCCCGTCGCGCGATGGACGCGCTCGCCGCCGACTACCAGCCGCTCACCGACATGCGCGCATCGAGCGCGTATCGGCTGAAGGTCGCGCGCAATCTGCTGTGGCGCTTCTACCTCGAAACGCGCGACGACGCGCCGCTCGCGCTCTGCGACGTCAACGCGTTCGCGTTCGAAGCGGACACAGCCGTCGCGAAGGAGTCGCCGTGATGAACCGGACCGATGCCTTTATCGAACGCGCGGGCGAGCGTGCCGATCAACGCGAGGCGACGCCTAACGATGGCAGTAGTAGCGCGTCGATCGGCGTGCCGCTGCCGCACGAATCCGCCGCGCTGCACGTGAGCGGCGAAGCGACCTACACCGACGATATCGCCGAGCTGCACGGCACGCTGCACGCGGCGCTCGGCCTATCGCGCCATGCGCATGCGCGGATCGTGTCGATGGATCTCGACGCGGTCAGAAACGCGCCCGGCGTGATCGCGGTGCTGAGCGCCGACGATATCCCCGGCGAAAACAATTGCGGCCCGGTGCTGCACGACGATCCGATTCTCGCCGACGGCGAAGTGCTGTACCTCGGCCAGCCGGTCTTCGCGGTGATCGCCGAAACTCACGAACTCGCCCGCCGCGCGGCCGCGCTCGCGAAAAGCGACGACGTGATCCGCTACGAGCCGCTCGACGCGATCCTTACCGCCGCCGATGCCAAAGCCGCGAAACAGTTCGTGCTGCCGCCGCTGCATCTGCGGCGCGGCGATCCGGACGCGAAGATCGCCGCCGCGCCGCATCGGCTGGCCGGCACGTTCGAGGTCGGCGGCCAGGAGCAGTTCTATCTCGAAGGCCAGATCGCCTATGCGGTGCCGAAGGAGATGGACGGCATGCTCGTCTACAGTTCGACGCAGCATCCGAGCGAAATGCAGCAAGTGGTCGCGCATATGCTCGACTGGCCCGCGCATAACGTCGTGTGCGAATGCCGGCGCATGGGCGGCGGCTTCGGCGGCAAGGAATCGCAATCGGCGCTATTCGCGTGCGTGGCCGCGCTCGCGGCGCAACGCTTGCGTCGGCCGGTCAAGCTGCGCGCCGATCGCGACGACGACTTCCTGATCACCGGCAAGCGCCACGACGCGGTCTACGAATACGAGGCGGGCTTCGACGATCAGGGCCGCCTGCTCGGCGTGCGCGTCGAAATCGCGCTGCGCGCCGGCTACTCCGCGGATCTGTCGGGCGCGGTCGCGACGCGCGCCGTGTGCCACTTCGACAACGCGTACTACCTGCCCGACGTCGATATCGTCGCGCTGTGCTGCAAGACCAATACACAGTCGAACACCGCGTTTCGCGGCTTCGGCGGACCGCAGGGCGCGCTCGTGATGGAGGTGCTGCTCGACGGCATCGCGCGCGAGTTGCGGCTCGATCCGCTCGACGTACGGTTCGCGAATTACTACGGCGTCGGCGAACGCGATACGACGCCATACGGACAGCGTGTCGAAGACAACATCATCGCGCCGCTGACCGACGCGCTGCTTGCTTCGAGCGACTACCGCGCGCGGCGCGCGGCGCTCGCCGAATTCAATGCGAAAAGTCCCGTGCTCAAACGCGGCCTCGCGTTTTCGCCGGTCAAGTTCGGCATCTCGTTCAACGTGCCGTTCCTGAATCAGGCCGGTGCGCTCGTGCACGTGTACAAGGACGGCTCCGTGCTCGTCAATCACGGCGGCACCGAGATGGGCCAGGGGCTCAACACGAAGGTCGCGCAGGTGGTCGCGAATCAGTTCGGCTTGCCGCTATCGCGCGTGCGGGTGACGGCGACCGATACATCGAAGATCGCCAACACCTCCGCGACCGCGGCTTCCACTGGTAGCGATCTGAACGGCATGGCAGCCGTTGCCGCCGCGCAGACGATCCGCGCACGGCTCGCCGCGGTCGCGGCGCGCCAGCTCGGCGGCGACGCGAGCGACGTGCAGTTCGCGCGCGGCAGCGTATCGGTGAACGGTGGCGCGCTGCCGTTCGAACAGCTCGTCAACGCCGCGTATCTCGCGCGCGTGCAGTTGTGGTCGGACGGCTTCTACGCGACGCCGAAAGTGCATTGGGATGCGAAGACGCTGACCGGTCATCCGTTCTATTACTTCGCGTATGGCGCGGCGGTGTCGGAGGTCGTCGTCGATACGCTGACCGGCGAGTGGAAACTCGTGCGCGCGGACGTGTTGCACGACGCGGGCCAATCGATCAATCCGGCGATCGATCTCGGCCAGATCGAAGGCGGCTTCATTCAGGGCATGGGCTGGCTCACCACCGAAGAGCTGTGGTGGAACCGCGACGGCCGCCTGATGACGCACGCGCCGTCGACGTACAAGATTCCCGCGGTCAGCGACACGCCCGCCGCGTTCCACGTGCGGCTCTACGACAACAGCAATGCGGAGCCGACCGTGTTCCGCTCGAAGGCCGTAGGCGAGCCGCCGTTGCTGCTGCCGTTCTCGGTGTTTCTCGCGATTCGCGACGCGATCGCAGCCGCGGTGCCGGGCGCACAACATGCTCCGCTGTTGCGCGCGCCGGCCACGCCCGAGGCGATACTCGACGCGCTGGACGCGTTGAGCGCGTCGGACGCGTCGCAGCACGCAGACCCGACCGAAGCCGCCACGCACCCCGACAGCGCCGACACCCCCACGCCATCCGCCGCGCCGACACCCGACGCGGCCCCGCAAGGAGAATCGCCGGATGCAAGCCTGGCTCACTGACCTGCAACATCTGCTCGCGCATGGCGACGCCGCCGTGCTGGTGACGGTCGCGCGCGTCGAAGGTTCGGCGCCGCGCGAAGCCGGCACCAAGATGATTGTCACGCGCGAGGCGGCCAGGCATACGATCGGCGGCGGCCACCTCGAATGGAAGGCGATCGAGACCGCGCGCCAGGTGCTGCGCGACGGCATGCGCGCACCGCACATGCGGCGGCTCGAACGCTTCGCGCTGGGGCCGAGCCTCGGGCAGTGCTGCGGCGGCGCCGTGGTCCTCGCATTCGAGCGGCTCGACGTCGGCGATCTCGGCTGGCTCGCGTCGCTCGCCAAGCGCCTCGCGGCGGGGCAATCGACGGTCCGTAGCGTATCATTCGGCCCCGCGCCGGATGCGGTGATGCTGTCCGAGCCCGAGCCCGGCATCGACGGAGCCGACTGTCTGCTGTGGGACGGCGCCGGTTTCGACGATAGCAGCGCGCTCCTGACCGAAACCATTGCGCCGGGCGAATTCGCCGTCGTGCTGTTCGGCGCCGGTCACGTCGGCGCGGCGCTCGTGCGCGTGCTCGCGACGCTGCCCTGCACGGTACGCTGGGTCGACGAGCGCGACGCGCAGTTTCCGCCGCTCGATACGCTGCATGCGCCGAACGTGACGATCGACGCGAACGACGCACCCGACGAAGCGATCGATCAGGCCGCGCCGAACACGTACTTCATCGTGATGACGCACAACCACGCGCGCGATCTCGACCTGGCCGAGCGCATCCTGCGGCGCGGCGATTTCGCGTTCTTCGGCATGATCGGCTCGCACACCAAGCGCAAGCAGTTCGAGCACCGGCTCGCGGCGCACGGCATCGATCCGGCGCGGATCGCGCGGATGAAGTGTCCGCTCGGCGTCGAGGGCATCGTCGACAAGTCGCCCGAGGTCATCGCGATCTCGGCGGCCGCGCAGGTATTGCAGGCGGTCGAGGCGAACGCGGGCGCGCGCCACGCGACGCAGTCGGTCTGATCCGCGAGCCGCACCGCTCACTACCCCATACACAATTCCAACTCACCATGAATATGACAACCGCTACCCCCGTTTCCGCCGTTACGCTCGCCGAGAAAACCGCGCGCGCACCGAAGGCCGAGCTGCATATCCACATCGAGGGCTCGCTCGAACCGGAACTGATTTTCGCGCTCGCGCAGCGCAACGGCGTGAAGCTCGCGTACGACTCGGTCGAAGCCTTGCGCGCGGCTTATGCGTTCACCGATCTGCAATCGTTCCTCGACATCTACTACGCGGGCGCGAGCGTGCTGCTGCACGAGCAGGACTTCTACGACGTGACGATGGCCTACGTCGAGCGCTGTGTCGCCGACAACGTCGTGCATAGCGAAATCTTCTTCGACCCGCAGACGCACACCGAGCGCGGCGTGCGGATCGCAACCGTGGTGGCCGGCATCGAACGCGCGCTGGCCGACGCGGAGAAGCGCGGCATCACGAGCAAGCTGATCCTGTGCTTCCTGCGCCATCTGTCCGAGGACGATGCGCTCGCCACCTTCGACGAAGCGCTGCCGCTGTTCGAGCAGTACAAGCATCGGCTGATCGGCGTCGGGCTCGATTCGTCGGAGCGCGGTCATCCGCCGTCGAAGTTCGAGCGCGTGTTCGCGAAGGCCCGCGCGCTCGGTCTGAAGCTCGTCGCGCATGCGGGCGAGGAAGGCCCGCCGTCCTACATCTACGAAGCGCTCGATGTGCTGAAGGTCGACCGCGTCGATCACGGCGTGCGCAGCATCGAGGACCCCGCGCTCGTCACCCGCCTCGCCGACACGCGCGTCGCGCTGACCGTGTGCCCGCTGTCGAACCTGAAGCTGTGCGTGTTCGACGACCTGACCAAACACACGCTGAAGGACCTGCTCGATCGCGGCGTCGCGGTGACCGTCAATTCCGACGATCCGGCCTATTTCGGCGGCTACGTGAACGCGAACTATCTGGCGACGATCGACGCGCTGAAGCTCGACGACGCCGAGGTCTACACGATCATCCGCAACGGCTTCGAGGCGTCGTTCGTGACGCCCGAGGAACGCGCGATGCTGATCGCTAAGCTCGACGCGCACTGGCGGCAGTAAGCCACGCGTTAATGGATTTCAACTGACCGGCCTCGACTGACGTCGGCGGCCAGCGGTTTCGCTTCGTTCGGGGATCGGTAAGACCCCGAACCAGGAAACCGTTGCCTGCGCCGCCCAGCTTTCAACATTCGGAGACAGCTTTTCCATGACTGAATCGGCTCATACCGCGCAAGCGGCACAAACTGCGTTCCGTGCGCCGCTGCTGACCTTCAACGGCGATCCGGCGCACGCGCCGAACGCCGCTGTGTTTCACGAGGACGGTCTGTTGATCGTCGAAGACGGCCGCGTCGTCGCGGCCGACGCGTATGCGGCGCTCGCATCGCGGCTCGCGCCGGGCACCCAGATCGTGGAGCGACGCGACAAGCTGATCGTGCCGGGCTTCATCGATACGCACATCCACTATCCGCAGACGGACATGATCGCGTCGCCGGCGCCGGGTCTGCTGCCGTGGCTCGATACGTACACGTTCCCGACCGAGCGCCGCTTTGCCGACATCGACCACGCGCGCGACACCGCGAGCTTTTTCGTCGATGAACTGCTCGCCTGCGGCACGACGACCGCACTCGTGTACTGCACGGTGCACAAGGAATCCGCCGATGCCCTGTTCGCCGAGAGCGAAGCGCGCAATCTGCGCATGGTCGCCGGCAAGGTGCTGATGGACCGCCACTGCCCCGAATTCCTGCGCGACACCGCGCAATCGGGCTACGACGACAGCGCCGAGCTGATCGGCCGCTGGCACAGTCGCGGCCGCCAGATGTACGCGCTGACACCGCGCTTCGCGCCGACCTCGACCGAGGCGCAGCTCGAAGCATGCGGCGCGCTCGCGCGACTGCATCCGGACGTGTTCATCCAGAGCCACGTCGCCGAGAACACCGACGAAGTGAAATGGGTCGCCGAACTGTTCCCCGGCCACCGCAGCTATCTCGACATCTACGATCACTACGGGCTTTTACGCCGCCGCGCGGTGTACGGCCATTGCATCTACCTCGACGACGAAGACCGCAAGCGCATGGCGCAAACCGGCGCGCTCGCGTCGCACTGCCCGACGTCGAACCTGTTCCTCGGCAGCGGGCTGTTCGACTTCGAGAAGGCCGACTCGGCCGGCATGCCGATCGCGCTCGCGACCGACGTCGGCGGCGGCACGTCGTTCTCGATGCTGCAGACGATGAACGAAGCGCACAAGGTTGCGCGCCTCGGCGGCCATCATCTGACGGCGACGCGCATGTTCTATCTGGCGACCGCGGGCGCGGCCGAAGCGCTCGATCTCGGCGACAAGGTCGGCACGCTGAGGGACGGCTCGGAAGCGGATTTCGTCGTGCTCGATCCGCAGGCGACGCCGCTGCTCGCGCGCCGCACCGCGCGGCGCGAATCGCTCGAGGAGTTGTTGTTCGCGTTTGCGCTGCTCGGCGACGATCGCGCGGTGTATGAAACTTATGCGGCCGGCAAGCGCGTGCATCGCCGCGACGACGCGCGACAGCGCGTGCCAGGGCGCGCGAAGATCGCGGCCTGAGGATGGCTCGGTTGAGCGGCGCATCAGCCCGCCTTGCACACCTCGTGCAAAGCGTTGAGCCGCCGCGCCGGGTCCGCGACATACGGATTCGACTCGTCCCACGCATAACCGGCGAGCACCGCGCAGATCATCCGACGGATCGGCGTCACCTGCTCCGGGTAGTAGATGATGTCCTGCAGCTCGCCCGTGTACCAGCGCTCGACGAACGCGCGGAACGTGTCGATGCCCTTGCGCAACGGCACGTCGTAATCGGCTGACCAGTCCACTTTCTCGCCGTCGAGCTGCCGGTTCAGCGCACGCGCCGCCAGATGCGCGGAGCGCAGCGCGATCGTCACCCCCGACGAAAACACCGGATCGAGAAACTCGCCCGCATTGCCGAGCAACGCATAGCCCGGCCCGTGCAGACTCGCGACGTTCGCCGCGTAGCCGCCGATTCTCCGCACCGGCATCAGGAACGGCGCCTGCCCGATCAGCCGGTTCAGCGTCGGCTCCTGCTGGATCAGCGCGCGCAGCGCCGCCTCGCGCTCGCCTTCCGGCACGTCGAGAAAGCTCGCCTCGGCGACACATCCCACCGACGAGCGGCCGCCCGCTAGCGGAATCATCCAGAACCACACGTCGCGACGCTCGGGATGCGTCGCGATGCAGATCTTGTTGCGATCGATGACATCGAGCGCGAGGCCGTCGCGCACGTGCGTGAACAATGCGGCGCGCGTCGGCATGCGCGTCGGGGTCTCCAGCTTCAGCAGGCGCGGCAGCACGCGCCCGAAGCCGCTCGCATCGAGCACGAAACGCGCTTCGACCGGATACGCGTGCCCCGCTTCATCGGCGACGTCGACCACCGGCGCCGCGCCCGTCCGCACCGCGCTCACCGTGTGCCCGAAGCGCACGTCGGCGCCCTGCGCGGCCGCGCAGCGAATCAGCAGGTCGTCGAACAGCGCGCGTTCGACCTGGTACGTGGTGCCCCAGCCCGGCGAATGCTTGTCGCGGAAGTCGAACGACGAGGTCTGGTCGCGATACACGAAATACGCGCCGTTCTTGTACTGGAAACCCGCCTCGACGACGGCCTGCAGCATGCCGGCCTCTTCGAGGTACGCCATGCTTTGCGGCAACAGGCTCTCGCCGATCGAGAAGCGCGGAAAATGCTGACGCTCCAGCACCAGCACCGAGCGGCCGGCCTTGCGCAATAGCGCGGCAGCTACCGCGCCGGCCGGACCCGCGCCGATGATCGCAACGTCGACCACGGTCCGCTTTGAAGAATCGCTGTTCAAATCACTCCTCCAACCGTTTGCATGTGCGGCCGCGCCGTATGCGGGCCGTGCCACGCTTCGAACATCAGGCTGGCGCAACTACCGCCGAACCCGAATGAAACCGACATCGCCGTGTCGATGCGCGTGTCGCGCGTCACGCGCACGAGCGGCATGTCGCGCACTTGCGGCTCCGGCGTATCGACCAGCGCCGTGCCCGCGATAAAGCCGTCGCGCATCATCAGCAGCGTATAGATCGCCTCGTGCGCGCCGCACGCGCCGAGCGAATGCCCTGTCATGCCCTTGGTCGACGAAAACGCGGGCACCCCTTGCGCCGATGCACCGAACACGTCGCGCAACGCATGCAGTTCTTCGAGATCGCCGAGCGGCGTAGACGGCGCATGCGTGTTCACGTAGTCGGGACGGCGGCCCGCCTGCGCGAGCGCGCCGCGCATCGCGCGCGCGATGCCGGCCGCACGCGGCGCGACCATGCCCGCGGGATCGGTGCAATCGTCGAAGCCGCTCAGCTCCGCGTAAATGCGCGCGCCGCGCGCGAGCGCATGATCGAGCGCTTCGAGCACCAGCACGCCGCCGCCCGACGCGATCACGAAACCGTCGCGCTGCGTGTCGTACGGACGCGATGCGCTCGCCGGCATGTGGTTGAAACGGCGCGATAACGCGCCCATCGCGTCGAACATCAGCGTCGTGTTGTCGTGCAGCGCTTCGCTGCCGCCCGCGAGCACGATCTGCTGGCGGCCGGTCTGGATCAGCTGCATCGCCTGCCCGATCGCGAGCGCCGACGTCGTGCAGGCCGACGACGGTGAATAGCTGACGCCTTCGAGCCCGAACATCTGCGCGACGTTCGCCGACGCGGTGCTGCTCATCGCTTGCGGCACCGTGTACGGCGGCACCTTGTCGACGCCGCGCGTTTGCGCGATTGCGAGCGCCGCGTCGTAGCTCGCTAACGTGCCGACGCCCGAGCCGATCACGACGCCCGCGCGCGGCGACTGCAATGAAACGAGGTCGAGCCCCGCATCGGCGATCGCGCGTTGCGCCGCGTGGCACGCGAAGCGCGCGGTGTCTCCCATGAAGCGCTCGAGCTTGCGCTCGAACGGCGCCTCGTGCGCGACCGACGCGACGCCGGCAACCTGCGATGCAAACCCGCGCTCGCGCCACGCGTCGATACGCTCGATGCGCGAGCGCCCCGCACGCAATGCAGTGGAAACTTCGTCGAGCGTATTGCCGAGACACGACACGATGCCCATGCCGGTCACGACTACGCGTTGCAGGCCGCCGCTCATCGAACGCGCCGGAAAATCAGCGACGTGTTGATGCCGCCGAACGCGAAGTTGTTGCTCATCACGTACTCCGCATCGATCTCGCGCGCGCCGCCGACGATGTAATCGAGCGGCGCGCAAGCCGGATCGACGTGATCGAGATTCAGCGTCGGCGCGTACCAGTTGCGCTTCATCATCTCGATCGTCCACCATGCTTCGATCGCGCCGCACGCGCCGAGCGTGTGGCCCACATAGCTTTTCAGCGAGCTGATCGGCATGCGCGCGCCGAAGGTCTGCGCGGTCGCATGGCTTTCGGCGATATCGCCGCGATCGGTCGACGTACCGTGCGCGTTCACATAGGCAATCGCTTCGGGCGCCAATTGCGCGTCGCGCAGCGCGAGCTGCATCGCGAGCGCCATCGTGTCGGCGGTCGGTTGCGTCATGTGCGCGCCGTCCGAGTTGCAGCCGAAGCCGACCACCTCGGCATGAATCCGCGCGCCGCGCGCCACTGCGTGCTCGTACTCTTCGAGCACCAGCGTCGCCGCGCCCTCGCCGACCACGAGGCCGTCGCGCGCGGCATCGAACGGACGCGGCGTCAGATGCGGCTCGTCGTTGCGCGTGCTGGTCGCGTACAGCGTGTCGAATACGGCGACCGCCGGACCCGACAGCTCTTCCGCGCCGCCCGCCAGCATCAGCGTCTGCTTGCCGGACTGGATCGCCTCGTACGCATAGCCGATCGCCTGGCTGCCCGACGCGCACGCGCACGAGGTCGGGATGATGCGGCCTTTGAGGTCCCAGAACAGGCTCACGTTGACGGCGGCCGTGTGCGGCATCATCTGCACGTAGCTGTTCGACGTGACGTTGCTCATCGAGCCGGTTTCGAGCATCGTGCCGAACGCGCGGATCGGCTGCACCGAGCCCGACGACGAACCGTACGCAACGCCCATGCGGCCGTCGGCGATGGCCGTGTCTTCGGCGAGCCCCGCATCGGCGAGCGCAAGTTCGCTCGCGCGCACCGAGTACAGCGACACCGGGCCCATCGAGCGGACCTTCTTGCGCGGGTAATGCGCGGGGGTCGTGAACTCGGGCAGCGGACACGCGAGCCGCGTATGCAGCGACTCGAAGTAGTCCCACTCGGGCATGCGGCGCACCGCGTTCTCGCCGCGCTTCAGGTGCGCTTGAACCGCGTCCCAGTTATCGCCGAACGCGGTGACGCCACCCATGCCGGTGATGACGACACGCTTCATCAGACCATCCCGCCGTTCACGCCGATCACCTGGCGCGTCACGTACGACGCGCCATCCGACATCAGAAAGCTCACCACCGACGCGACCTCCGCCGGCTGGCCGACGCGGTTCATCGGCACGGTCTTCAGCGCATGGTCGACCGTGACCTGTTCGAGCATGCCGGTTTCGATCAGCCCGGGCGCGACGCAATTGACGGTGATATTGCGCGACGCGAGTTCGACCGCGAGCGCCTTGGTCGCGCCGATCAGCCCCGCCTTCGCCGCGCTGTAGTTGACCTGGCCGCGATTGCCCATCACGCCCGACACCGAAGCGATCGTGACGATGCGACCGCCCTGACGCGCGCGCACCATCGGCATCGTCAGCGGATGCACGACGTTGTAGAACGCATCGAGGCCGGTTTCGATCACGACGTCCCAGTCTTCTTCGGTGAGCGCTGGAAACGCCGCGTCGCGCGTGACGCCCGCGCTGCACACGATGCCGTAGTACGGACCGTGCGCGGCGACGTCGGCTTCGAGCGCCTCGCGGCACGCGGCGCGTTCGCGCACGTCGAACTGCAGCACGCGCGCCGTGCCGCCCTGCGCGGCGATGCCTGTCGCGACCGCGTCGGCTTCGCTGCGTCCGGTGCGGCAATGCACGGTCACGGCGAAACCGTCGGCGGCCAACTTGTACGCAATCGCTCGGCCGATGCCGCGGCTTGCGCCGGTAACGAGAACTCGCCGGCTCATGTACTGATACTCCCTTCGATGAATGACTGGAAATCGGGCGGTTGAAACACCTTGATCACGGCTTCGGCGCAGCGCGTCTCGCCGTCGTCGATCGTGCATTCGTAGGCGCTGTGACCTGCGTCGCTGCGCAGCAGTTCGCTCACGTGAACGCCCAAGCGCGCGCCGCTTCGGAACACCGGCTGCAACGCCTGATAGCTGCGCGAACCTAGCAGCACGCCGTGACGCGCATGGCCGCCGCCACGCATCGCGACGAGCGCGATGTGCGCGGCGATCGCCTGCGCCATCACCTCGATGCCGATCCACGCGGGCATTGCGCCGGCGGCATCGGCATACCATGCGTGCGGATCGACTCGGGCGAACGCGCTGAGCGCGGAGTCGGCGAACGTGTCGATCGCATCGAGCAGCAGCATGCTGCCGCGATGCGGGATGATCGCTTCGATCGGCTGACGCACGAGTTGCTCGACGGTGAGTGGCGGAGTCGTCATGCGCTTTACCGGGCGAGGATCAGGCTGACATTGCTGCCGCCGAACGCGAACGAATTGCTCATCGCGTACTGCGTGCCCGTGCCGCGCGGCAAATGGCGCGAGCCGGCGACAAGGTCGAGCGCGGGCAGCGCGGGATCGGCTTCGCCGTCCCACAGATGCGGCGGCAGCGTCGCGTTCTCGTGCGCGAGCGTGAGCCAAGCGAAGCCGAGTTCGGTCGCGCCGGCCGCGCCGAGCTGGTGGCCGGTCAGCGGCTTGGTGCCGCTCGCGGCGACGCCAGCGGGGAACACGCGCGCCATCAGATGCGCTTCCATTTCGTCGTTCTTCTGCGTGGCGGTTGCGTGCAGATTCACATAGCCGACCGCCGACGCCGCGATGCCCGCGTCCGCGAGCGCGTCGCGAAGCGCGAGTTCGCCGCCGACGCCCTGCGGGTCCGGCGCCGAAATATGATGCGCGTCGCTCGACTCGCCGACGCCCGCGAGCCGCACCGCCGCTTCGTCGCGGCTCATCAAGAACACGGCCGCGCCCTCGCCGACGTTGATGCCGCGGCGATTGCGGCTCATCGGATTGGTGCGCGTGCCGCTGGTCGATTCGAGCGACGCAAAGCCCTGCACCGTCAATTCGCAGAGCGAATCGACGCCACCGACGACGACCGCATCGCACAGCCGCAATTGCAGCAGCCGACGCGCCGATGCGAACGCCTTCGCGCTCGACGTGCACGCGGTCGAAATCGTAAACGCCGGCCCGTGCACGCCGAGCGCGGCGGCCGCGAATGGCGCGGCGGTGCCGATTTCCATCTGCCGGTAGTTGAAGCTCTCCGGCAGCTCGCCGGCTCGGGCGTGATAGACGAACGCGGTTTCGGCCGCTTCGATGCCCGACGTGCTGGTGCCGAGCACGACGCCGATCCGCTCCGGGCCATAGCACTCGCGCGCGGCTTCGATCGCGGGCGCGATCTGCGCCAATGCCGCGAGCAGCAACCGGTTGTTGCGGCAGTCGTAGCGCGCGAGATCGGCGCGCGGCGCGAGTTCGAGCGGCGCGAGCACGCTGCCGACGAACGCGTCGCCGATGCCGGTATGCACGTTTCCCATGCCGGGCGAATTCGCGGCGGCGAGCGCCGGCACGATCTGGCCGACGTCGCCACCGAGCGCGTTGATCATGCCGAGCGCGTGCAAATAAACTGTTGGCGCTTTCATGCCGCTCTCCGTGATTCTGATGACTTGCCCGATGACTTCGCCGATGGCATGCCGATAGGCGCGAGCAACACGGCAACCGCGATGCCGAGCGCGAGCGTGGTGCCGAAACTCCTGAGCGCGGGCATCGCACTGAGGCCGAGCATGCCGAACGACAACAACGTGGTCGCCGCCGACAGCAGCACGCCGGTCCACACCGCGCCGAGATCCGCGTCCGCGCGGGCGCAGCCTTCGCGCAGGAACACCGCATAGTTTGCGCCGACGCCGAGCACCAGCATCAGCGCGAGCCAGTTGAACAGATTGAGCGGCACGCCCGCGTAGCCGAACACCGCCAGTGCGACGCCGACCGCGAACAGCACGGGCAAGGTCGTGGCGATACCGCCGCGCGCCCCGTAACGCACCATCAGCAGCACGCACACGAGCACGAGCGCGCCGCCCAGCCACCAGCCGCTATCCACACGATACGCACCGAACAGCTTCGACACGCTCGCGGCCTTGTCGACGAACACGACGCCGGGCAGGCCGCGCGCGAGCGCGATCAGCGCGGGTTCGTTGCGCGGCGTCACGCCTTGCGGAATCACGACGGCCGCATAGCTTGTTTCATGCGCCCGATTCGCGTCGTTCGATCCCACCGCGCCGAGCCACAAATGCCGGTACGGCTGCGACCAAGGCGCCGCGAGCCAGCGCTCGACGGTCAGCGGCGCGGACGGCCGAACGAAGCCGGCGAGCCACGCATCTGCGACCTCGTCCTTGAAGCCCGCTTGCAGCAGCGTCGCGCGCAACGCGGCGGAGTCGCCGAACACATGCTGTGCAAGCAGCGCGCGATCTTCGCTCTGACGTTGCGCGGACGGCACGAACTGCGCGACAGACTGATAGCCGCCTACGCTATCCGCGGTGCCGTTCAGCGCATCGAGCTTCGCGCCGAGCGCTTCGGCGCGTTGCAGCACCGCTTCCTCGCTCGCGCCGCGCACGACGAAAAACTGCGCGCTGTTATCGACGCCGACCGCTGCGCGCACCGTGTCTTCCTGCGCGGCCAGCGACGCATCGCGCTGGATCAGCAGATGGATGTCGTCGTCGCTGGTCAGACGCAGCCAGCCGGGCACCGACGCGATCAGCAGCAGCGCGGCGACCAGCCACGCGCGCTTGCCACCGAGCGCATGCCGCCAGCGCGCGAGCAGCCGCGCCGCGCTCGCGAACAGGCGTCGCGGGCTGTGCTTCGGCGCGCGCGTGAGCAGCGCGGGCAGCAGCCACAGCACCGACGCGAATGCGGTCGTGATGCCCACCATCGCGAAGCACGCGATCTGCTTCAACGCGGGGAACGGCACCCACATCAGGATCGCGTAGCCGAGCAGGCTCGTCGCCAGCGCCACGCCGAGCGCGGGCCGCACGCTACGCGCGCCGTGCCGCGCATCCCAGTCGCGGCCCGCGCCGAGATAGACGACGAAATACTGGATCGAATAGTCGACGGCCTCGCCGATCAGGCTCGCGCCGAACACAAGCGTCAACAAATGCAGCTTGCCGAAGATCAGCAGCGTCGCAGCCAGCGCGCACACGATGCCGAGCGCGGTCGAGACGAAGCCGAGCAGCAACAGACGCGGCGAGCGGAACACCCACATCATCAGCAGCGCGATGCCACATAGCGATGCGATGCCGATCACGTGCACCGCGCGTTCGGCAGCGCTGCGCGCAGCCTCGGCGTAGAACACGGCGCCGGTGCGCGCGACCGATACATCGGGGAACGCCTGACGCAACGTGTTTTCGGCGTCGGCGAGCGCCGCGTGTACCGCGCGCTGCGTCTTCGTTTCATAAGCGGAGCCAGGCAGCGTCGCGGCGATCAGCACGCTGGTCTTATCGCCCTGCGCGTCGTGACGATGCGACACCAGCAGGTTGTCCTCGACTGCGAGATTCGTGGCCGCGAGCGGCAGATCGCCGAGCCAGCGTTCGAGCCAGCCAAACGGATCGTCGGCGAGTTGCGTGCTGAGGCCGCCTTGCAGCGGGCTGTAGATGCGCTGCGCGAGCATGTCGTGCAGCGTCGTCGCGCTGGCGCTCGCGAGCGCGCTGCGATCGGCCGGCGCGAGCAGGCCGAAGCGGTACGGCAGATACAGCGCCGAGATCTGCGACAGGTCGAACGGCGGCAGTTCGGCCGTCACCGACGCGAATGCGCCGCTCTTTCGCAACGACGCGCCCAGCTGCTTCGCGGCCGCTTTCGCGTGCGCATCGTCGCGGCTCGTGACGAGCAGCACGGTGCGATCGCCGAGCGCGCTTGCGAGCGTGTCGACCGCCGTTTCGGCGACCGGGTCCGCTTCGGTTGCGGGTAAGAGCGCGAGCAGATTGGTTTCGAGCGGTGACGGTCCGGTGAAGCGCCAGCCGCAATACAGCGCCGCCAGCAGCGCCAGCACCAGCCATGCGGCGCGCACGCCCCGCGCCCGTTTCGCGGCTCGCTGCTGCGGTATCTCCATCACGGCGCTCCGAACAGGCTGCGCTCGTCCGGCGTCGGCTCGGCGACGGCCGTGCTGTTCGCGAACTCGAGCTTCGTCACGTCGCCGTTAGCGAGCGTGATGCGCAGGCTTTGAAGATAAGCGCCGCCGCTCATGTCGAGGCCCTTGATCGATTGCGCGAGCTGCGGTTGATTCGGCGTGAGGCGCATGCGCCATTGCGCGGCGCTGCCTTCGGCGCTCACGTCGAACTGCGAGTACAGCGCCGACAGATCGCCGCCGAGCATCGCGCGCATCATCTTCGACACCTGCGCGACGCCGCGCGTGCCCTGTGCGCTATGTGTGCTTACGCGG
Organism: Paraburkholderia sp. BR13439; assembly: GCF_040948805.1. NCBI lineage: Bacteria > Pseudomonadati > Pseudomonadota > Betaproteobacteria > Burkholderiales > Burkholderiaceae > Paraburkholderia > Paraburkholderia sp. BR13439. The sequence goes on along the minus strand of NZ_JBFPKN010000007.1, from coordinate 87,108 downwards.
CGGCCGCTGGCGTCGACCTGCACGACGCCCGCATCGGTGATCACGTAGGTGGCCTTGTACGGCGTGTCGATTTGCCAGATCACGCCGCGCTCGCGCAAGAACAGCAACGTGCCGTTGCTGACGAGCGGCTGCTTCATCGCGGCGAGCGTTTGCGTCTGCGTGAATTGCGAGCGCACGCCGTTGGGCTGCGCGAGATGCGCGGCGATCTGCGAGACGAGCGCGGCGTTGGCGGGCGCAGTGTCAGCCGTTGCCGCATGCGCTGGTGCCACCCATCCAGGCACGCACGTCGCGCCGATCATGCCGATCACGCCCGCGATCCGCCACACGGACGCACGTCGGTTCATCGTCCCCATACGCGCTCCAGCTTGTCGAATACGACCTGCGGCGACACGAACTGCAACTCTTCGGTGGCGGCATCGACGGCGACCTGGATCGTATAGCCCTTCGTGAGCCGCGCACCCGATGCGCAATCGACGATTTCATAGCCTATTTTCAGGCGGTTTTCGTATTCGAGCAGTTGCGCGCGCACTTCGAGCTTCTGTCCGTACACCGCGGCCCGCACGTACTTCAGATGCGCCTCGACGATCGGCCACAGATAGCCGGACGCCCGCATCTGGCGATAGTCGTAGTCGAACGCGCGCAACAGCGCCGCGCGGCCCAACTCGAAGTACTTCAGATAATTGCCGTGCCAGCACACGTTCATCGCGTCGACGTCGTGAAACGGCACTTCGACGGTCGCGCTCGCGGCGAGCACGTGCTGCGTTTTCGCGGGCACGCTCATAGCTTGACTCCTTCCTGATCGTCGATCATGTCCAGCAGTTCGCACCCGGTAATGCGCGCTGTCAGCGCGCGCAGCTCGCCTTCGAGCGCGCGGTCCTCGTCGACGAAGGGCGAATGCGCGCCCACGTCGTCGATGAATGCGCGCAGCGGCGCGGGCACCGGCGTCGCGCTATCGATGCGCAAGCGCAAATTCACGGCCTGCACCGTCGCAAGCGTGTGCGCCGCGGCGACCTGCTCTGTCAATTCGAGCACGCGCAGGCAGTCGCGCGCGGCGATCGTGCCCATGCTGACCTTGTCCTGATTGTGCGCTTCGGTCGAGCGCGAAAACACACTCGCGGGCATCGTGTTCTTCAGCGCCTCGGCGGTCCAGGCGGACGATGAAATCTGCACGGCCTTGAAACCGTGATTGATCGCCGAGCGTGCGGGCGCCGCGCCCGACAGATTGCGCGGCAGGCCATTGTTGAAGTTGACATCGACCAGCAGCGCGAGCTGCCGGTCCATCAGATCCGCCAGATTCGCGACGGCGACTTTCAGCGCATCCATCGCGAACGCGATATGGCCGCCATAGAAGTTGCCGCCGTGCAAGATGCGTTCGTTGTCGGGATCGACGAGCGGATTGTCGTTCGCGCTGTTCAGCTCGTTTTCGACGTCGCGGCGCACCCAGCCGAGCGCATCGCGCGCGACGCCGATCACATGCGGCGCGCAGCGAATCGAATAGCGGTCCTGCAGACGATGCCCGGGCGTGTCGGCGCGGCCGGCCAGATCGGCGCGAATCCACGCGGCCGCTTCGGCCTGGCCCGCGTGCGGCTTCACGTCGAACAGCGCCGCGTCGAAGTGCGCGGCGCGGCCGTCGAGCGCGACGGTCGCCAGCGCGGTCAAACGCGCGGCCAGCCGCGTCAAGTGCTCCGCGCGCGCCACCGCGAGACACGCGAGACCCGTCATCACGGCAGTGCCGTTCATCAACGCGAGGCCCTCTTTCGGCGCGAGCGTCAGCGGCTCGACACCAAGCTCGATCCACACGTCGCGCGCCGCGCGCAACGCACCGGCGTACTGCACGTCGCGCTCGCCCGCGAGCGCCGCCGCCACGTATGACAGCGGCGTCAGATCGCCGCTCGCGCCGACCGAGCCCTCGGACGGTATGCGCGGCAACACGCGATGATTGATCAACGCCGCGAGGCGTTCGAGCAGCACCGTGCGCACGCCCGAAAAACCATACGCGAGCGAATTCAGACGCGCGGCGATCACGGCGAGGGTTTGCGCATCGTCGAGATACGCGCCCATGCCGCAGCCGTGATAACGCGTCAGTTGCAGCGGCAATGCCTCGACGAGCGCCGTCGGCACGTCGACCACGCAGGCGTCGCCATAACCGGTGTTGACGCCGTACACGGTCGCGCCGGCGGCCAACTGGCGGCGCAGGAACGCCGCGCCGCGCTCGATGCGCGCACGCCATACGGCATCGTCGCTCAGCGCGACGCACGCCCGCTGCCGCGCAATCGCGACGACCTCTTCGATCGTCAGTCGGCGGGCACCGACGACGACCGGCGTGCAGCCGGCGGCGGAAGCGGCATTCGCAACAACGCGCGCGGGTCGCACATCGTTCAGATCATGATCGGCCATTCGCGCCTCGCTCGGAGCTGGCCCAGAAATCGAAGAAGTTGAACCATTGATAAGGAGCCTTGCGGCAATAGTGTTCGAGGCGCAGCGCGTAGCGTTGTGCCCACGCGGCCAGATGCTGCGCGCGATCGCGGCGCGGCAGCTCGATTCGCTCGGCGAACGGCTCGAAGTACATGCGATAGCCGTCGCGTTCCTTCAGGCAGAAGAACAGGTAGACCGGACAGCCGAGCGCATGCGCGAGCACGTAGGGCCCTTGCGCGAACGGCGCGCTCGCGCCGAGAAATTGCGCGTCGGTGGTGCGCCCCGCCTCGCGCGCCGGCACCCGGTCGCCGACGATCACCAGCAGTTCGCCCGCATCGATTCGCTGCTGCATCAGCACCGCGGTCTCGGGACCGAAGTCGCCGACTTCGAGCAAATGCCGCGCGAACTCGCGATTCGACGCCGCCAGCACCTCGTTGAAGCGGCGCGCGTGCTCGGTGTAGACGACCGCCGTGACCTTGGCGTGATCGCCGCGGACCGCGAGCGCGCGCATCATCTCCAGATTGCCGAGATGCGCGCCGATCACGAGCGCGCCCTTGCCGCTCGCGATCAAGGCTTCGAATGCCGCGGGATCGTCGAACGTCACGTCTGTGTCGTCGACGCGGCCGGTCCATGCGGCGAGCTTGTCGAAGCCAGATTGCGCGAACGCGAGCATATGGCGATACGCGGACAGCCAGCCCGGGCGCGGCGTATTCGCCGACGGCGCGACCGCGTTCAGATGCGCGAAGTAGTTGCCCGACGCGGCGCGCGCGGCGCGGCCCGTCACCAGAAAGTACGCGACGACCGGATGCAGCCACAGCGCGGTAAAGCGGCGGCCGAACAGCTTGCAGCTCAGCGCGAGCAGGCTCATGCCGAGCCGGCTGCCGCGTTCGGCGATGCGCCACCAGGCTTCGGGCCGGGGTGCGTCGGCACAGTCGTGCGCTGTGTCGGCGAGCGCGCCACGGCGTGGCATCAGCTTGTGCGCGAGCAGCATCGGCAGACGCATCAGCATGCCGAACACGAGCCGCGTATGGCTGCGGCTGATGCGCACGTTGTCCCACAGCACGTCGAAATGCGACACGCCGTCAGCCGCGTAGGTCACGCGCGTCGGGATCGAGCGGAACGCGGCGCGCCGCCAGTACAGACGCACGAGGATCTCGATGTCGAAGTCCATGCGCGTCGGCAGCCGCACGCTGTCGATCAGCTCGCACGCGAGCGCGAGCGGATACAGACGGAAGCCGCACATCGAATCGCGGATCGTCAGCGACAGCGTCTCGATCCACACCCACACGTGGGTCAGATAGCGGCCGTACAGACGTGCCTTCGGCACGCTGTCGTCGTACACCGGACGGCCGAGAATCACCGCGCCGGGTTCGGCGCGCGCGGCATCGAGGAAGCGCGGCACGTCGGTCGCGTCGTGCTGGCCGTCGGCGTCGATCTGCAGCGCATGCGTGTAGCCCGCGGCGCGCGCCGCGCGCAGGCCCGCCATCACCGCCGCGCCCTTGCCACCGTTTTCGGGCAGACGCAGCAGCGTCAGCTGCTGCGCGTACTGCCGCGCGAGCGCGGCGAGCACCTGCCGGGTCGGCTCGTCGCTGCCGTCATCGACGACGAAGATCGGCAAGCCGTGCACCGCGAGATTGGCGACGGTCGCGCCGATCGCGTCCTTGTGGTTGTAGATCGGGATGACGATGCAGGGCGCGAACTTCATCACGCGTCCTCCCGATGCACGAGCACGCCCGACGCGCATTCGCGTCCATCGAGCCGGTACGCGAACTGCACGCGCCGGCGCTCGGCATCGTAGGCGAGCGTGAGCTCGAGCACCGCACCGGGCGTCACCGGCGCCATGAACTTCAGGCGATCGACCGACGCCACCGCGCGCACCCGCGGCCAATGCCCGGCCGCGAGCCGCGCCGCCCAGTCGACCTGCACGACGCCCGGCAGAATCGGCAGGCCCGGAAAGTGGCCGGCGAAATGCTGGAGCGACGGCGGCACGCGCAGCACAAAGTGCAGCGTGTTGCCGACGCGCGTTTCGGCCAGCACTTCCATGCCCTCGGCGAGCGGCGCGAACGCGGCCGCGACCGCGCTTGCGGGCAGCTTGCCGCGTGCGTCGAAGGGCAAACTCACGCGAAAACGCCAGTGACGCGGCAGCACGACCGCATCGAAGTAATCGGCCAGATGCCGGCGCAGCGTTTTCGCGAGCGCGACGCGGCCTTCATCACGCAATGTCGCGCCGCCCGCTTCGGTCAGCGCGACCACTGCGCCGACCCGCTCTCGCGTCGCGCCTTCGAGCGGCACCAGCGCCGCCTGCGCGACATACGGATGCAGCGCGAGACGCGCCTCGAGCTCCGGTAGCGACACGCGCTTGCCGCCGAGCTTCAGCACGCGGTCGAGGCGCCCTTGCAAATGGAAGCGCCCGTCGGCATCGAACGCGATCCGATCGCCCGTGCGATGCCAGCCGTCGTGATTGAGATGCGGCGAGCGCACGCACAGCGCTCCATCGTCGTCGCGGCGCACCTCGGCGCCGGCGACCGGCTGCCACGCGTCGCCCTCGTCCTGGCGCCGCCACGCGATCCCGCCGGTTTCCGTACTGCCGTAGATTTCGAGCGGCGCCGCGCCATAGCTCACCGCATAGGCCTGCGCGGCGTCGGCCGCGAGCGGGCCACCCGACGAAAAGAACGCGCGCGGCGCGGGCGCGAGCGCGCCGAAGCCCGGCAACGCGGGCCAGCGCGAAAGCTGCGCGGGCGTCGACACGACCGCCGTCGCGCCGCATTGCGCGATACGCGCCTGTAGTTGCAGCGGCTCCATGCCGATTGCGCGATCGAACGCGCGGCCCGCCGCGAGCGGCCACAACACACGAAACAGCAGACCGTAGATGTGGTGATGCGGCACGCTCGCGAGCATCGTCGCGTCGCCGAGCAATGCGCCCCACTGCTGTTCGAGCGTGTGGACTTCGGCGTTGAATTGGGCGAGCGTCTTGCGGATCGGCTTCGGTGCGCCGCTGCTGCCGGATGTGTAGAGCGTCAGCGGCGCGCGGGCGTCGATCGGCTGCGCGGTGTTGGCCGTGACGACACGCGTCGCTGCGACGAACGGCGGCAGATCCGCGTCCGTCAGCAGAAAGTCGTACGCATCCGCGAGATCGGCGAGATAGCCCGGCGTTGCATTGGCAGGAATCACCGGCTCCTTGCCGCATGCGAACAGCGCGAACAACGCGCAGGCGAACTCGAACGGATCGTCGATACAAAGCGCGCAGCGCCGTGCATCGTGCGTTTGCACGAGTTCGATTAAGCCCGCGACGCGCGCGCGGAACGCCGCGCGATCGAGCAGCACGGCGCCGTCGCGGCACACCGGTGCGGCGGGCGTCGCGAGCGCGGCATCGGCCGACAACAGGTCATGCAACGCGATCATCGGGCCGACTCCGTATCCGCGCGCGCGGCGCGCGGCAGCACGAACAGGCGTCGCCACACGTATTCGCCCGCCAGCAGCAGGCCGATCAGTCCATAGGCGATCGCGCCGTTGTACAGCGACCAGGCCGCGCGGCTCCAATAGAGCGCGGTATAGGCGGAAAACGCGCCGTTCAGCACGAAGAACGCGCACCACACCTGGGTCACGCGCCGCGTATAGCGCACCCCGCCCGGCGGCAGATCGGGACTGCCGAGGCGCGCGAATTTTTCGATCATCGACGGCCCGCGCACGAGCGTCGCGCCGAACGCGATCAGCAAACCGAGATTGACGAGCAACGGATAGAAGCGCAGCAGCAGTTCGCTATCGGTGACGACGATCGTCGCCGACGCGCAGCTCAGCATCGCCACCACGCTCCATTCGAGCCTGGAAAGCTGCCGCAGCGGTATCGCGACCGGACCGCCGCCGGCCCAGCGCTGCAGCCACAAGGTCACGAGCAGCATGCCGCCGACGAGGCGCGGCGCATCCCAGCGCCAGGCACACAGGATCAGCACGGGGTAAGCGAGTTTCAGCAGCACCAGCACGACGGTACTGCTCCAGCGAGGCCGCGCGCCGGACCCGCTTGCGGCGTGAGGTGGCTCCGACATCTGCATGCGCGGGTGCGCGGCCCGCATCAGCCTTGCGCCGCGAGCAGCGATTCGACCGCGCCGATCACGTCGCCGACCGTGCGCACGGATTTGAAGTTCTCCGGCTTGATGCGGCGGCCGGTCATCTCCTGCAGCTTGATCGCGAGATCGACCGCGTCGATGCTGTCGAGATCGAGGTCTTCGAACAGATGAGCGTCCGGCGTCACGCGCTGCGGCTCGATCGCGAAGTTTTCCTGAAAGATCGCGCGGATGCGCTCGAGAATCTCAGTCTCGGTCACGATTCAATCCCCTTCCTTGCGGTTTCGTTCGCAGCGTGCGCCACTTCGCGCTGACTCGCGACCAACGCGGCGAGCGTGTTGATCGAGCGGAAGTGCTCGCGGGTACGTTCGTCGTTCGCCGCGATGGTCAGTTGGTATTGTTTGCGCAGCACGATGCCGATTTCGAGCGCGTCGATCGAATCGAGACCGATGCCGTCGGAACCGAACAACGGGGCGTCGTCGTCGATATCGGCAGGGCTCAGGTCTTCGAGATCGAGGGCTTCGATCAGAAGCTTTTTAATTTCCAGTTTTAAAGAATCCATAATCGAACAGGTGCTGGGTAATGTGGGCTTCTACGGCATTCGTCACGCTGCGCGCCGCGATGGCCGGGGTGCTGTCGTGCGCGGCCAGTTCGTCGACGCCAAGCGGCGCGAGCACGTTCACGCGCATCCGGAAAGCGCGCGCCGGCACGTGGTACCAGCGCATCTGCCGCGTGAACGCGGGCGGATCGCAATCCATCAACACCGGCACGATCGGCGCGCCGGCCTTCAGCGCCATGTGCGCGAAACCGCGCGAAAAAGCGTGCAGCCGGTTGGGCGCGGGGCTGCGCGTGCCCTCCGGAAAAATGATCATCGTGTAGCCGGCCGCGAGCTGCCTGGCTCCCGCCTCGACGAGCGCGATCGCGTCCGCGTTGCTCACGTATTCGGCCGCGCGCACGATGCCCCAGAAACACGGGTTGTGCCAGTGCGCGTGCTTGACGACACAGCATGCGCGCGGCGCCAGCGACAGCAGGACCATCACGTCGAGGTAAGTCGGGTGATTCGCGACGACGATCGCCGGTCCGCCCGCGCGCAACGCCTCGGCACCGGATACTTCGAGTTCCATCACGCCGAGGCGGCGCAGCACCGCGACGAGCGCGCGAAAGAACCGATGGATCACGACGGTCACCGCACGCTGCCGCGACGCGCGATGCGGCCACAGCCACGCGAGCGGAAACACGAGCACCGAAAACAGCACGCCGCACACGCCGAACGCGACGAAGGCGAGGCCGGTTGCGCAAAAACGCCATGCGTAATCAAGCCGCGCGCTCATCCCACCTCCAGTGCCACAGCGCGCCGGCGCGTTGCCAGCGCGCGGGCTGGCCGGTTTCGAGGCAGTGCAGCAGCGCCTGGCTCTGGGTCGGAAAGCTCGCGGCGCCGCTCAGTGGGGTTCGCGGCTCGCCGGGTTGCCCGGCCACCTCCTCGTCGGCGCGGGTCAGGGAGCAAACAACGTGCCCTGCCGACGCATCCTTGTCGAGCAGCACCGCGATCGCGCCGCCGTGCACTTCGTCTTCGATCGTGCCGTACGCGAGATCGGCCGGTTCGTCGGCATAGACGAGCAGCACCGGCACGTCCGGCTGTGTCGCGAATTGCGCGTACGCTTCGAGCAGCGCGTAGCCGAGCGTTTGCGCACCAGCCGATACCGCGCTCGCGGCCGAACGGTCGCCGCGCGCAATCCCGAATACGCCGGTCATCGCGTTCAGCACCGACAGGCTGAAGGCGGTCGGCGACACCGGTTCGCCCGCGCTGATGCTGCGCAGGATGTCGGTGGTACGCCGCAATTCCCCGTGCCGCGACGCGAACACCACGCGCGCGGGCTCCTGCGCGACGCAGTCGTGCGCGACCTTGAGCGCGACCTTGGACAGCGTGCTGAGACGCCGCCGCACGATCGGCTCGATAAAGCCGACATCGGGTGCAGCAGACGAGGTAGCCGGCCAGCTAGACCAGCGACCGACCGGAATGGTCCAGTGCAGATCGGGCATATGGTGTTCGCGCGTAGAAACGGGAAAGGGGCTCAAGCGCCTGACGGAATACACAGCCGTCACAGCGAGCGGCGCCGCGCGGATCGGGAGGTTCCAGCCGGGATCGACCGGTCTGCTGGCATGGGAATGCAGCACCGGCAATCGGCCTGACTTGTCAGGCGCCCCTGACAATCGGTGTGGTGGATGGCGGCTCGGGCTCCTTTTGTGGCCGAATAGTACCGGATATTCTGAAGCAAATCGTCGAGGAAAGACGTATCCATCTGTATCCGCGCCTGAGGCGCAACACATTGTTAGACGATTTGACAAAGCCGGCCGCGGAGACGCACCGCAAGGCCGTTTCGCGCGTCGACGCTGGCGTGCCATCGCCGACAGAATCCACCAAAAAAACTTTCATTGGTCTTTCGCGGAATACGTCGTAGAGCGAAAACACCTCCGCAGGGTCGTCCGCACGCGAACAACATTCGTCACAGCGATGCTGCGGCGCCTGTTATACTCCGCCCCTCATTGGGGAGTAGCCGCCCCGCGGCACGTCCGCACCGCTTCGCCGGTGCGTCGCACGTGTGGCTCGCGGGGGCGCCTGTCAACACACTTGGCCAGCACGGCCATGGCAGTCGCAGCCTCTGGCCTGGCGAGACCGATGATCCACACGCGCCGCAACAGGGCCCGGCGTGTCGTGGGTCGTCGCTCGTTCATCTTCGGCCCGAGGAATCCATTCAACGTGACTCAAGCTTTTCTCATTTCGACCGGCGCGGTCGCGCTCGCCGAAATCGGCGACAAGACGCAACTGCTGTCGCTCGTGCTAGCCGCGCGCTATCGCAAGCCCATGCCGATCATTCTCGGCGTGTTCGCGGCAACGCTGATCAATCACGCGGGCGCCGGCGCGCTCGGCGCGTGGCTCGGTTCGATGCTGACGCCGACCGTCATGCGCTGGGCGCTGGCGGCGTCGTTCGTCGGCATGGGGCTGTGGATTCTGGTGCCCGACAAGCTCGAAGACGATGAAGCCAACACGAACCGCACGCACTTCGGCGTGTTCGGCACCACGGTCGTCACGTTCTTCCTCGCCGAGATGGGCGACAAGACGCAGATCGCGACGGTCGCCCTCGCCGCGCGCTTTCACGATTTCTTCGGCGTGGTGGCCGGCACGACGCTCGGCATGATGATCGCGAACGTCCCGGCGATCCTGCTCGGCGACCGCTTCGCGCATCGTCTGCCGACGAAGCTCGTGCACGGCATCGCCGCGGTGATGTTCGTCGTGCTGGGCGCGATGGCCTTGTTCGGGGTCGGGGTCTAAGCTACTGCGCGGCCTTCGGCGCCGACGCCGAACCCGCGGGCGGCGTCGCCGCTGGCAGAGACACTTCGTTCGCAGCCGCGCCGCCGCCGAGCGGGATCTTCACGGTGTGCACGGCGCCGTTGGCCAGCGGGAAGTCCGCCAGCGCGCTACGCGCCAGATAAGGCATCGCCCGCACCAGCGACGACTCTTCGCCGAAATTGCGCGCCGTCACGTTGTAGACCTCCCGGCCGCTCGCACGCTCGGTGATCCGGATGCCGAGCAGATGCGTGAATACCGGGTAGCTCTGGTTCACGTATGTCGCCGGGAACGGCCCCCACGGACCCCACGGATCGAACGGCCGGCCCCAGTAAGGGCCGGGCCACGGGTTGTAGTAGACCGGCTGCGCGACGGTCACGACATCCGAGCGGATGCCATAGGCGAGTTCCACCAGATAGCGCGCTTCGTCGTGAGGGACTTCGCGGAACGCGTGCACGGCGAGCTCGTTTGCGACGATCCGCTCGTAGGCGCTCAGTTCGAGATTGTTCTTCTGATCCTCGTGACGCGTGAACGCATAGGTGCGGGTTGCGTCGCTGCCGGTCCAGTCGGAGAACGCCGTGACCTGTGTCGTCACGTAGGTCGTGCAGCCGGACAGCAGCACGCTCAGCGCGACGAACAGCAACGCGACGCGGCGGGTCCATCGATCGAAGTTCATGGTCTGCCTCGTGATGCCTCTGGTTGCATCTATTCAGCTTCGGTTAAAACTCTGCTTCGGCCGCGATTATTCCGTCGTGCGATGCGCTCGCCGGCTGACGCTGCCGGGTCCCCGCCACGCACGGCGCCCGATAATACGCTGACCTCGGCAGCGAGCAAAAGGTTCTTGCCCTGCCCGTCCAAACCGCACGCGCTGCCCGGCGCCGAAACTCGGCCCCCTTCCCCTCCGCACGATCGCCCGAGGCTTTGTACAATGAGTCGACCAAGCCCGGCTCGCGCGCCGTTTGCGCGCCCGACCGCTCGAGTACACCACCAAAGAACACCATGGCCGATACCGCAACGCCCAATGTGATCCGCCGCGCCGATTACGCGCCGCCCGCCTTCCTGATCGACACCGTCGCGCTGGAGTTCGATCTGGTCCCCGAACGCACGGTCGTCAGGAATACGATGCGCGTGCGCCGCAACCCGGATGCTTCGCGCGCCGCGCATCTCGAACTGATGGGCGAGCAACTCGAGTTCGTCAGCGCAGAGATCGACGGGCAGCCGTTCCCGAACGCACACCCGCACGAACATGGCCTGCTGCTCGACAACGTGCCGGACAGCTTCGAGCTGACCCTCACGAGCATCTGCAATCCCGCGGAAAACACCACGCTGTCGGGGCTGTACGTGTCGAGCGGCAACTTCTTCACGCAGTGCGAAGCCGAGGGCTTTCGCCGCATCACCTACTTCCTCGACCGCCCCGATGTGATGGCGAGCTTCACGGTCACGCTGCGCGCGAGCAAGGCGGACTATCCCGTGCTGCTGTCGAACGGCAATCTGCTCGAAGAAGGCGATCTGCCCGACGGCCGTCATTTCGCGCGCTGGGAAGATCCGTTCAAGAAGCCGAGCTATCTGTTCGCGCTCGTCGCGGGCAAGCTCGTCGCGCTCGAAGAACGCGTGAAGACCGGCTCGGGCAAGGAAAAGCTGCTGCAGGTGTGGGTCGAGCCGCATGATCTCGACAAGACCCGTCACGCGATGGATTCGCTGATCCACTCGATCCGCTGGGATGAAGAGCGCTTCGGGCTCGAGCTCGATCTGGACCGCTTCATGATCGTCGCGGTCAGCGACTTCAACATGGGCGCGATGGAGAACAAGGGGCTCAACATCTTCAACACGAAGTACGTGCTCGCGAATCCCGAAACGGCCACCGACACCGACTTCGCGAACATCGAGGCGGTGGTCGGTCACGAGTACTTCCACAACTGGACCGGCAACCGCGTGACCTGCCGCGACTGGTTCCAGCTGAGCCTGAAGGAAGGCCTGACCGTGTTTCGCGACCAGGAGTTCTCGGCCGACATGGCGGGCGGCGCCAGCGACGAAGCCGCGCGCGCGACCAAGCGCATCGAGGACGTGCGCGTGCTGCGTCAATTGCAGTTCGCCGAGGACGCGGGTCCGATGGCGCATCCGGTGCGCCCGGAGAGCTACGTCGAGATCAACAACTTCTACACGATGACCGTGTACGAGAAAGGCTCGGAAGTCGTGCGGATGTATCAGACGCTGTTCGGCCGCGACGGCTTTCGCAAGGGCATGGACCTGTACTTCAAGCGTCACGACGGCCAGGCCGTGACCTGCGACGACTTCCGTCACGCGCTCGCCGACGCGAACGGCCGCGACCTCGCGCAGTTCGAGCGCTGGTATAGCCAGGCCGGCACGCCGCGCGTATCGGTGCGCGCGCGCTACGACGCCGCGCAGCAGCGCTACAGCGTGACACTGCACCAGGGCTACGGCGATGCCGTGCCAGCCGCGCGCGAAACGCAGAAGGGTCCGCTGCTGATTCCGTTCGCGATCGGTCTGATCGGCAAGGACGGCCGCGATCTGCCACTGCAGCTCGACGGCGAGGCGAAGGCGTCGGAGTCGACCACGCGCGTGCTCGAATTCGCGCAGACCGAGCAGACCTTCACGTTCGTCAACGTCGGGCAGGAACCGCTGCCGTCGCTGCTGCGCAATTTCTCGGCACCGGTGATCGTCGAATACGACTACACGGCCGAACAGCTCGCGTTCCTGCTTGCGCACGACAGCGATCCGTTCAACCGTTGGGAGGCCGGCCAGCGGCTCGCCACCCGCGAGCTGCTCGCGCTCGCCGGGCGTGCGGCCACGGGCGCGGCGCTGCAGTTCGACGACTCGGTGGTCGCCGCGTTCGCGCGTGTTTTGACCGATGAGACGCTGTCGCCGGCATTCCGTGAACTCGCGCTGATGCTTCCGTCCGAAGCGTATCTGGCCGAGCAGATGGCCGAGTCGAATCCGGCCGCGGTGCACGCGGCACGGCAGTTCGTGCGCAAGCGCCTCGCCAATGCGCTGCGTGACGACTGGCTGAAGGTCTACGAGCAGCATCGCACGCCGGGCGCCTACGAGGCGACGCCGGAGGCGGCCGGTCATCGCGCGTTGAAGAATCTCGCGCTGTCGTATCTGACCGAGCTCGACGATTCCGCGGACGCCGTACGTCTTGCGTCCGCGCAATATGAAGCCGCGAACAACATGACCGACCGCGCGGCCGCGCTGTCGGCGCTGCTCAACGCGGCCGCGCCGCAAGGCGGCAGCCCCGAGGCGCAGCACGCGCTCGACGACTTCTATCGACGCTTCGAGAAGGAGCCGCTCGTCATCGATAAATGGTTCGCGTTGCAGGCCACGCAGCGCGGCGGCGCACAGCATCCGGTGATCGATACGGTGCGCAAGCTGATGACGCATCCGGCCTTCAACCTGAAGAACCCGAATCGGGCACGTTCGCTGATTTTCAGCTTCTGCGCGGCGAACCCCGCGCAGTTCCACGCGGCAGATGGCTCCGGCTACGCATTCTGGGCCGAGCAGGTGATCGCGCTCGACGCGCTCAATCCGCAGGTGGCCGCGCGCCTCGCGCGTTCGCTCGAGCTGTGGCGACGCTTCACGCCGGCGCTGCGCGACAGCATGCGCGCGGCGCTCGAGAAAGTGGCCGCGCAGGTCAAGTCGCGCGACGTGCGCGAGATCGTCGAGAAGGCGTTGGCGTGATGCCTCGCTGAGTTCTCGAGTCGCATCGGAAAAGCCGGCACGCGTTGCCGGCTTTTTTTTGTGCTGCTTTTTCGTTGATGGGCTGCGCTCCCCCGGTCGTGGCACGGCGTTGGCCATTTGGCCGACTGTTCATCGGACCTCGGCGGGGAGAATGTATACGCACACGTTTAATGGATTACATTTAACGTAATGCGTTATACGATTCGATGATCACGACATTCGCAGACAAGGCCACCGCAAGAATTTTCCAGGGCAGGTTCGTGCATACGTTGCCGCACTCGATCCAGGCGCTAGCACATCGCAAGCTGCTGATGATCGACGCCGCGAGCTCCATCGCGATTTGCACGCGCCGCCCGGAAACCGGCTCGAAGCCTTGCAAGGCCAGCGCAGCGAGCAATGGAGCATCCGCATCAATGCGCAGTGGCGCATCTGTTTTCATTTCGTCGGCGAGGACGCGCTGAATGTCTAGATCGTCGACTATCACTGACTACTGGGAGACCGACATGGTCATCAAACGCTCCGCGCTGAAAAGCATCGATTTCTCCGACATCGATACGGGCGCGGCCATTGACGAGATCCATCCTGGCGAAATTCTGCGCAGCGAGTTTCTCGAGCCGCTCGGCATGTCCGTCAACGCGCTCGCGCTTGCACTGCGGGTGCCGGCGCCGCGCATCAACGACGTCGTGCGCGGCCGCCGCGCCATCTCCGCCGATACCGCGCTGCGGCTGGAGCGCTACTTCGGCGCCAGCGCGCAGTTCTGGCTCAATCTGCAAATCGCCTACGACCTGCGCGTCGCCACCGCCGCCGCCGGCGAGCAGATCGAACGGGAAATCGAACCGATGCCGCGCGCCGGGCGCCCGAAACTGCCCAGCGTGCCCGCCGGGCACGCCCGGGCCGCGGCGCTCGCGGCCAGCGTCAGCGGCACCGTCTCGGCCAGGACGCGCCGCAAGACCTGAAGGCGGCCGTGCGGCCAAAAGCACGGAGCCGACACACACGAGCGGTTAAAATCCCATCATTCTTCTAGCCTTCCCGGAGTACAGCAATGTCTTTGCAACGTCGTACCACTCTCACGAAGTACCTGATCGAGCAGCAGCGTGAAACCAACAACCTGCCCGCCGATCTGCGCCTGTTGATCGAAGTCGTCGCGCGCGCGTGCAAGGCGATCAGCTACCACGTCAGCAAGGGCGCGCTCGGCGATGCCCTCGGCTCGGCGGGCAGCGAAAACGTCCAGGGCGAGGTGCAGAAGAAGCTCGACATCCTGTCGAACGAAATTCTGCTCGAGGCGAACGAATGGGGCGGCAACCTCGCAGGCATGGCCTCCGAGGAAATGGAACAGTTTTTCCCGATTCCGGCCAACTATCCGAAGGGCGAATATCTGCTCGTGTTCGATCCGCTCGACGGCTCGTCGAACATCGACGTCAATGTGTCGATCGGCACGATCTTCTCGGTGCTGCGCTGCCCGGACGGCCACCAGGCCACCGAGCAATCGTTCCTGCAGCCGGGCACGGAGCAGGTCGCTGCGGGCTATGCGGTGTACGGCCCGCAAACAGTGCTCGTGCTGACCACCGGCAACGGCGTGAACTGCTTCACGCTCGATCGCGAACTCGGCTCGTGGGTGCTCACGCAAAGCGACATGCGTATTCCCGTCGAAACTCGCGAGTACGCGATCAACGCTTCGAACGAACGGCACTGGTATCCGCCGGTTCAGCAATACATCGGCGAACTGAAAGCGGGCAAGGAAGGTTCGCGCCAGGCCGACTTCAACATGCGCTGGATCGCATCGATGGTCGCCGACGTACATCGCATCCTGAATCGCGGCGGCATCTTCATGTACCCGGCCGACAAGCGCACACCGGACAAGCCCGGCAAGCTGCGTCTGATGTACGAAGCCAATCCGATGGCCTTCATCGTCGAGCAGGCGGGCGGCGCCGCAACCAACGGCGAGAAGCGTATTCTCGACGTCCAGCCAAAGAGCCTGCACGAGCGCGTCGCGGTGTTCCTCGGCTCGAAGAACGAGGTCGATCGCGTGACCCGCTATCACCTCGAAGCGAAGAAGTGATCGCGAAAGAAAAAATGCATCAAGGGGCTTGCCAAGTCACTGAAGTAGTCCCTATAATCTCGTTTCTCCTGATGCCGGAATAGCTCAGACGGTAGAGCAGCGCATTCGTAATGCGAAGGTCGGGGGTTCGATTCCTCTTTCCGGCACCAAAACCAATACTGGTAAGGCTTTCAGGCCGCCATGCACTAGCGACGAATGCGTTGCTTTCATGGAGTCTGATATGTCCGCCAAACCTCTGAAAATCGTGGCTGCGTCGTCCAGGACCGCCTACGATATTGCCCCTGTCCGAGCCGTAACGGCGCCGGACAGGCGGCGCATTTCTTTCCCCGAACTTGCCGAAGCCTATCTCGCCGCGTACATCGGGCGCGATCCGTCGCGCGCGCAGATCATCCGCCGCTGGTCACAGTACTTCGATGGCTGGATCGCGGCGGAGATCGACGGTGACGCGGTGGCCGATTCGCTCGACCACTGGGCCGCGACGCCCGTGCGCCGCTACGTCGGCACGGACGAAGCCGGCGCAATGCTCTATCGCGAACTGGGCCTGCCCAAACCCGGCTCGATCAACAAGGCCAAAGCGGTCCTGTCGGCCGTGCTGAACTTCGCCAGGGCCCGCCGCATGATGCCAAAGGGCTGGACGAACCCCTGCCGCGAGGTGCCGGGGCTCACGATGAACAACGAGCGCGTCCGCTTCCTGGACGCCGCCGAACGCAAGCGACTGCTCGCCGTGTGCCGCCTGTCAACGTGGAACCGGCTTTACCTGCTGGTGCTGACGGCAATCACGACGGGCGCGCGCCGCTCAGAACTGCTGCGCCTGCGCTACCCCGATCTCGATCTCGACCGTGCCACCGCCTACGTGCGCGCCTCGAAAAACGACGAGCCGCGCGTGCTGCCGCTCACGCCGGCCGTGATTGCGGAAATCCGCCGCTTCGGCAAGCCGCCGCACCCTGGTGCCCTGCTGTTCGCCCGCGTCGGGGATCCGGACCGCCCCTTCACGATTGACAGTGCTTGGTACGCCGCACTGCGCGAGGCCAATATCCACAACTTCCGGTTCCACGACCTCAGGCACACGTGCGCGTCCTATCTGGCGCAGAACGGCGCGTCGCTGCTCGACGTGGCCGCGACGCTCGGCCACAAGCAGCTGGATGTCACGCGCCGTTACTCGCACTTGACCATCGACAGCAAGCGCGCGATCGTGGAACGCGTCATGGGAGACATCGCATGAGCAAAGCGCCCCGGGTGCAGCATCCCCTTCCCGAACTCCTGCTGACCGACCGCCTGACCGGTAACGTTGAACGGACAGGTCTCGACCTGATTGCCGCGCGAAAGCGCGAAGTCGTGCAGCGGCTCGACCTTGCCTTCCATGAGGGCACGCTCGCGGCGCTCGGGGTCAGGCCGACCGAAGCGTGGCTGAACGATATGCACGCGCGCCATGTCAAGGTGATCAACTGGCTGTTCGCGAGCGTGGACGAAGAGCTACGCGACGGGTTTTCGCTCAAGGTCACACGCAACCGTCAGGGCCACGGACATGGCGCTGATGTGATCCGTGCCGTGCAGGAAACTTTTGTCATCGAGTACGGGAGCCGTGCCTCGCGTGGCAGCACGGTCACGAAGGAAGATCTGTTTCGCGCCATCAAGAAACGACACGGCATCGGACGGACCAAGGCCCGGGAAATCACCGAGGCGATTCCGTGGCCTCCTCCATCGCCGCGCGATGAAGCGGAAAGGCGGAACGCAGACAAACGCGTAGCATAGCCACCCCGATCCACCGACTAAAACAAGGCCGCGAGTAAGTCGCGGCCTTTTTATTTGCGCACTATCACATCCACCGGCAGGTCTGGACGCCTGACCAGTATTGGACTGAACCCACACTCAAGAACGGAGAATGTGATGACTGAAGCAATCCGCGTGCCGCTGATTGACATGTACGGCGGCGAGCGCTCGTGGTGCGCGATCTACGGCGGATCGCTGTTTCCGTCCGAACAAACGGCGCGCACATATATTGCCGGTGAAAAGAAACGGAAACTGATGTCGATCGGCCTGCTGTTCGTCATCGGCAAGCGCATCGTCACCGACCAGCCCGAGGCACTGTTCAACGCCATCGTCGAGATGAAGAAGGACGATTCTCGCGCACTCGCCAGCACGGCGACCACCCAGCAGTTCGCACCTGTCGAGCCCCTTAAACCGGGCCAGGCACGCATCACGTCGCTGCGCGGCAAGAAAGGCGATCAACTCGAACCCGAACCGGCCTGAACGGAGGCCGCCATGATCGTCCATCCCTATAAGGATCAACGCACTGTTGTCGCGCAGGGGCAGCACGCGGGCCGCAAGGGCAAGGTCATCGGTACGCGTCACGACCTGATCAACTTCGCAGGCGACTACTTCGTGGAGATTGAGTTCGACCCGCCACGCGGGTCCACACAGGCGGGAGAACGCGACCTCGTACCGAGCAGCTATCTCGATCACGAAACAGCCACGTCATGACCGCCACCGTCCTACTTGATCGTCTCGACGGCGTCCGTTCCTGCGGCCCCGGTCGGTGGCGGGCGAGGTGTCCTGCATGCGACTCGC
Organism: Paraburkholderia sp. BR13439; assembly: GCF_040948805.1. Taxonomy (NCBI): domain Bacteria; kingdom Pseudomonadati; phylum Pseudomonadota; class Betaproteobacteria; order Burkholderiales; family Burkholderiaceae; genus Paraburkholderia; species Paraburkholderia sp. BR13439. Next base: position 68,963 of record NZ_JBFPKN010000007.1, on the reverse strand, counting down.
ACAAGCCTGTACTCGCGATCACCGAGACAGCCGATGGTGTCGTTCTGCTGCACTGTTTTCGCAATGAATGCGCGGCGCCCGATATCGTGAGCGCAGTCGGCCAGGATATCGCAGACCTGTTCCCGCCGCGCGTCGAAGGCGTTCACGCCGCGGTGCCAGCGAAGCGCCGCTTCAGTGCTCGGCAGGTGCTCGGAGCCGTCAATCTCGAACTGCTCGAGGTGCTGGTGATCGTCGGCGCCATCCGGCTACGGGGCTCAGTCATGCCGGCCGAATACGAACGCCTCAAACTGGCTGTAGCGCGTGTGAGCGTCGCAGAAGGGGCGACCCATGACTGAGCGCGCAAACTATCCCGACGGGGCGATTCTCGACTCCGAACCGAAGACGCCTGCCAGAGCGAGGCGCTGCTTCGGCGCCGGCATGAACGGCACGCCTTACCCGACGGTCGGTTACAGCTATGACGACTTCTACGCGTATCTGCCGACGCACGGCTATCTCCATGTCCCGTCGCATGAACTGTGGCCAGCGGCGAGTGTTAACTCGAAGTTGCCGCCGCTCGAAATCGACGGCGAGAGGGTGAAACCGTCGCTGTGGCTCGACGTTCATCGACCCATCATGCAGATTGTATGGATTCCCGGCGAACCGTCCGTGATCGCTGACCGTGTGATGCAGGACGCGGGCTGGAAGCCGCATCCAGGCGCGCAGATCTTCAACCGCTATCTCGCGCCAGCGCCTGTACCTGGCGACGCGACGCTTGCGGGTCCGTGGCTCGATCACCTGATGCGTGTCTATCCCGCCGACTTCGATCACATCGCCAACTGGCTTGCGCACGCGGTACAGCATCCGGGCGCGAAGATCAATCACGCGCTGCTACTGGGTGGTTCACCCGGCATCGGCAAAGACACGATCCTTGAACCGGTGCGGGTGGGCGTCGGATCATACAACTTCGCCGACATCACGCCGCGCACTATGCAGGGCCGTTTTAACGGATGGGTACGCAACGTGATCGTGCGGGTTTCGGAAGTACGTGATCTCGGCGACGTCGACCGCTTCGCGTTCTATGAGCACTGCAAGCCCCTACTTGCGAGCCCGCCTGACGTTGTTCGCGTCGATGAAAAGAACCTCCGCGAGTACTACGTCGCGAACGTATGCAACATGATTTTCACGTCGAATCACCTGACCGATGGGCTGTATTTGCCCGCCGACGATCGTCGTCACTACGTCGCCTGGTCCATCGCTGCCGCGCAGGACTTCGGCGAAAACTACTGGCGCGGGCTGTGGGGATGGTATGACGCGGGCGGCCGGGGGCACGTCGTCGCCTGGCTGCGTACACGCGACCTGAGCGGCTTCGACCCGAAGGGGCCGCCGCTAAAAACCGCCGGCTTCTGGACGATGGTGCAGGCCAGTGAGTCACCCGAGCGTGGTGAGATGCGCGACCTGATCGACGCTCTCGGCAACCCACCCGCGCTAACGCCGACGCATCTGATCGAAGGGGCGATGCGTCAGAACCTGCGCGACCTCGAAGCCGAACTGATAGACCGGAAGAACCGCCGCGCGATGCCCTACAAGCTGGAACGGGCTGGCTACGTTGCCGTGCGCAACCCGGACGCCGTCGACGGCTACTTTGCAATCGCAGGCCGCCGTCAAAGCGTCTATGCACTCGGATCGTTGACCGTCTCCGAGCAGATCAGAGCCGCACAACGGCTGATCTCATCGGGCGGCGTTCTATAAGCCGGATAGGTCAAATCGGTGAAGTAGGTGATCGCCCATCCCCCCTACTCTACGCACGGCGACTCGCGCGCCCGCGCTGCCTAGACTTTTCAGGATGGGCCTGCAACGAATGTAAATGGATGGGGATGGGCGATCACCTACTTCACCGACTACACGGATCTGGCGCTGTAGGCGCGCCGTTAGAACCCGAGGCCTTGCGGAGAACATCACCATGAAACAACCCGATCTGATCGAACCGCTACAGCTCTACGTCATGCAACTCCTCGGCGCCGTCGAAGCGGATATGCTGTCCGAGGATCATGCACTGCGGCGCTCGATGGAGGCGCGCAGCGGCGGACAGCTGCTTTCGCTGGACCGTTCGCATGCCTGCAGTTGATGACGTCGGCACGTGACGGGAATGGAGCCGTTCGACGAACGCTGCGCGCAGACAGCGCTTGTCCTGCGCCGCTGGTGCGCGGAGAACAACGTTCGCATTTTCCCTGACGGCTCGGTGAGTGAGAAAGACGCTTGCTCCCTATGCGGCTTTGCGGACCGCTCCGCGCTCGCCAGACGGCTTCGCGAGGGCCTGTCCATGCCACGGCACAGGACGACCGGCGCGCGGCGCTTCTACAGAATCGAAGACGTTTCGCGCTGGCTTGAAGTCGGTTACGACGACTGCGGATTGTGATGTTTTTGACGGTGGCCCCGCGTACCCGACTGCGCCATGCTTCCTGGCATAACGAACGAACGGAGAACGGCATGGCAGTCGAAACCCAGCTTGATCTGGTGCGGTACGCGAAGACACTGGTCCGCGCCCGCGGCAGCATTCCCGACGCGCGGTCATTCGCCGAGGCGCAATACGGCCAGTTCTCGAACATCGCTAAGATGCTGCAGCAGCGCATGGCGGGCGTCGTCAGTGGCACGGATGCAATCACCGGTGACGGGCCGTTCGCCAATGCGTCGCGCTACTTCCTCGGTGCCCTGCAGCGGCGTTCGCTGATCGGCAGGATCGACGCCGTGAGCCGCTTCCGGCACGTGCCGCCGCATGTTCAGCTGCTCGAACAGACGAGCGTCGCATCGGTCTGGTGGACCGAGGAAGGCCAGCCGATCCGGGTCAACGACGCCCAGACGTTCGACACGGCGAGCCTGCGTCCATTGCGATTGTCGACCGTCACCATCAACACGCGCGAATTGTTGGCCGCGCTCGCGCCCGAAAGTGATGCGATCGCGCAGCGTGACCTGCTCGCCGCCACCGCGCTGGAAGAATCGAGAAGCTTTGCCGATCCGGAAAGTGCTGGGATTGACAACGTCCGGCCCGCCTCAGTCACGTACGGCATCGCGCCGGTCGTCTCGTCGGGCAGCGACGCAGCCGCGGTGGCCAGTGACGTGGCACAGCTGTTCGACGGCTTCGGCGGCTCCCTCGAGTCAGGAGTGTTTGCCGCGAACCCGGTGACGGCGGCGAGGCTTGCGCTGCTGGGCGGCAGCGTGGCTGCGTGGTCGACGGGTGCGCACGGCGGCGAATGGCTCGGCGTTGCGTTCGTGGTGAGCGAAGGCGTCCGTCCCGGCGATCTGCTGCTGCTCGACCCGTCATCGGTCTGGCTGACTGACAGCGGCGTTGAAGTTGACAGCAGCGAGCAGGCGGTCGTCGAGGTCGATGACGGCGCGGACGGAACGTCGCTGATCAATCTGTGGGAGCGGAATCTGGCGGGGCTGCGCCTGCGCCGCTACATCGCCTGGCGGGTCGGCAGGCCTGACGCCGTGCGCCTGCTGACGGGACTGTTCGTGTCGTCCGGAGGCGACAGCGAAACAGCGGCGACCCGCGCGCGTGCGCGCCGGGGGGCAGCAGCATGAGCACCGATCTGCACGCAGACCTGAACGCGGCCCCGGCTGCGACGGCGGAGCGCTGGTACGCCACGCCGCTGCCGCACGACATGATCGTGTCGTTCGCGAGGGAGTTTCTTCAGGGCGAGTCGACGCTGGCATGGGTGGCCCGCAATGCGACGGAACCCGAAGCATTGCGCGAGCTGGCGAAGCATACGCCGTTCTATGTGGAGCGCGCCATCCGGCGCGGCGCCACGGTGAAGCAGATTCTCGATTTCAGCAACGGACACCGTTCTATCGTCGTTTATGTGCTAGGCGCCGATGATGGCCACGGCGGCGAAACATGGATCGGTTTCAGTGGCGCCGCCAACTCGCAGAGGAGCACGCCATGATCAGCGCACCGATCTGCCTTCCTCACGATGCGATGCAGGCGCTCGACCACGAAGCGGCCGCGGCGCTGGTCGGTAATGAACTCGCGGACGGGCTGCTGATGTTTGCCCACGAGGCACTACGGCAGCAGCGCGAACGCATTCTGGTGGTCGTGGCGAATGGCCGGCTCGTCGGTCGCACTCCCGGCACGGCGTGGGCCGAGATTCGCGCCAGCCGCTAGCGGGCGCCGCACGCCCGTCGCGAATTGAACCGGGCTCCTGTGTCCGCGCGGCGATGGCGCAAGCTGACCCGCGCGGTCTTTTTCTGTTGCGCTATCCGCGCAGACGCGCTCACAATCGTTGCACGCGCAACGGGTGGGAGCGGCGATCATGGATACCGGTCACGACGTGATAGAACGCGCTGTCGAGGATATAACGAGCGGACGCCTGCGATGGATTCCACGACCGCCCGAACGCTCACTGAATCCGGCACCGGCACGGGTAACACTCGAGGAACGCCGTGAATACGATCGGTCGCGCAAGGCCGCACAGCGCGCCAAACAAACCGGACGACCGTCATGAGCGGCCAACTGGCGTGAAACGACCCGAAGCCGCCGGTCGAACCGCCACAGCCTCCGGGCATTGTTCTTGGGCAAGGGCTGGCGTTAATCGCCGAGGCGATCCTATGCAGCGTCTGAACGCGGCTGCGCTCCAGTACCGTTTCGAATAATGTCCATCGCCGCCTTCTGACTACGCGGCGAAATGTTTTGAAGGATCATCTCGGCTTTGTCGCTATACGTGTTAGGCAATGATGGCGTGTCGGATATTCTCCTCAATAGCGTCCTCATCATCGAGAGTTCCTTCATGGCGTCGGGTCCTCCGTACCTCAAGAGCTTATCGGCGTCTTTTAAAATCGTTTGCACTTCGTCGAGGCTGAGAGCCTTGGCATCGGGCGAATCGAGCGGTATCGAATAGCCAGGTGCTGAGAACGTTCGCATGGCCCTGACTTCTCTTTGCAGTTCGGCGAGCGATTCAAGTATGACTTGTTCGGCGGATGCTTCTTTTTCGGTGAGGTGCGCGACCTTGAATGTGCCGAAGTTTTTCAGGAACGTGGAGTGCTCCGGATCTCGCTGCGACGCCTGATATGTCGCAAGAACCTTCTTGGCCAAGAGTTGTTTGAAGTCCACGATGCGCGCAAACCGCAAGTCGCGCGGGTAAGTCAGATGCTCAATGACGCCTGTATCGAACATATAGTCCGTCTTGTCGTCCTTGATGATGACGGTCGGTTTGTCGAAGGCCAGGCGCATGCCTAACTCGAACATAACGTTAGGATTTTTCCCGCTGACATCACAGACAACGACATCCGACGCGTAGACGCCTTGGACAATGCGCTTCTGGATTACACCAACGTCATCGGCATCGCTTACCAGAGCGGTGCTAAATCGCGGCGAGTCGAGCGTATTCATCGCCTCAATGATGATCGTCTTAACTTCTGCCCAATGGTCGGCCGTAACTCCGTCCATCGCTGCAATCGGCATGACGATCCCGCACTGCAGTACTTCCGGATTGGTTTTTTCCGTCTGTTCTTCTTTGGTCTTGCTCACGGCTTCCCCAAGAATTCTTGTTATTGAGAGAGTGGAAGGATAGCAGCCATTTGACCCGTATGGAGCGCAGCCGGCAAGCGGCTGAAACTGGCCGATTGCTGCCTGATCAGCATCGGTTGTGGTCGGCATACTCGTGGCGTGCACTATGGGTGTCGGCCGGGCAAGCGGCGGTTCCGGCCCCTGTTATCGAAGTGCGCCGATGGAAGAAAAGGTAGTTACGAGGGTTTCCGGGATGAACTGGAAATCTTTGGAGATACCCCCGCGACAGCCCCCTGGGGTCATCGCGCCGGTCGTCCAGACCGATGGGCAACGGCGACACCGCCGGTACAATCCAAGGGCGGAGCCAACTCGGAAAGCACCACGAAACGAGAGTGTGCACGATCGGTCCGCGACGATCGGCAAGGGGGAATAAATTGGCAAACATGTACCAAGTGACCGCAGAAGACGGCTCCAGGCTGGATGCTCATTTCTCGGTGGAACAAAACGACATTATCCTGGCCAGCCGAGGTGGCGCAAAAGGTCAACGTAGTCAGGTAAATGCGGACTATACGAGAGCGCTGCTTCTGTTGATTGGCAGGCTCGCTCACGCCGCTATTCCAATCTCGGGCGCGTGGGTCGATAGCAAAACTGTTCAGTCATTGCCCCTCAGTGCGCGATCCATCCTGAGTCAGAACGAAGGCAGTCTTCCCCCGGAGCAAATCTGTAGTCTGTTGAGCAGCCGTATGAAAGACGTTCGCAGCGATCCTGATTCAACTGCGAAGGGAGGCAACTCGACGAAACGTATTCGTATCGCAACCGGTTTCGGCGGATCCAGTGAGGAGTTGGCTACGCAGCTCGGTGGCGTTGCAGCGGAAGGAGATTTCCGAAGCATGGAGCGTCTACCTGCGGACGTTCTCCGTCGCGCCACGCCTGAGTTCATCTGGCGCGCGGTTCAGCAATATGTCCAAGGCAACGTACCGGACGATCCATTTGGCCCGTCAACCGATTACGATCTGATCGCAGATGATGGTCAACGCCTTCGGCCTAAAGCTGTTTTTGGGCTTGCACTGTCGATGGCTCTCGGTGGTGAACCCATCGGACCCAAACACTTTACAGCCGGGGGATTGTGTTTCACCCTGCTCCAAGAAGCGGGTTATCAGATCGTGCCGAAGGGTCAGGCATACGAATCACCCGACACTGAAAGTTACATCGACCGGGAATGGCATGAAGGGGGGGCGAAGCTGAAATCCCACCTGAAGCGCGAACGAGCGCCTGGTCTCGCCAAAGCGAAGAAGGCGCAATATCGTCGAACGCACGGTAGGCTAAGTTGCGAACGGTGCGGCCTCGATCCCGTGGCGCACTACAAAGCCGAAGAGGCCGAGGCATGTATCGAGGTGCACCACTTCGTCACTCACGTGAGTGACATGGCCGAAGGCCACAAAACCACCCTCGACGACCTGCAATGCCTGTGCGCCAACTGTCACCGATTGGTTCATCGGATTCTGAGCGTACAGAAGAAGAAGGAATGACTAGCATCAAGGCAGACAGCGCTCGGGGGCGTTAAATCCCGCCGTGGTGACGAAGGCGACGTTTGTGCCCCGAAGGCCCAAGCGCGCGAAACCGTCTGGAGGCAACTGATCGTTCACTCGCGAATCGTTCGTGGTGTGCTCCTGATATAATCGCCATTCGCTAGTGCTTTGAAAAGTATTCGTAATGCGAAGGTCGGGGGTTCGATTCCTCTTTCCGGCACCATCAAGTTTCAAGCAAAAAGCCCAGTCCTCGTGACTGGGCTTTTTGTTTTTCCGTCGCGCGAGACGTTGCCGACCTCCCACTCCCTTGACGAGCCGAGACAGCCAATAGCCGGCAATGCCATTCGGCGCTGATCGACCACGACACGAAGCTCCTGCTGAGCCTGTCCTAGAGACCCCGTGCGTGGACGAGCACGTTCTCTAGCGCGGTGCGCGCGGGCCAGCCTAGTCGGGAACGTGGAGCGGGTCGTACGACCGTGGCATCGCGAGGTTCCGCGCAACGACAGTATCGGCCTGTGGGGTCGGCTGCTCGGGCGCGCCGTATGCGGCTATCGCTTGCGCGGGTGCCGACGCGAACCACAAGATCCTGCCGGCGCACTCGATGCCGACTTGACGTCCGCTCCAGTAGACAGCGTTTTCCATCGGCGACCTCTCCCCCAACATGAAGAACGTCATGATCCGCTCCGCAGGTCGCGTGTCCGTCTGTCAACGCACGTCGAAACATCGGTAGTCGCTTCAATCATAGGAGGCGCGATCGCGTATGTTCGACATGTCGCAAAACGCGTTCCTTTTGTCACAGCAATATGGGGAATGGGTATGCCAACCAACTGCCAGCATTTAATTAACGACAAAAATCTTTAAACAGCGGTCGGTCCGGTCAACGCGGCGCGGGATGTGCCGTTTACCAAGTATTAGGCACGCAGTTATGCAATCGGCAAATTACGAACGTTCAATTCAGAAAACGCGAAAATACTGCCGATGCGGCAACGCACAAATTTGTCACGTTTTTTTTCACACGAGAACGTCAGATGCAGTGCAGGGAAATATCGATCGGACGTGCTCAAACCCAGGTGGGGCAAGGCGCGAGAGCGAATGGCGGAGGGAGCCGGATCGAGATGATTTCGCGCTGGAAAATAAGCGGATCAGGCAGATCGCGAAACTCAAGGGATAGTTAGACGATAAATTTTATTCAATCCCTCTGCTGATGTGTCGGCTTGTGCCGTTAAAGCAACAGAGTATGTATGACTCGCATCGGGCACTGGTGCCATGCGGGGAACGAGGCCGATAATCGGTTCGCAAAGGAGAAAGATCATGGATGCCAAACCACCGAAGATTCCGACCCCGGACAAGGTTTTTTACCCGGATCCGGAACCTGTGGCCGTCGAGTTTTTAGGAGCCGAGCTGCCCGAGCATGTTCGCGCTTTCTTCGACGAACAACGCAAGTCGTGCGATCCGAAGTAACGGACCACTGGCGCGGCGCAGCATTCGCGCTCGTTGATGTCATGCGCGGCGAGTACTCGCGCCCTCATTACGCGTCCGACACCTCCGTCAGGACGCTGGATCAGTTCGCCTGATCCCAGCAGCTACACTGGGCCACACGGCTCGAGCGTACGAATACGCGCGTCCTTCACGCGCCAATTTCCTCTCCGACAACTTGTGTAAAGTGGCCCGGCGCGCGAGGTTTGCCGCGCATCATTTATTCTTCTGGTTTTTCCGTCAACGGCCGCCCGGCCACGTCCACTTCATGAATCGTTTGCATCGCTTCGGCGCGTCATGCGCGCTCGCCATCGCCGCCACCGTCGCTTTCTCGTCTGCCCCCGCCCTTGCCGATGGTGGCGACACCGCGCTCACGAACCTGATCGCACTGGTTTCGCAGCGCCTTGCGCTCGCCGAGCCGGTCGCGCGCTGGAAATGGGCGAACCACCAGCCGATCACCGATACGCCGCGTGAAAACGCGCTGCTCGCCGATGTGGAAAAGCGCGCTGCGGCGGCAAACGTCGACCCGGCGTTCGCGCGCGCGTTCTTCCAGGACCAGATCGATGCGAGCAAAGACGTGCAGAACGCGCTGTTCGCGAAATGGCGCAGCACGCAGCCACCGCAAGGTCCCGCACCCGATCTCGCAACCAGCACTCGACCACAGCTCGACAAGCTGACGCAATCGTTGATGGCGAGTCTGGCGCGCGTGCAGCCGCTGCGCGCAGCGGACGATTGCCCGTCGCGCGTCGCGCAATCGCTGGCTAACTGGAAAACGCTGACGCGCTATGACTCCGCGCATTCGAGCGCGATGACGCGCGCGCTAGGTCACGTGTGCGAGACCGGTGGAGTTGGCGCGACCGGCTGATTCCGCCAACGCTACGGCGAGCGCACGCTGCATAGGCGTCACACGACGATGCTCGACTCCGGCGTGTCACGCGATACGCTCAACGGCATCACGCGCAGACCACGAGCCAGATGGCTTTGCAGGATACGGTACGTCGAGAGTTCGAACGACCCCGCCAGTGTCGACGCATGCAGTTGCGCCGCCTGCACGAGCGACGGCGCGTGCCCGAGGTATCGCCAGCGATCGACCACGTGGAAGATGCGCTGCGCGTCCTCACGCTCCTCGAAAACGATCGGCCCCTCGAACGGCCACGGCGCGTTCGCGGGATCGCTCTTCGTCACGCGCGGCAGACGGTTGTGGCCCGGCCGCAGCGACGCGATCCACTGCGCCTCCGCGAGCATCGCGCCGAGTTCGCCGCCAGTCGCGCGCCATTCGACGCGCCGCACCAGCTGCGCAAGCCGCATATCCTTCGACGAACGCCGCTCGCCGGTCAGATGTGAGCGCAGCCGCTGACGCACGCGCACGCTGCGGCCGACATACAGCGGTGCATCTCCTTCGCCATAGAACGCATACACGCCACAGCCTGCCGGCGCGGTGTCGAGCAGGTCTTCGGTGATGTCGCCGGCGAGCCGGTAGCGACGCGTCGTGCGCTCGATCTGCGCGCGCAGCGCTTCGAGCGGTACGAGCGTCGGCAGACGCTGCCAGAACTGCCAGATCAGATCGGCATCGGCGAGCGCGCGGTGACGGTCGGACGGCACCAGCGCATGACGTTCGACGAGCGCATCGAGACCATGGCGCTTTTCGCCGGGAAACAGCGCGCGCGACAGCCGCACCGTGCAAAGCACGTCCGGATCGAACGCAATTCCCGCGCGACGAAATTCGCTGCGTAAAAATCCGCGATCGAAACTCGCGTTGTGCGCGACGAACAGCTTGCCGTTCAGGCGCTCGAACAGCGTGGGCGCGATCGACTCGAACGTCGGTGCGCCGCGCACCATATCGTTCGTGATGCCGGTCAGTTGCTGGATGAACGACGGAATGGGCTGCCGCGGATCGATGAGGCTGCTCCACCGCGATACGCCGGCCGGCCCGACCTCGACGACGCCAACCTCAGTAATGCGGTGCTCGCTCGTCGAGCCGCCGGTCGTTTCGAGGTCGACAAAAACGATGGGTGCATCGAGCGCCGGTTCCGGCGAAAGCAGTTCAGACATGGGGCAAGAGATTCGGATGCGTGAATTTGCGGCAAGTATGCACCAGTTGGACGGTGCGCATCCACACTGAGCGCCGTCCGCAGGCAGAAACTGGTCGGCGGCCCCTCAATTTTGCGCAGATATCCCACAGAAGATTAAATCATTAATCCGGACGTAGCCAATTTCGCTTCAGTGAACTATCTTCCGACAATAATGCGGATTGTTGAACATGCAGTCACCGAAGCTCGGCTCGGATTCAATAACAATAAAAAACCCTCGCGCGACGGCGAGGGTCTTTCGCTCCCGACTGCGTGGGCGGCGCGCCCGGCGCAGTGCACTTACAGCGGCTGAATGTTGGCCGCCTGCTTGCCCTTCGGGCTGGTCTTGACTTCAAAAGACACCCGCTGGTTTTCCTTCAACGACTTGAAGCCCTCGCTGCGGATCTCCGAAAAGTGGGCGAAAAGATCCTCGCCACCCGCGTCCGACGTAATGAAGCCAAAACCCTTAGCATCGTTGAACCATTTGACGACACCAGTTTCCATTTCCTGTTTTCCCTCGGTGATTTATCCAAAGCGGGCATTGCCCTTGAATCGATCCAACCCCGATTCAGTTGCCCATATCTGATTAAGACAAAAACCAGAAACAGCCAATCAAATTCGGCTTTGCCGTTATACGGGGAACAGAGAATCGCCGTCAAGTAAACTTTTCATATGCGTTTAGCGTATAAAAAGATAATGCTTCAAATCGCATGGATATAGGCCAACTCGTCAAACTTACCTGGACTGATTTAGCCCAGACTGGAAACGGAAAAATTTGCGAAAATATGCAATGCGAATGTAACAAAATCCATCTTTGCGTAAGTGTTTGTCCGACTTGTTGCTGCGCAGTCCGACTCGCATGATTCAGATGAGTTGTAGCGATGTGCTTCAGGAGGTTGTCATGTTCCAGGAAATTCGCCGTCTGTTCGCCTGGCTAACTCATTCGCATGCAAAGGTCATACCAGATCAACCTGCAACCCCGGAATCATCCACGGTTTTCGACTTCGATCCGATGTGGCATGGAGACCACTGGCAGAACCTGCTCTCCTCGCCGATGGATGCGCGCCGTTATGTGATGGAAGACTGGAGCGTGCCCGCGCAGGGCGATTGGGACGACACGGAAGGCACCGCCCCCGCTCACTAGAGCAGTTCGCGAAGGTCGTCCGCCATAAAAAAAGCGCGACGGGAAGGTCGCGCTGACAAAGGTTTGGAGATCTTTTTCGTCAACGAAAAAGTCTGCTTCGAAAAGCAGAAATTAAAGTATAGCGGTCGTATGCGATTTCGATTATTCACACAATTGACAATCATGTATTGCCGCAATAACAACAATCGTTTTTCCGCATTTCTTCCCGTTGTTTTTCCACATCGTTCGGTGTCGCGAATCAGCAACGCGGTTTAGGAAAAATCAGACGCTGAATTCCGCCGAGTCGTCGCAAAGCCTTTATCCATAAGGCCCGAATGGCGAATCACGATCGTTTCTTGATGCGTAATACTTTATTGCGCAAATCGGAACATCAACTCCTGGAAGTGTCTCTCTACACTCTGCGTAATCGGAAACCGGCGCGGATCTGGTCAGCGCGCTTCTCACGCGGATTCCGCTTCTCGCAGCGCTCGCGTGAAGGTCTCCTAAGCCAGGGTTTTATACCTCTCTCGCTCTTGGAGTTATATCAATGAAGAAGACACTCATGGTCGCTGCCCTGTCCGGCGTTTTCGTCACGGCAGCGCACGCGCAAAGTAGCGTCACCCTGTATGGCCTGATCGACGCCGGGATTACTTATACGAATAACCAGCGCGTCAGTGCTACCCAGCACGGCGCCAACGTTGCGATGACGAGCGGTTCGGTGAACGGTAGCCGCTGGGGCCTGCGTGGCGCTGAAGATCTCGGCGGTGGTCTGAAGGCCATCTTCACATTGGAAAACGGCTTCGGCATCAACGACGGCACGCTCAAGCAGAACGGCCGTATGTTCGGCCGGCAGGCATTCGTCGGTCTGTCGAGCGACCAGTTCGGCGCTGTCACGCTAGGCCGTCAATATGACAGCATGGTCGACTACGTCGGCCCGCTGGCGCTGACCGGCACGCAATACGGCGGCACCCAGTTCGCCCACCCGTTCGACAACGACAACCTGAACAACTCGTTCCGTATCAACAACTCGGCCAAGTACACGAGCGCGAACTACGGCGGCTTCAAGTTCGGCGCGTTGTACGGCTTTTCGAATCAGGCTAGCGGCTTCGCGAACAACCGCGCATACAGCGCGGGCGCATCGTACAACTGGGGCGGCCTGAACGTCGCAGCCGCTTACTTGCAACTGAACGCCAACGGCGCAACCGGCGCGGCCGCAGCGTTCAATTCGGGTGGCGCAGTATCGGGGGACAACACGTTCTTCGCGCAACGTCAGCAAACATGGGGCGCAGGCGCCAACTACGCGTTCGGCCCGGCAACCGTTGGCATCGTGTACTCGCAGACGAACCTGCATGGCCTCGTCGGCATCAGCCAGGGCTCATCGGGTGTCTCGGGCGGTATCGGCTTCCCGTCCAACAGCGCCCAGTTCCAGAATTTCGAGGGTAACGCTCGTTACGCTCTGACACCGGCGATCAGCGTTGCCGCTGCGTACACGTACACCCGCGCTAACCTGTCCAGCACGCATGTGCACTGGAACCAGGTCGACCTGCAGACCGCATACGCGTTGTCCAAGCGTACCGACGTGTACCTGCAAGGCGTGTATCAGGCAGCAAACGAAGGCTCGATCGTCCCCGCCTTCATCAATGGCGTGGGTAACGCTTCGGGCAACAACAAGCAAGTCGCTGTAACGGCTGGTCTGCGTCACCGCTTCTAAGCACCGCGCAAGGACTGGCAGTAGAGAAGGCGCCGATCGCGGCGCCTTTTTTTATGTTCGCGCCGAAGGGGTCTTTCGCCAGACTTTGCCTGCGCCTCCGCCAGCACCCTAGCGGCCGGCATCAGGTGGCGGGTACTTGACGTCGAGAATGTCGATCGGCTGCGGCCCGGCCGGCGTGAATAGCGTGACCGTATCGCCGACCTTGGCCTTCAGCAGCGCACGCGCAATGGGCGAAATCCAGCTCACGTGCCCAATGTCCAGGTCGACCTCATCGACACCGACGATTGTCACCTTATGCTCTTCGCCGTCCTCGGTCGCATAGTCGACCGTCGCGCCGAAGAACACCTGGTCGAGGTTTTCCTGCTGGCTGCTATCGACGACCTCGGCCAGATCGAGCCGCTTGGTCAGGAAACGGATGCGACGGTCAATTTCGCGCAAACGTCGTTTGCCGTAGATGTAGTCGCCATTCTCCGAGCGGTCGCCGTTCGACGCCGCCCACGACACGAGCTTGACGACCTCGGGCCGCTCGACATCGATCAGATGCAGCAACTCATCGCGCATACGCCGATGACCGGCGGGAGTCATGTAATTTTTGGTGCCTGCGGGCACGTCGGGCTGGGTGACGTCGAGATCATCGTCGTTGTCCTCGCTCGACTCTTTGACAAAGGCCTTGTTCATAATCATCCATTAACAGCAGCTAGCAACAACCTGATCAAAGGTTACACGATCGCGCCCGCGACACAAATCGCCGTGATGGGCTTCCATTTTTCAATTCCGTTGGCTATAATCTCGTTTCTGTGTGCGGCTGTAGCTCAGTTGGATAGAGTACTTGGCTACGAACCAAGGGGTCGTGGGTTCGAATCCTGCCAGCCGCGCCACTTTTTTTTCGAGAGCTTCCTTGCCGGGAGCTCTCAGGTTTGACCGGTTTTTGCAGCAAGCATCACCGTTTTGCGTGCGGCTGTAGCTCAGTTGGATAGAGTACTTGGCTACGAACCAAGGGGTCGTGGGTTCGAATCCTGCCAGCCGCGCCACCTATGAAGGGCCTTCCAGTCGGAAGGCCCTTTGTTTTTCTGGCGCACCCTACCCGGTGCGCCAGCTCAACGCGGCGGCGACTGGATATCCCCAATCTGCCCGTCCGGGTGCGGCAAGTCCTCGACGACCCCGCCTACCGTCTGCTCGCTGATCGTCTCGGCCCGCATGCCGGTCAGTGCCTGGCGCTCGCGCAGCACGTCGTCGACGGTATCGCCGAAATGGCTCGCGACGAACGCCCGCAGCAAAGCAATGCGCAGCGAGTCGCCGCTCCCCTCCGAGGCCCGCTGTCCGCCCTTGAACTCCGCGACGCACAACGCGCCTTTTTCGTTCTGCTCGCGCACATCGAGCCGCATCGCGCGCTCGAGCACAACAGCGGCCGTTTCCCATGACGCGCAAGGCGTGAAGCGCCCGTCCCACGGACGACCACGATCGTTGCCGCGGATCGCAACAGTCTCGCCACTATCGGTAAAGTAGATTTCGCGCACGAAGTCGTGCAGGCTGCGCGCCACCCAGTAATCGAGCGCCACGCCAGCGAGGTCGGATACGTTCATCTGCGTTCTCCCCGGGGTTCAGGTGAGACTTGCCTTCAGTTGTATCCTGAGCCGCACGAAAGATGCCAGACCGGCGTGAAGCGCCAGTCCAGGCCGCGCCGACGCCCAGCCGGAAGCCGCTCAGTAATCCGCGCGCTCGCGGTCGATACGCATGCCGCCGTCGTGGCGGTGATGCCCTTCTTCGCTCGGCCGCTCACGCGCGATGCGCATCACGTCCGGATTAGTGCGCACGCGCCGCATCACATTGGCCAGATGCACACGATCGCTGACCTGAATCACGAAGCGCAGAATCGTGGATTCCTGCGACAGATCTTCGTCCATCGCGATATGGACGATGTTCGCGTCCGCCGACGTGATGTCGGCCGCTACGCGGGCGAATACGCCCTTGGTATTCTTGACCAGCACCTTCACCGCGACATCGAACAGACGCCCCGGCTGCGGCGCCCACGCAACGTCGATCCAGCGCCCCGGATCGCGCCGGTGGATACGCTGCGCGACGCGACAGTCGGTGGTGTGGATCGCCATGCCGAGGCCGATGCCGATATAGCCCATGATGTCGTCGCCCGGAATCGGACGGCAACACGCGGACAGCTGCACCGACATGCCCTCGGTACCAGTGATGACGACCGGCGGCGCATGCGGCGTCGAGCCGGACTCGGAGCGCGAGCCGTCGTCGTCGCCGTCGCGCCCGCTCATCAGCACTTCGATGCGCTTGGCCATCACCGCGGCGACCCGTCGGCCGAGACCGATGTCCGCGAAAATTTCCTGACGGTTCTTGTTGCCCGTCCACTGCACGAGCTTTTCCCACGCTTCCGGCGTCACGTCCGACAGCGCGAGGCCGTAGCCCTTCAACGCCTGATCGACGAGACGCTCGCCGAGCTGCACCGACTCGTTCAGGCGCATCGTCTTCAGATAATGACGGATCGCCGAGCGCGCCTTGCCGCTGCGCACGAAGCCGAGCCATGCGGGGTTCGGTTTCGAATACGGCGCCGTGATGACCTCGACGATGTCGCCGCTCTTCAGTTCGGTACGCAACGGCAGCAGCTCGTTGTTGATCTTCACCGCGACGCACTGGTTGCCGAGGTCGCTGTGGATCGAATACGCGAAGTCGAGCGCGGTGGCGCCGCGCGGCAGCGCCATGATCTTCGACTTCGGCGTGAACACGTAGACCGCGTCCGGGAACAGGTCGATCTTCACGTGCTCGAGGAATTCGCTCGAATCGCCCGCTTCGCTCTGAATGTCGAGCAGCGACTTCAGCCACTGGTGCGCGCGCTTTTGCACGTCGTTCAGGTCCGCGCTGCCGTTCTTGTAAAGCCAATGCGCGGCAACGCCCGCCTCGGCGATCTCGTGCATCTTGCGCGTGCGCACCTGAAACTCGATCGGCGCGCCGAACGGGCCGACGAGCGTGGTATGCAGCGACTGATAGCCGTTCACCTTGGGGATCGCGATGTAATCCTTGAACTTGCCCGGAACAGGCTTGAACAGCGCATGCAGCGCGCCGATGCAGGTATAGCACTCGAGCGCGCTGTCGACGACCACGCGAAAACCATACACGTCGAGCACCTGCGAGAACGACAGCTGCTTGTCGCGCATCTTCTTGTAAATGCTGAAGATGGTTTTCTCGCGACCGGTGACTTCGGCGTCGAGCTTTGCGTCGGCAATCGCGCGCTGCACCGATTCGAGAATCTTGCCGACCACCTCGCGACGATTACCGCGCGCCGCCTTCACGGCTTTTTCGAGCGTCGCGTAACGATGCGGGTTGAAATTCGCGAAGCTCAGGTCCTGCAGCTCGCGATAGGTATTGTTCAGGCCGAGCCGGTGAGCGATCGGAGCGTAGATGTCGAGCGTTTCGCGCGCCACGCGGCGACGTTTCTCCGGCGGCACCGCGCCGAGCGTGCGCATGTTGTGCAGCCGGTCGGCGAGCTTCACGAGGATCACGCGCACGTCGCGCGCCATCGCGAGCAGCATCTTGCGGAAGTTCTCCGCCTGCGCTTCCTCGCGATTGCGAAACTCCATCTTGTCCAGCTTGGACAACCCGTCGACCAGTTCTGCGACCTTCGCGCCGAAGCGCTCGGCGAGCTCCGCTTTGGTCACGCCCTGGTCTTCCATCACGTCGTGCAACAGCGCGGCCATGATCGCCTGGGCGTCGAGATTCCAGCCCGCGCAGATTTCCGCGACGGCGACCGGATGGGTGATGTAGGGTTCGCCGCTCTGGCGATACTGTCCGAGGTGGGCTTCGTCGCTGAAGTGGAACGCCGCCTTGATGTCCTTGATTTCTTCCGGCGGCAGATAGCCGGACAACGCGGACGTCAGATTGGCGATGGAGACGACGTCATGCCGGCGCGGCTGCTCCGGCGTGGCGGTCGGCCCGAACAGATGACGAAACGATTGCTCGAGGACCGCGTCGATGTACTTGCGTGCAGACGACGGCGCGTCGGTGTCGTGTTCCGCTTCCGTGGCGGTGGGCGGGGTAGCACTCATGGTCGCCTCCGGTAGCGGTCAGGGTTGGACACAGTTCTGCACGTTGAGCAATCCGGTGTGGCGAATACCGGACAAGTCGAAAACGAAAACCCGTGCGCCTTAGACCGGCACCTTCTTCAGCATTTCGACGCCGACCTGACCCGATGCGATTTCACGCAGCGCGAGGACGGTGGGCTTGTCGCGGCTCTCGATCTTCGGCGTGTGGCCTTGAGCGAGCTGACGCGCGCGATAGGTCGCGGCAAGCGCGAGTTCGAAACGGTTCGGGATCTGTTTGAGGCAGTCTTCGACGGTAATGCGGGCCATGTTGGGTTCCTTCTCAGTATGTTGCTTATTCTACCTTATGTGCCTGACGGCACGCCGCGCTCACGCGTGCGGCAGGTGGATGCCGAGCTGCATGAAAAGCTGCGTGTGACGCGCGTACTGCGACGCGAAGCGCGAGCGCGTCGCGCCGACGAGGCACTGCAACTCAGCCAGCGCGCGATCGAAGTTCTCGTTGATCACGACGTACTCCGCTTCGGCCGCGTGGGCGATCTCGCCACCCGCCGCGAGCAGGCGTCGTGTGATCACGTTCGGCTCGTCCTGGCCGCGCTTTTTCAGACGCTCTTCGAGCGCTTCGAGCGACGGCGGCAGAATGAAAATCTCCACCGCGTTGTGGAATTGCTTCTTCACCTGCTGCGCGCCTTGCCAGTCGATTTCGAGCAGCACGTCATGGCCGTTTTTCATCTGCTCCTCGATCCACACGCGCGACGTGCCGTAGTAGTTGCCGTGCACTTCCGCGCTTTCGAGAAACTCGCCCGCGTCGTGACGCCGCATGAAGTCTTCGACGGTCGTGAAGTGATAGTGCTCGCCGTCCTGTTCCTTCGGACGGGGCGGGCGCGTCGTGTACGAAATCGACAGACGGATCGCGTCGTCGCCCGCGAGCAGCGCGTTCACGAGCGTCGACTTGCCCGCGCCCGACGGCGCGACGACCATGAACAGATTGCCGGGATAGGCGCCGGCGTACGGATGGCGCGGCGCGCCGGCTTCGCGTGGATGATGGTCGGTCATGATGTGTAGTGCTCCAGCCTTATTCGAGATTCTGTACCTGCTCGCGCATCTGTTCGATCAGTAGTTTCAGCGTCATCGACGAATCCGCGAGTTCCTTCGCCGCCGCCTTGGAACCGAGCGTGTTCGCTTCGCGGTTCAGCTCCTGCATCATGAAGTCGAGCCGCTTGCCGACCTTGCCGCCCTTCTCGATCACGTGACGCGTTTCGTTCAGGTGCGCGGTGAGGCGCGACAGCTCTTCGGCGATGTCGATGCGAATGCCGTACATCGTCACTTCCTGGCGAATCCGCTCGTTGATCTCTTCGCGCGACACGATCGTCACGGCCGCATCCGGTGCGGCGATGCCGAGCGCTTCCTGCAGACGCTCGACGATCTTCTGCTGATGCCGCGCAATCAGCTCGGGCACGAGCGGCGTGATCTTCGTGACGATCGTTTCCATTTCGGTGACATTGCCGAGCAGCATCGTCGCGAGTTGCGCGCCTTCGCGCGCACGCACGTCGATCAGGTCCGCGATGGCCTGCTTGCCGCACGCGAGCACCGTGTCGCGCAACGTCTCGGGCGCGATGCCGCTTTCGGCGAGCACGCCCGGCCAGCGCAGAATTTCGCCAGTACGCAGACGGCCGGCTTCCGGAAACGCGTCGAGCACCGCGCGTTCCAGCTGCGCGAGCTGCGCGAGCGCGTCGTGGTTGATCGCGCCCGCGTTCGCCGACTGCTCGCTGCGCTGCAGATTCACGCGAATGTCGACCTTGCCGCGCGACAGCTTGTTCATGAGCATTTCGCGCAGCGTCGGTTCGACGACGCGCACGTCTTCCGGCATGCGGAAGTTCAGGTCGAGAAAGCGCGAGTTCACCGTGCGCAATTCGACCGACACGCTGACGCCGCCAGTGCCCGAAGCCGCCACGAGTTCGCGCGTGGCGCTCGCATAGCCAGTCATGCTGTAGATCATCGTATATCTCGCGATTGCGGCCATGCGTTCGACGATGGCCTGAGAAGCGGATCGCCCGGCGTGTACGAGACGCGGGGCGGGGAACCGGCATTATCCCATTTTTGGCGGCGCCATCCGGTCGTGAGCGAGCACGGACGCGGCTCGGCACGCGGCTGCTTTCACGGTACGGATTGCCGCTCGTCGTTACGATGACCCTCGCGTGCTCAAGCGGCACTCATCACCCGCAACCTTGTGTGCCATGCGCATCGGCAACCGCCCGATTCGATCGGCGGTAAAATTAAGGTTTTTCCTCCGTCCCTCTTCCGGCCTTTCGGCACTCAACGCGACCCATTCCGACATGAGCAACGACACCCCACGCCCCAGCGGCCGCCAGCCCAACCAGTTGCGCGACGTGCGCATCACGCGTCACTACACGAAGCATGCGGAGGGCTCGGTGCTGGTCGAGTTCGGCGACACCAAGGTGATCTGCACCGCGAGCGTCAGCGAGAGCGTGCCGCCGTTCCTGCGCGATCGCGGCCAGGGCTGGCTCACCGCCGAATACGGCATGCTGCCGCGCGCCACGCATACGCGCAGCGATCGCGAAGCCGCGCGCGGCAAACAGACCGGCCGCACGCAGGAAATTCAGCGGCTGATCGGCCGCGCGCTGCGCTCGGTGTTCGATCTCGAGAAGCTCGGCGCGCGCACGATCAATCTCGACTGCGACGTGATCCAGGCCGACGGCGGCACGCGCACCGCGAGCATCACCGGCGCGTTCGTCGCCGCGCATGATGCGGTCGCCCGATTACTCGCCACAGGCCGCATCGAAAGCTCGCCGATCACGGATTACGTCGCCGCGATTTCGGTCGGCGTGTACGACGGCGTGCCGGTGCTCGATCTCGACTACGACGAAGACTCGCAATGCGACACCGACATGAACGTCGTGATGACGGGCGCGGGCGGTTTCGTCGAAATTCAGGGCACTGCGGAAGGCGTGGCGTTCTCGCGCGAAGAAATGAATGCGCTGCTCGATCTCGCGAGCGACGGCATCGGCACGCTGATCGCGAAGCAGAAAGAAGCGCTGGGAGTGCAGCAGTGAATGAGGTTCGTCAGGACAGCGGCGGGAACGATGCTCACGGCATCACGTCGGGCATGCCGTTGAAAAAAGTCGTGCTCGCGTCGAACAACGCGGGCAAGCTGCGCGAATTCGCGGCGCTGCTCGGCGCGGCCGGCATCGAGTTGATCCCGCAAGGCGCGCTCAATGTACCGGAAGCGGAAGAACCGCACCCCACCTTCGTCGAAAACGCGCTCGCCAAGGCGCGTCACGCGGCGAAGCTGACCGGCCTGCCCGCGCTCGCCGACGACTCGGGCCTTTGCGTGCGTGCACTGCGCGGCGCGCCGGGTGTCTACTCGGCCCGCTTCGCGCAACTCGCCGGCGGCGAGAAAAGCGACGCGGCGAACAACGCGCGACTCGTCGAAGAACTGCGGAGCGCGAGCGATCGGCGCGGCTATTACTTCTGCGTGCTCGCCTTCGTGCGTCACGCGGACGACCCCGAACCGCTGATCGCCGAAGGCCGCTGGCATGGCGAAATCCTCGACGCGCCGCGCGGCGAGCATGGCTTCGGTTACGACCCGTACTTCTATCTGCCCTCGCTTAACGCGAGCGCCGCCGAGCTCGAGCCAGCGGTCAAGAACGCCAGCAGTCATCGCGCGATCGCGCTGCGGCAACTGCTCGCTCGCCTGTCGGAGGAAGCGTGATTCCGATCCGATCGACGCCGGCGGACATCGGCAACGGTGTCGTCAAGGCATTCACGTCGCCAGGCGCCATCCGTTTGACGTCCCTGCCGCCGCTCGCGCTGTACGTGCATTTTCCGTGGTGCGTGCGCAAGTGCCCGTACTGCGACTTCAATTCGCATGAGTGGAAGGGCGAAACGTTCCCGGAGAACGACTACCTCGACGCATTGCGCGCCGATCTGGAAATGGCGCTGCCACTGATCTGGGGCCGCCAGGTGCATACGGTGTTCATCGGCGGGGGCACGCCGAGTTTGCTGTTGGCGGCGGGGCTCGATCGCATGCTGTCGGATATTCGCGCTTTGCTGCCCCTCGACGCCGACGCGGAAATCACGCTCGAAGCGAACCCCGGCACGTTCGAAGCCGACAAGTTCGCGCAGTTTCGCGCGAGCGGCGTGAACCGGCTGTCGGTGGGCATCCAGAGTTTCAACGAAACGCATCTGAAGGCGCTCGGCCGCATTCACGACGCGGCGCAGGCGCGCCACGCGGTCGAAGTCGCCGCGACCACGTTCGACAACTTCAACCTCGACCTGATGTTCGCGCTGCCCAAGCAAACGCTCGCCGAATGCCAGGCCGACGTGGAAACGGCGCTGTCGTTTGCACCGCCGCATCTGTCGCTGTATCACCTGACGCTCGAACCGAACACGCTGTTCGCCAAATTTCCGCCCGCGCTGCCCGACGACGACGCGTCCGCGGACATGCAGGACTGGATTCATCAACGCACCGCCGAGGCCGGCTATGAGCGCTACGAGGTGTCCGCGTATGCGCGGCCGCATCGGCAGAGCAAACACAATCTGAACTACTGGCGTTTCGGCGACTATCTCGGCATCGGCGCGGGTGCGCATACGAAGCTCTCGTTTCCGAATCGCATCGTGCGTCAGGCGCGCTACAAACATCCGACCACGTTCATCGAGCAGGCCAAGGTCGGGGCAAGCGTGCAGGAAGAGCACGAGGTCGGGCCACGCGATCTGCCGTTCGAGTTCATGCTGAACGCGCTGCGCCTGGTGGAAGGGTTTCCGGTGCATCGGTTCATCGAACGCACGGGTCTGTCGATTACGACGATCGAACCCGCGTTGCAGGAAGCCGAGCGGCGCAAGCTGATCACGCGCGACCACGAACGGATCGCGCCGACGCCGCTTGGGCAGGCGTTCCTGAACGACCTGCAGGCGCTGTTCCTGAAAGATCCGCAGTGATGCCGGGTCGTCTGGACTCGGCAGCGAGGTCTTTCCAGGTTACAATTCGCGGTTTGGAGGTGTGGCCGAGTGGTTTAAGGCACCGGTCTTGAAAACCGGCGAAGGAGCAATCCTTCCGTGAGTTCGAATCTCACCGCCTCCGCCAGTCTGTCAAGAAAAACCCCGTAAGTTCAGCGACTTACGGGGTTTTTGTTTTTCTTATCCCGATGATCGGCTGCGCGAGTGCCGTCAGCGACTGGAAAGATCATAGACGAGAGGTACGGTCGCTCCCCGCGGGCAACCGCACTACGGGCGCGAAAAATCGCAATGTTCTTGCGGGCGCTTTTATCTGTTTCGTCGAAACCCGTGGAGATTTTGGGCGGTCGCCGATGTACGGACTGCCTGTCGCACGGTACTTATCTGACTGCTGTCAACACCGGCAGCGGCTTCAGATAGACCATCGACACACCTATGCACGTTCAGCGACATGCTTCACGCTATGAAGCAGTACAACAATTGCGCGGCGACAACAACGTGATCTGGCATGACGACGGAGACGTGGAATTTAACGGCGTGATTATCGACAACATGCACAGTTGGGCACCCTGAAGGAATGTTATGGTAACGACCCATCAACTTGCACATGCTTCTTTCACCATCTATCAGGACGTGGAGCGGCCCGAATTGCTCAAGCGCACTGGCGCACAGATGCGTTTCTTCTGTTATTGGGACAACGAGAGCGGCGACCGCGTGCCTGATGTGCCCGACGATATCCGCACCATGATGGGAGTCATGGGCGGCACCGTTGAGATTGACGAATATCGATAGAGCCTCGCTCGAATGCACAGGCCGATCCCTTGCTCGACACAGTATGCGCAAGCGCCCGTTCGGCAAGGGTCGCTCCAAGGCATCGCCGGTTGATGCTCGACCTTTGCCGCGTGCTTCGGCAGGATCTGATCGTGAAAACGAGAAAAGCCTGCGAAGCTTCAGGTACTCGCTTGCACCACCCCGAACTAAACCACCCTCACCGCCTCAACCTCGATCTTGAACCCATAGTGCAACTGCGGCACCGGCACGACCGCGCGCGCCGGTTTGGCCTCACCGGCCCAGCGCGCGTAGATCTGATTGAAGCTCGCCCAATGTTCGACATCGACGACATACACGCGCACCTGCACCAGTTGCGCGACGCTGCTGCCGACGCTTTCGAGCGCCGCCTTCACATTGGCCAGAACCTGTTCGGCTTGCGCGTCGAACGACGCGTCGGCGAGCTTGTCGCCGTTCGCATTGATCGGCAATTGCCCGGACACGAAGACGAGGCCATTCGCGACCGTCACATGACTGTAGTGACCGCCGGGTTTGGCCAGCGCGGCTGGTTGTCGGTGTGGGGCAAACGTGGGGCGTGCGTGCTATTGGTCATCAACCACTCCAGAAGTGAAATTCCCGGAGCGGTTCATCGCCGTGCTTCATTCAGCGCAAACCCGCGCATCACGCATCCGCGATCTCGAGCTTCTCGCGCGCATCGGCACAACGGCGATTCAGATCGCGATGCATCAGCTGGCTATCGAGCAGAGCCGATACATCCGTCAACCCGTGATCAAAGCGCAAGACATATTCGATGTCGGTGTAATCGTAGTAAGCGCCGCTGTCGGCCAGCCGTTGTGCTTCGGCGAATGCGGCAAATTGCCGTTCGCCGTTTATCAGGTCTTTAATCGCCATGATTGCCGCTCCGAGGAACAGTGACTTCATCATAGCAATGCAAACCGCGACGCACGGTGGTGCGCGCGCAACACCAGGTGTTTTCCGGAGACGCGCCCGGTGAACTCACGCGTCGGTCGATACCGACAGCCCGTGTAGCTCGAGCGTCATATGGCTTTCACGCCGTTTTCACAGCGCCCGCGCAGTGCTCGACCTCAATACCCAAACAGCACACGCTACGCAGCCGCAACCGGCGACTTCGTCCCGTTCCAGCGCATCACGAGCCTGCGTCCGACAAAGCACAGACAGCCCGCCACGCCGACCACGATGCCCATGCCCTTCGGCGTGCCATCCTGCCACAGTCCGACCGCGAGGCTCGACAACGCGCCCAGCGCGAGTTGCACCGCGCCGAACACGGCCGCCGCGGCACCTGCGTTGACCGGATAGCGATGCATCAGATCGGTCGTGCAGTTGGCGGACAACACGCCCACCACGCTGACGACGAAAAAGAGGCCAAACACGATCGACCACAAGCCGCCCCACCCCGTCAGCGACACGACGGACACGAACAGCGACGCGACGAAGCTCACGCTCGCCGCAAACGAGATGATCGGCACCGGCCCGAGCCGGCCGACGAACCGCGTATTCAGGTAATTGCCGAACATGATGCCGACGATATTCAGCGCAAACAGGAAGCCATAGTGCTGCGCGGACACGTGGAAATACTCGATGTAGACGAACGGCGTCGCCGTGATGTACGCGAACATCGACGCGAACGCCATGCCGCCGCACAACATATGTCCCCACGCGACCGGATCGCGCAGCAGCGTGCCATACGCGCCGAACGACTTCAGCAGCGCCGACTGCGCGCGCATCTCGCGCGGCCACGTCTCCGGCACCTTCAGGAATGCAGTCACCGCGCACACGGCCCCGAACAGCGTCAGCGCGACGAATACGGCGCGCCAGCCGCCCAGCAGCAGCAACTGTCCGCCGATCAGCGGCGCGAGCAGCGGACCGATCGCCGTGACGATCGCGATCATCGACAGTACGCGCGCCGCATCGCCGGGCTCGTGCGCGTCGCGCGCGATCGCGCGAGCCAGCACCGACGCCGCCCCCGCGCCCAACGCCTGCACGAAGCGAAAGCCGACCAGCGAGCCGATCGAGATCGATAGCGCGCAGGCGATGCTCGCGAGCGCATACATGATGATGCCGCCGAGCAGAATCGGCCGACGGCCATACGTATCGGACAGCGGACCGTAGAGCAGCATGCCGATCGAGAAGCCGAACATGAAGCTCGTCAGCGTCGATTGCGCGGCGCCCGTGCTGACCGCGAAGGCCTGCGCGATGGTCGGCAGGCTCGGCAGATACATGTCGATGGAAATCGGCCCGCACGCGGCCAGCGCGCCGAGCAACAGGATCAGCCGGCCATCGGGCCGGCGCTTGACGACGTGAGACATGGGAAATCCGGATGGAACGCCGCGCCGGCATCGGCAGCGGAACGGGTGAAGCGGGAACGGCCATCAGCTGACCGGCTCGATTGTACGCGACGGTTAACCCGCTGACTGTGCACGAGGCAGCGCCGCGCGGCGCAAACACCGTCGATCGGTTAAGCTGCCGCCTGCATGCCCACCTCCTTCCCCCGCTCCCGTTCGAACCCGCGATGACCGCCTTTCTGCTGATCTGGAGCCCCAAAAAATGGCCGTGGCCCGAGCTGCCCAACATCGCCAAACGCGTGGCGGCCGGCGAAGCGGTGACCGACGCATGGGGCTGCGGCTTTGCGCGCGGCATCCTGCCAGGCGATCGCGTGTTCCTGCATCGCGTCGCGCAGGAGCCGAAGGGCATCTTCGGTTCGGGCTACGTGACGCGCGCGCCGTACGAAGTCCCCGACGCGTCGACCAAACGCGGTTACCGGCTGTGCATCGACTTCGTCTACGACTGGCTCGTCGATGCGCATCACGCGCCGGTCATCCCGCGCGATCAGCTGCGTGTGCATCCGTTCTCGGTGCAGACGTGGGATGCACAAAGCTCGGGCACGATCATCAAGCCGATTGCCGAAGGCGCGCTGGAGAAGCGCTGGGCCGAATTGACCGGCAAGCGCAAGCCGCCGGCGCTGCCCGCACCGGGCAGGCAGGCCTGAAATTCCCGCCGCCGCGGCCGCCCGCTCGCACAGCCCGCCGGCGCCGAGTCCGGTACAATTTCTCGATCCATCCCAGCATCGTGCGAAGTGTCCGCGGGAATCGTCCGAGGCCCTTTGCGCCGCTGCGCAACCCTTGCTCCCTATTCCAGCCATCGCCATGTCCAGAAACGAAACCCTCTTCGAACGCGCGCAACGCACGATCCCCGGCGGCGTGAATTCGCCGGTGCGCGCTTTCCGTTCCGTCGGCGGCACGCCGCGCTTCATCGAGCGCGCGCAAGGCCCGTACTTCTGGGACGCGGACGGCCGGCGCTATACCGACTACATCGGCTCGTGGGGTCCCATGATCCTCGGCCACGTTCACCCCGAAGTGCTCGAAGCCGTGCAGCGCGTGCTCGTGAATGGCTTCTCGTTCGGCGCGCCGACCGAGTCGGAAGTCCAGATCGCCGAGGAAATCTGCAAGCTGGTGCCGTCGATCGAACAGGTGCGCATGGTGTCGAGCGGCACCGAGGCGACGATGAGCGCGCTGCGTCTCGCGCGCGGCTTCACGAACCGCAGCCGCATCGTCAAGTTCGAAGGCTGCTATCACGGCCATGCGGACAGCCTGCTCGTAAAGGCTGGCTCGGGCCTCCTGACCTTCGGCAATCCGACCTCGGCGGGCGTGCCGGTCGATATCGCGAAGCACACCACCGTGCTCGAATACAACAACGTCGCCGAGCTCGAAGAAGCGTTCAAGGCGTTCGGCAACGAGATCGCCTCGGTGATCGTCGAGCCGGTCGCGGGCAATATGAACCTCGTGCGCGCGACCCCCGAATTCCTGCAGGCGCTGCGGCGCCTGTGTACCGAGTACGGCTCGGTGCTGATCTTCGACGAAGTGATGTGCGGCTTCCGCGTTGCGCTCGGCGGCGCGCAGCAGCTCTACGGCATCACGCCGGACCTCACGTGCCTCGGCAAGGTGATCGGCGGCGGCATGCCGGCGGCGGCGTTCGGCGGACGGCGCGACATCATGGCTCAGCTCGCGCCGCTCGGCGGCGTCTATCAGGCGGGCACGCTGTCGGGCAATCCGATCGCGGTCGCGGCCGGCCTGAAGACGCTGCAGCTGATCCAGGCGCCCGGCTTCTACGACACGCTCGCCGCACGCACCACGCGTCTCGCGCAAGGGCTCGCGCAGGTCGCCCGCGAAGCAAACGTGCCGTTCGCCGCCGATGCGCTCGGCGGCATGTTCGGCATCTACTTCCGCGAATCGATCCCGACGAGCTTCGCCGACGTCACGAAGAGCGACGTGCCGCGCTTCAATGCGTTCTTCCACAAGATGCTCGACGCGGGCGTGTACTTCGCGCCGTCCGCGTATGAGGCGGGCTTCGTGTCGAGCGCGCACGACGACGCAGTGATCGACGCGACGATCCACGCCGCGCGCGGCGCGTTCGCAGCGTTGAAGGGCTGAACCCGGACTTCAAGCAAAAGCCGCAACCCGCACGACCCAGACACCGCACCACAACGGACACCGATGTTCTCGCAAACCGATTTCGTCCATATGGAACGCGCGCTCGCGCTCGCGAAGCGCGGCATGTACACGACCGACCCGAATCCGCGCGTCGGTTGCGTGCTCGTCAGAAACGGCGAGGTGATCGGCGAAGGCTACACGCAGCCGGCCGGCCAGGATCACGCCGAGATTCGCGCGCTGAAGGACGCGCGCTCGCGCGGCCACGACCTGCGCGGCGCGACCGCCTACGTGACGCTCGAACCGTGCAGCCATTTCGGCCGCACGCCACCGTGCGCCAGCGCGCTGATCGAAGCACAGATCGGCCGCGTGATCGCGGCGATGGAAGATCCCAATCCACAGGTGTCCGGCCGCGGTCTCGCGATGCTGCGCGAAGCCGGTATCGAAGTGCGCTGCGGGCTGCTCGCAAACGAAGCGCGCGAGCTGAACATCGGCTTCGTGTCGCGCATGACGCGCGGTCGTCCGTGGGTGCGCATGAAGGTGGCGGCATCGCTCGATGGCCGCACCGGCTTGCCTTCGGGTGAGAGCCAGTGGATCACGAGCGCGGCCGCGCGCGCCGACGGTCATGCGTGGCGTGCGCGCGCGTCGGCGATCCTGACGGGCATCGGCACCGTGCGCGAAGACAATCCGCGCATGACCGTGCGGGCGGTCGATACGCCGCGCCAGCCGCACCGCGTGCTGATCGACAGCCAGCTCGACGTGCCGCTCGACGCGCAGATCCTGGCCGGCGCGCCGACGCTGATCTTCTGCGGCGAGCTCGATGCGCGTCTCGAAGAACGCGCGGTTGCGCTGCGCGAGCGCGGCGCCGAGATCGTGCCGCTGCCGAACGCGTTCGGCAAAGTGGATCTGCCGCGCATGCTGAGCGTGCTCGGCGAGCGCAACGTGAACGAATTGCACGTCGAAGCCGGCTACAAGCTGAACGGCTCGCTGCTGCGCGAAGGCTGCGTCGATGAACTGCTCGTCTATCTGGCGCCGAGCCTGCTCGGCGTGGACTCGATGAGCATGTTCAATCTGGACGCGCCCGACCTGCTCGAAGACCGCGTGAAGCTCAATTTCCACACGGTCGAGCGGATCGGCGACGATCTGCGGATTCTCGCGCGCTTCGCGCAGGCGGCCGTACCAGGGACCGACGCCGTGTCCCCCACCGTTTCGAAATGATCAAGGATTAGAACGATGTTTACAGGAATCGTCGCGGCAGTGGGCCGCATCGAATCAGTCAAGCCGCTTGGCGCGGGCGGCGACGCGGGCGTACGCCTGAACGTCGAAGCCGGCGGCCTCGACCTCGCCGACGTGCAGCTCGGCGACAGCATCACGATCCAGGGCGCCTGCATGACGGTGGTCGCGAAGACCGCTCATTCGTTCGAAGTCGACGTATCGCGCGAAAGCCTGAACCGCACGGCCGGTCTCGGCGAAACCGGCGAGGTCAATCTCGAGAAAGCGCTGCGCGCGCATGACCGGCTCGGCGGACATATCGTGTCCGGACACGTCGACGGGCTCGGTACCGTCACGCATTTCGCGCCGGTCGGCGAATCGCACGAGCTGCGCATTCTCGCGCCGCGCGACATCGGCCGCTATCTCGCGTACAAGGGTTCGATTACGGTCAACGGCGTGAGCCTGACCGTGAACTCCGTCGCTGATCGCGACGACGGCTGCGAGTTTTCGATCAATCTGATTCCGCATACCGTGCAGGTAACGGCGCTCAAGCATCTGCGCGATGGCGTGAAAGTGAATCTGGAAATCGATCTGATTGCGCGCTATGTCGAGCGAATGCTCAATGCGCCGCGCGATGGCGATCAATCGTTGAAGTAATCACGCGCCGTCGAGGCGGTCAAGCGCTCCAATCCGATGCCGCGCGATGAGAACGGTGAGACACGGCATTTGCACGGCGCGTCAGACAGATTCCGATCGCACCTGCGACTTCAGATCGAGCAAGCCTTCCTCATGCGTCGCTAACGACGCTTCAAGACGCCGCGCGAGCTTCATCAACTGAGCGATCGACGCGCGGCACCGTTGCTCGGCATGGTTGGACAGATTCAGCACGCACTCGCGAATCGCGCGGCTGAGCGCGGCGTGAAGGCGGCCATAGTCGACGCCCGCAACTTCGCGAACCGGTCCATCTGCACCCGTACGTTCGACGACGATATCGTCGAAACCGACATCGTCAGCCAGCTCGATGCGTGCGAGCGAAGCGTCGGGCTCGATCAGATAATCGCCCACCAGCCTGTCTGCCTCGCGCCGATACAGCTCGAATATCGATTGCGACAGCGCATTGCACAGCCCGGTCACGTCACGCGTCGCCGCATGCGCATCGAGCAACGCGGGCAGCGTCGGCACGATGCCGCGCCACACCGCGTTGGCAAGCTGCTCGTGCTGTTGCTCGATCTGCTCGAGCGCCGCCTGCGACGACTCGCCAAGTTCGGCAAGCAACGGCAGCACATCGCTTCGCAGGTTGCCGAGCACATTCTCTTCCAGATGATGCAGCAGCACCTCGGCCCGCTTGCGCCGTTTATACGCGAGCGCCGGTCCGGCGATGTCGAGCAACGCGGCGTACAGCCGCTCGAAGCCCGCGTCACTCATCGCAGCCGCGGTCTGCCCCGCCTCGCGCGCCACATACGCTGAGACCGACACCGGCGGATTCAGCAGCGCCTTGTCGACGCCCATCGCGACGAGCTTGTGTTCCGCGCGCACGCTGACGTCGTGCTCCTGCAGCGCGCGACGCGACGCGCTCTTGTTGCGCAGACACTTGACGAGTTCGCCGTCGACTTCGTCTTCCTCGTACTCGTCGCTACGAGTCACGACCGGCAGCAGCGGCTTGTTCCGATGCAATTCGCGGCCGAGCTCGTCGAGCTCCTGCACCTGGCCGGGCGAGGTGGAGCTGGTCAGCCACAACACACCGTCGGCGCTATCGGTGAAGCGCTGCGTTAGCGCAGCGTTTTCCGGCGTCACCGAATGCAATCCCGGCGTGTCGAGCAGCACCAGCTTTGCGCCGAGACGCACGCCCTGCAGCCGCGAAGTCGTTTCGGTCGCGCCTTCGGTAAAGGGCTCCGATGTCTCGACGACGCGGCCCGCATCCACATGGAAATACTGCACGCTGCGCTCGTGCGCGGCGAAGCGCTCGGCGAGGAAATTGCAGAACGAGCTCTTGCCCGCGTTGAACTTGCCGAACACGAGCAGCAGTGCCTGATCGTCGAAATGATCGGCGAGGTTTCGGACTGCTTCGAGGCTCGACCACTGTTGCATCGATGCTTGCACGCTGTCACGCAGCAGCGTGCTGATCGTGTCGGCCTGAATGGCCAGTGCGTTGTTTGCGTGCAAGCCGTCGCACGTCAAACAGCCGGTCCGCAGATCGGCGTCCAGCTTCGCGAGCCAGCCGTTCAGCGCATGCAGCAGCGCGTCGGTATCCTCGGCGATGAAGTCGAATGCATCGACCTCGGCGATGAATCGTTGCTCGTGGCTCGCGTCGGCTTTCATGCGTGCGCCTCCAGTATCCGCATCGCGGCCGTCGCGTCGTCCGATGCGACGAGCGCTGCTTGCGTATCGGCGATCTGCGCGGCCAGCGCCTTGCGGTCGGCGGACAACTCGTAGTAGTGCGTGAACTCGCGCTGCATGCGTTCGCGTCCCGTCGCTTCGCAGAACATGCGGCGCAGATCCTTGCGAAACTTCACCGACACGCCCATCACAGCGATCATCACCGAGTTCAGGCTTTTCGCCGCGGTGTGCTGCTCCGCCGGCAGACCGATGACACCGTGCCCGGCCAGCATCGCATCGATCTCGATGCACGCGCGCGAGTAGGCGATCTGGATGCGCGCGCGCTCCAGTTTGCCCGCGGTGATCGCGTAGGCATCCTTCGCGGTATCGGGCACGATCGCGTGATCGGTGCCGAGCGCATTCAACATCGCGCCGATGTCCCCGCTGACTTTGTCGATGACGGCCGCGAGGCTCCGATCGAAGGCCTGCTTTTGTTGCTGCTGCGTGGTGCGCAGAATCTCCAGCGACGTCAGCCGGGCCGCGCGCAGCCGTTGCAGTTCGTCGCGGATTTCGCCGATCAGCAGCGTGGTTTCGCGAGCGCGCGCATCCGGCACACGCGCGAGTTCCGCGCGCAACGCGGTATGCAGCGCGGGGATGCCGCTCTTTTCAAGCAGCAGCTTCTTGCCGCCGTCGAGCCCCTTGCGATGCCGCATCGACGACACCGCGTTCAGCGTGATGCCGGGCATCTGCCGGTCGATCGCTGCGCCGATGTTCCGCAACGCGGCATCGTCGGGCAGCTGGTCGACTTGTGAAAGCACGAACAGCGTCTGCCGCCCGGTTCTGACGCGATCAGCGTCGAGCTCGGTCAGCAGCGTCAGTTCCTTCGCATCGAGCTCGCCCTCTTTCGCGGCGTGCACGAACAGGCGAATGTCGGACTTCAGCCACGCGGCGCGCAACGCTTCGCGGTCGTCTTCGCTGCCGACGTCGGCGTCGAGTCCCGGCGCGTCGAGCCAGCGCACGCCCTGGTGCACTCTGTCGGACAGGCGCACCGTTTCGCGCCGGTCGGACACCGCGAACGCATCGCGGCCCAACAGCTCGTTGAGCAGGCTGCTCTTGCCGTGGTTGTATTTGCCGACGACGGTGACGACCGGTTCACTGTCGTCGATCAGAATCAGCAGGCGCGCCAGATCGTGGGCCCGCTCGGGCAGCACGGACGCGACATCGTGCGCTGCCTGCTCACGAAGTTTGCTCGACACCGTCGACTCCTCGACGCTTCAGGGGATTGGTCCGGCCGACAGGACTGCCGGCCGTTGGCAACGAAAGGCGGCGGCCGTGTCGCCACGGCGCCGCCTCGTGCGATCACGCTTCGGCCGAAGCGCGCAGACGATAGACGAGCTGGTTGTCCTTACCTTGAACCAGCGGCGTGATCGTGAAGTTGAACTCGATGTCCTTGTACGCATCGGCCTTTAGGCCCAGCGCCGCGCCACCGGTTTTCTCGACGACCGGTGGAATCAGCTCTTCGCGCGTTGCATACGCGAAGTCGTCCCAAATCAGCGGATCGCCTTCGATGTTGAACTGCGTGGTCAGCTTGCGATGACCGTCGCTGCTCACGAAAAAGTGCACGTGCGCCGGACGGTTGCCGTGACGGCCCAGCACGTTCAGCAGTTGCTGCGTCGCGCCGTGCGGCGGGCAGCCATAGCCCACCGGCATCAGCGTGCGGAACTCGTACTTGCCGTCGGCACCGGTCTTCACCGCGCCGCGCAGGTTGAACTCGGTCTGTGCGCCGGTCGGATCGAAGTGCGAATAGAAGCCCTTCGAGTTCGCGTGCCAGCACTCGACGAGCGCGCCGGCGACCGGCTTGCCGTCCAGATCCTTGACCGTGCCGCGGATCACGAGCGGGCCCGCGTCTTCGTCGGCGTTGATGTCGATCTTCGACACGCCGTCCCGCACCGGCGCGCCGGCCACATACAGCGGGCCTTCGATCGTGCGCGGCGTGCCGCCTTCGAGACCGATCTTCTTGTCCTCGGCGTCCATGCGGATGTCGAGGTACTTCTCGAGACCGAGGCCGGCTGCGAGCAGCGCCGCTTCGCCGTCCTGGCCGAGCTTGTTCAGATAGTTGACGCCGGCCCAGACTTCGTCGGGCGTGATGTCGAGGTCATCGATTGCCTTGAACAGGTCACCCAGCAGACGGAAAACGATCTGTTGGAAACGTGCATTGCCGTTACCGGCATCGACGTTGGAAGCGGCCTTCAGCAGATCCTGCACTTCTTTGGTTTCAAATACTTTGACGCTCACGATGACTGTCTCCAGTTGGTATAGGGGGAAAAGATGGCTTTGGATGCGCTCGCCTTCAAACAGCGCCTGGCCCCTGGGCTCAGATGTCGTCGTCCCGAATCGACGACGGGTGACGACACAGAGGCGTCACCGAAATCTTCATGTACGGGAACAGAGGCAAACCGGACAGAATGTCGTGAAGTTCGGCATTGCTCTCTACATCGAAGATGCTGTAATTCGCGTACTCGCCAACGAGGCGCCAGATATGACGCCACTTGCCGCTACGCTGGAGTTCCTGCGAGTAAGCCTTCTCGCGGGTCTTGATTTCGTTCGCCACTTCGGCCGGCATGTCGACCGGCAGGTTCACGTCCATTCGCACATGGAAAAGCATCGTTGACTCC
Source organism: Paraburkholderia sp. BR13439 (assembly GCF_040948805.1). Classification (NCBI taxonomy): domain Bacteria; kingdom Pseudomonadati; phylum Pseudomonadota; class Betaproteobacteria; order Burkholderiales; family Burkholderiaceae; genus Paraburkholderia; species Paraburkholderia sp. BR13439. The sequence goes on along the minus strand of NZ_JBFPKN010000007.1, from coordinate 35,110 downwards.
TCTTGATCTGAATCGGTTTAGCGGGTGACCTTCATCAGCCCGTCTCGAGTGAATCGCTTGACCTTCGCCTCGTCGAGTTCGATGCCGAGACCCGGGCCATTCGGCACGGTCAGTTCGAAGTCGCTGTAATCAAGCGGCGTGGTCAGAATTTCTTCGGTGATCAGCAACGGCCCGAACAGTTCGGTGCCCCATTGCAGGTTCGCGAAGCTCGCGAACAGATGCGCCGACGCGACCGTGCTGAACGCGCCTTCGAGCATCGTGCCGCCATACAGTTCGATGCCGGCGGCATCGGCGATCGTGGCCACGCGCTGCGCGGCGAACAGGCCGCCGCTCTGTTCGATCTTGATCGCGAACACATCGGCGCCGCCGTTCTTCGCGATCTCGAACGCGCTATCCGGACCTTGCAGGACTTCGTCGGCCATCAGCGCGACCGGGAAGCGCCGCATCAGGCGCGCGAGCGCCGCGGCGGATGCAACCGGCTGCTCGACCAGATCGCAGCCCGCTTCGGCCAGCGCCGGAATCGCCCAGGCGGCCTGGGTCTCGCTCCACGCCATGTTCACGTCGACACGCACCGCGGCGCGCTCGCCGACCGCTTTCTTGATGTCGGCGACGTGTTTGATGTCGGTCTTAAGTTCCTTCGCGCCGATCTTCAGTTTGAAGACTTTGTGGCGGCGCACGTCGAGCATGTGCTCGGCTTCGGCGATGTCCTTCGCGGTATCGCCCGACGCGAGCGTCCACGCAACCGGCAGGCGCTCACGGCGACGTCCGCCGAGCAGCTCGCTCACCGGCACGCCGAGGCGCTTGCCTTGCGCGTCGAGCAGCGCGGTTTCGAGCGCGCTCTTCGAGAAATGATTGACCTTGACCAGCTTGCCGAGGTGCGCCATCAGCGCCTGGATCTGCGTTGCGTCCTTGCCGACCATCGCCGGGGCGAAGTAGGCGTCGATCGCCAGCTTCATCGCCTCGGGGCTTTCCGGGCCATAGGCCATGCCGGCGATCGTGGTGCCTTCGCCGATCCCGACGATGCCGTCGCTGCAGTACACCTTGACCAGCATCAGCGTCTGCCCGTACATCGTGGCGACCGACAGCTTGTGAGGGCGGATCGTCGGCAGATCGACGAGGCGGGTTTCGATACGTTCGATGGTCGCTTGGGACATGGCGGCTGCGGCGAGAAGTGAGTTCATTGGATGTTTTTATACCCCTCGCCCATTTGGCCCGTCCAATACTTTTCCCGTCCTCTTTCATACCTTCAAGGTATGGTGAGGCCTGCAACCCCGGCCTTTCTACGGATTTTGCATCGCACCATGCATGCTGCGCATTGAAAAAGAGGCCGTTTTCTCGCGGCGAACATGATTTACGTCAAGCTTCGATGCTCGCAGAGCATGTTGTGCGCGGTAGGTGTGACTGGCGATAAAGCCTCACGCCTCGGACAGCGCGGACCATCACGTAGTACCCGTCCGGATCGCTCAGCGCGAATTCCAGCCTGCCCGTGTGCGAATTGATGCGTGGCTCTTGTTCGAAACGATCGGCGAGCGCCCGGGCCCGCGCGACGCACGAATCGAAATCATCGACCCGGAAAAACAGCAGCAGACCGTTGCCGGGCAGACCATTGTCGCGGCTCGTCAACGTTGGGTGTGCGTGCGCGCCCCACTGATGCAGACACAGCAACACGGTGCCGTCCGTGTCGCGGATCTGTCCAAAGTCGTCGTGAGCGGGCGACACCGGCGGCTGACCGAACAGCTGCCGATACCAGCCGAAGCTGCGAGCCACGTCATCGACCCCGATGATCGTCCAGCTGCGCTTCATACAAGCCTCCATCCGGCGAACGATGCGAAACCTATAGCTCACCGCGCGCGGCCAGCGCGGCGATACGGTCGGCCGTGCGGCACGCGATCGCCTGGATCGTCAACGACGGATTCACGCCGCCGACGGTCGGAAACACCGAGCCGTCGCACACCCACAGGTTGCGGATGTCCCAGCTGCGGCAGTCCGCATCGACGACGCTCGTCGCCGGATCGTCGCCCATGCGGGCGGTGCCGTTCAGATGGCAGGTGTCGTCGGTCTCGCGCCAGATCTCGTTGCCCCCCGCGGCTGCGAGCGCCTGCTCCATGAAGTCTAGCGAATGCGCGATGAGCCGCTTGTCGTTGTCGCACCATGAATAGGTGACGCGCGCGATCGGCAGCCCGTACTGGTCCTTTTCGTCTGCAAGCGTCACGCGGTTGCGCTGCTGCGGCAGCATCTCGCCGACGATCTTCAGCCCCGCCTGGTGGTTGTACTTGAGCATCTCCGCGCCGAGCGCGTCACCCCACAAGCCACGGCCGTTCTGCACCGCGACCCAGCCGTTCGGCAGCGGCCCCTGGCTCATGTAGCAGTAGCCGCCGAAAAAGTCCTTGCCCTTGTCTTCGTAGTTCCAGTGCTCGGTGAGCGCGAGCGACGGCGGGCCCTTGTACCAGCGGATGTCTTCGTCGAAGGTGCCGTAGACGGCCTGGTTCGACTGCGCCATCAGGTTTTTGCCGACGAGTCCCGAGCTGTTCGCGAGTCCATCCGGAAAGCGGCTGTTGGCCGACATCAGCAACAGGCGCGGCGTTTCGATCGCGTAGCCGGCCACCACCACGTGCTTCGCGCGCTGGAATCGCCAATGCCCTTCGCGCAGATATTCAACGCCGGTGGCGAGCCCCGCGTCGTTGGTGACGACGCGGCCGACCATCGCCAGATCGCGCACTTCGGCGCCGGCACGCAGCGCACGCGGAATCCACGTGACGAGCGCGCTTTGCTTCGCGTTGGTCGCGCAGCCGGACACGCAAAAGCCGCGGTACACGCACGGATGCGCGCGGCCGCGCGGCGCGGAGATGGTTGCGAGCGGCGTCGGGCACCAGCCGATGCCGAGCGCCTCGGCGCCGCGCGCGAGCACCAGCGCCGCCGCGTTCAGCTCATGCGCGCGATACGGATAGCGCGGCCGCTTCGGGCCCCACGGATAGTTGACCGGTCCGGAGATTTTCAGCGCGTCCTCGACCTCGCTGTAGTAGCGCCACATCTCGCGCCAGTCGAGCGGCCAGTCGGCGCCATAGCCGAGTACGCTGCGCGACTTGAACCACTCGGGCCGAAAACGCAGCGACACCATCGCGAAATGGACCGTGCTGCCGCCGACCGCCTTGCCGCTGTTGTTGTGGCCGAGCTTCAGCGGATTGTCGCCGTCGCAGATGCGCTCGTCGGTCCAGAACAGCTTTTCCTGATGCGCCTCGTCCGACGCGAACTCTTCGAGCGGACGCCACCACGCGCCGGCATCGAACGCGACTACCCTGAAGCCTTTCTCCGCGAGCCGGCACGCGAGCGTGCCACCGCCGGCGCCGGTGCCGACGATCGCGAAATCGACCTCTTCGCCGTCGGAGTACGTGCGCATCGGCACCCAGCCGCCGCGCTGGAACACGTCGGGGGCGCGGCCGTCCTTGCCGCGCGGCCGCTGCTGCGCGTCATCGGACACGGCGGTTCTCCCTCGTGGCCTGCTCGTGCGTGTCGGGCGTCGCTTCGACCGCCTCCCACGGATCGCGCCGGTTCAGGTACATGCGCACGTAGCCGCGCGGATTCGCCGGGCCGCCGAAACCGATCTCGCTCCACGCATGCGGGTGCGAGTAGTAGAGCCCGCAGATGTCGTGCAGCACCCGCTCGCTGAAAAACAGCTTCGACGGCATGCCGCGCCACGCGGGGTTCGTCAGTTCGCCGCGCTGCATGTCGCCGAGCAGCGCGATCTGCGCGTCCTGCGCGAGGCTCGCGAACGGCAGGCCGCCGCGCTCGCGGGATTCGGCATCGAGCGCGGCGAGGCCGATGCGCCAGGCGTCGCGCATCGGCGGCAAACGGGCGTCGCGGTAGCCGTCGTTGCCGTTGCCGGCGAGGTGCGCGTCGAGCAGCGCGGCGAGCGGCACCACCGGATGCGCGTTCGCTTGCGGCACGATGCGCGCGCACAGCGACGTGACCGCGAGCCATTCGACGGCGCTGAAAAAGCGCGGCTCGAGCGGTGTCGCGAGGCGTTCGGCGATCACCGCGCGGGTGTGAGCGTCCCACGACGGCGTCGCGCGTTTGTCGAGCACGTCGTAGCCGGGATAGCGGGTGGCTCGGGTCGAGCGTGGTTGGTGGGTCATTTTTCAGTCTCCCGCAGACGCAGCGCGGCGAGCCCGGCGAGCGCCAGCGCGGAAAAGCTCGGCGGCGCGGGCAGCGGCGGCCCGTCGAACAGGTTCTGGCTCCAGTTGCGCCAGCCGCCCTGGCGACGCGCGATCCCGCGCGCGTGAAAACCCGCGCCGATAAAGCCGAGCGCGGTCGTGATGCGCAACCACAGCCGCGTGTACCAGCGCTCGCGCGGAGCGGCCAGCGCGGCATGCGCGAGCAGCGCCGCGGTGACGGGCGGAATGCTGACCGGCGCGTACATAGCGCGATGCTGGAACGCGCCGCGAAAATGCAGCAGTGCGGCCTCCCCCACGGTGCCGACGAGACCGGCCGCGACCAGCAGACCGAGCGCCTGACCGGCCGGCATGCCGAGCAGTCGCGGGTCGGCGGCGGGCTGGTCGCGCAGCCGTTCGGCGACGGCACCGAGCGCGCCCGACAGCAGCAACGCGATCGGCGCGCCGAGCGGTGCCGCGTGAAACAGGTTGTTCCAGCTCCAGCCGCCCGGGCGCTTCATCACGTTGTAGACATGGAACCCCGTGCCGGCGATGCCGGTCGCCGCCGCGCTCAGATAGATCGCATGGCGTGCGCGATGCGTTTGGCTGCGACGATCCGCGCCGCCATGCAGCCCCGCAACGAGCGACAGACTCGCACTGACGAGCGGCGCGAACATCGCGGGATTGTCGAACGAGCCGCGATAGTGCTCCATCGCGCTGTCGGCGAGCACCGACAGCGCGAGCAGCGCGGAGCTATGGTTGAAGGTGCGGGCCGCTTCGACGTGTGCCTGGACCTCGTCAGTGGGTTTTCTCGTGTGCACACGCGCCGGGAACGTCACGGAGGCTCGACGCTCGCGGTGTCGCAGGCCGCTCCCGCGAGGTTCGGGATGCGGCTCGGGTCCTCGCGCGCCGCGCGCGGCCAACGTCGCGACGGCAGCAATCGCCGCCGCCGTGTACAGCAATCCGGGTACGCTTGAGGAGCTCATCGATATCGCTTCCTTGTTCTGGCCTGCTTTATTTGATGAGGTAGCGCGCGGCGTCGCCATGCTTGAACTCGAGCCCGCAACCGGGCCGCGACAGGTCCGGCTCCATCTGGCCATCGCGCAAACGCGGCGCGCCGTCGAACAGCATCGCTTCGATCCGGGCGTGGTCGTGGAACCACTCCTGATGGCGCAAGCGCGGCGCCGCGCACGCGGCGTGTAGATGCAGCGCCGGCGCGCAGTGGGCGGACAGCGGCACGTGATACGCGTCGCACAGCGCGGCGGCCTGCAGAAAGCCGGTGATGCCCCCGCACCGGCTCGCGTCGGCCTGCAGCACGTCGACGGCACCGATCGCGAGCAGGTGGCGGAAATCGTCGAGCGTATAGCCGTATTCGCCGGCGGCGATCTCCATGCCGGCCGGCGCGTGCTCACGCACGTTGCGCAGGCCCGCTTCGTCGTCCGACGACACGGGCTCCTCGAACCAGCTCACCTGGTGCTCGGCGAAGCGTTGCGCGTAGTACAGTGCCCGCTGCGGCGTGAATGCGCCGTTCGCGTCGACGAACAGGCCCGCGCCGCCGATCGCCTCGCGCGCCGCCGCGACGCGCGGGGGGTCCTTGTCGGGCTCGCTGCCGATTTTCATCTTTACCCACCGGCAGCCGTCCTGCGCGACCCAGCCAGCGAACTGCTGCTGCAAGCGCTGGTTCGTGTACGTGGTGAAGCCGCCGCTGCCGTAGACCGGCACGGTCGGGCGCAGCGCGCCGAGTACCCCGACGAGCGGCACGCCGAGCAGCTTCGCCTTCAGGTCCCACAGTGCGCAGTCGATCGCGGAAATGGCGGTGGCGGCCAGTCCCGCGCGGCCGAGATTGCGCACCTGGCGTTGTAGCCGTTGCCAATGCGCGGCGACGTCCAGGCCGTCGTGATTCAGCACGCAGGCGGCGAGCGCGCCCTGGATCAGCGCGACGATGCAGGCGTCGCTGTACGTGTAGCCGATGCCGGTGTCGCCGCCCGCGTCGACCTCGACGACGACCAGCGTGGTCGCGTCCCACGCGAACGTGCCGTCGGCTTCCGGCGCGTCGGTCGGAATCCGGTACGCGCTCGCGCGCAGCGCGGTGATGGGCGCCTGCGACGAGCCCCCGCTCGTGACGCCGCGCCTCATGGCCGCGCTCCGTGCGCGTGCGCATGACGCCTTACAGTGATGCAATAGCCGACGGTCCTCGACATTGCAGTCTCCGGGTGGTAGTGAGACGAAGCTGCCTGCTGCGGCGCAAGTACCGTTCCGCACTATTGCAGTCCGTAAAGCGGGCCACGATGGCAACCACGCCCCGCTCTTCGTCAATCGGCCAAACCGCCTATGTCGTCTGGCGGAGGCGACTTGGGCCCGCGCGTGGCGTAAAATACGCGCTTTCCCGAAAAACTCGCCAACATGACGCTCGCCTCCACCCAAGAGATCATCGCCGAACTGAAAGCCGGCCGGATGGTGATCCTCGTCGACGAAGAAGACCGCGAAAACGAGGGCGACCTCGTGATCGCCGCCGAGTTTGTCACTCCGGAAGCGATCAATTTCATGGCTCGCTACGGCCGCGGCCTGATCTGCCTGACGCTGACCCAGGACCGCTGCAAACAGCTGAACCTGCCGCTGATGACCTACCGCAACGGCACGCAGTACGGCACCGCGTTCACCGTCAGCATCGAAGCGGCCGAAGGCGTGACGACCGGCATCTCGGCAGCCGACCGCGCCCGCACGATCGCAGCCGCGGTCGCGCCGGACGCAAAGGCCGAACACATCGTGCAGCCCGGCCATATCTTCCCGATCATGGCCCAGCCGGGCGGCGTGCTGGTGCGCGCCGGCCATACCGAGGCCGGCTGCGACTTCACGAGACTCGCGGGCCTCACGCCCGCCGCGGTGATCTGCGAAGTGATCAAGGACGACGGCACGATGGCGCGTCTGCCGGACCTGCTCGAGTTCGGCAAGGAGCATGGCCTGAAGACCGGCACGATCGCCGATCTGATCCACTATCGCAGCCGCACCGAATCGATCGTCGAGCGGATTAGCGAACGCACGATGCAAACCGCCCACGGCGCGTTTCGCGCGGTCATGTATCTCGACCAGCCGAGCGGCCAGCCGCATATCGCGCTGGTGCGCGGCACGCCATCTCCCGATCGCGACACGCCGGTGCGCGTGCACGAGCCGCTGTCGGTGCTGGATCTGCTCGAAGTCGGCGAATCCACGCACTCGTGGACGCTGGATGCGGCGATGAAAGAAATCGCGGAACGCGATATCGGCGTGGTCGTGCTGCTGAACTGCGGCGACTCGAAAGACCATCTGATCGACGTCTTCAAGGCGTTCGACTCGAAGGAAAAAGCGGACGCGCTGAAGCGCCGCCCGGTCGACTTCAAGACCTACGGCGTCGGCGCACAGATTCTGCGCGAACTCGGCGTCGGCAAGATGCAGGTGCTGTCGAACCCTCGTAAGCTCGGCAGCATGTCGGGTTATGGTCTCGAAGTCACGGGCTTCATTCCGATGCCCGGCAGCAAAACGCAAGCCCCGCAAGTCTGATCCGGCCACTCACGCGCCTCGCGCCCACTCAAACACTACGGAATTCACATGGAAATCGGACAATATCAACCGAATCTCGACGGCGACGGACTGCGCATCGGCATCGTCCAGGCGCGCTTTAACGAACCCGTCTGCAACGGCCTCGCCGACTCCTGCATCGAAGAACTCGAACGCCTCGGCGTGACCGGCGAAGACGTGCTGCTCGTCACGGTGCCGGGCGCGCTGGAAATCCCGCTTGCGCTGCAAAAGCTCGCTGAAAGCGCGCAATTCGACGCGCTGATCGCGCTCGGCGCGGTGATCCGCGGTGAGACGTACCACTTCGAACTCGTGTCGAACGAAAGCGGCGCGGGCATCACGCGCATCGGCCTCGACTTCGGCATTCCGGTCGCGAACGCGGTGCTGACCACCGAAAACGACGAGCAGGCCGTCGCGCGCATGACCGAGAAGGGTCGCGACGCCGCGCGCGTGGCTGTCGAGATGGCGAACCTCGCGGTTGCGCTCGAACAGCTCGGCGGCGATGACGACGAAGATGAAGACGAAGACGATGAGGAAGAGGCATGAAGAGCGCACGCCGACGCTCCCGCGAACTGGCCACGCAGGGGCTTTACCAGTGGCTGCTGTCGGGCTCGCCCGGCGGTGAGATCGACGCGCAACTGCGCGGCGCGCAAGGTTACGACAAGGCCGACCACGAGCATCTGGACGCAATCCTGCATGGCGTGATGCGCGATTCCGAGGAATTGTCCGCCGCGATCGCGCCATGCCTCGATCGTCCGATCGATCAGCTGTCGCCGGTCGAACGCGCGGTGCTGCTGGTCGCCGCGTTCGAACTGAAGAATCACGTCGACATTCCGTATCGCGTGGTCATCAACGAAGCGGTCGAGCTGACCAAGACGTTCGGCGGCTCGGATGGCTACAAGTACGTGAACGGCGTGCTCGACAAGCTCTCGGCGCAACTGCGCGCCGCCGAAACGCAGGCGGCTCGTAAGAGCTGAGCGCTGTGCGGGCGGGGCCATGCCGTGCATCGGCCCCGCCACGCCGCATTGCACAGGGCGAAGCACCTCGAGCGCCCGCAAGGACGCCGCCGTGCGCATCGATGAGCGCATCATTCGATGAGTGGGCGCCGTTCCCTGCTTCTGAATTGGATCCGACCGTATGAACTCCGTGACCGAACCTCTCGTGCGGCTTGCCGCGCGCGTCGATGCCATCCAGCCTTTCTACGTGATGGAACTGGCCAAAGAGGCCGCGCTGCTCGAACGAGCCGGGCGCGACATCATTCACATGGGCATCGGCGAGCCGGATTTCACCGCGCCCGAACCGGTCATCGAGGCGGCCGCGAGCGCGCTGCGCCGCGGCGTCACGCAATACACGAACGCGCTCGGCGTGCACGAGCTGCGCGATGCGATTTCCGCGCATTACGCCGAGTTCTACGGCATCGAGGTCGATCCGGCGCGGATCGTGGTCACGGCGGGCGCGTCGGCAGCGCTGCTGCTCGCGTGCGCGGCGCTCGTCGATCGCGACGACGAAGTGCTGATGCCCGACCCGTGCTATCCGTGCAACCGCCATTTCGTGATCGCTGCCGAAGGCAGGCCTGTAATGGTGCCGAGCGGGCCGGCTGAGCGCTTCCAGCTGACCGCCGCCGACGTCGAACGCCTGTGGGGCGAGCGCACCCGCGGCGTGCTGCTCGCGTCGCCGTCGAATCCGACCGGCACGTCGATCGAGCCGGCCGAACTCGAGCGGATCGTCAAGGCCGTGCGCGCGCGCGGCGGCTTCACGATCGTCGACGAGATCTACCAGGGCCTCAGCTACGACGCGAAGCCCGTGTCGGCGCTGTCGTTCGGCGACGACGTGGTCACCGTCAACAGCTTCTCGAAGTACTTCAACATGACCGGCTGGCGACTCGGCTGGCTCGTCGTGCCGCCCGCGATGGTCAGCGCGTTCGAAAAGCTCGCGCAAAACCTGTTCATCTGCGCGTCGGCGCTCGCGCAGCACGCGGCGCTCGCCTGCTTCGAGCCGGAGACGATCGCGATCTACGAAGCGCGGCGCCTCGAATTCAAGCGACGCCGCGACTTCATCGCGCCGGCGCTCGAATCGCTCGGCTTCTCGGTGCCCGTAATGCCCGACGGCGCGTTTTACGTGTACGCCGACTGCCGCGGTGTCGCGCATCCCGCGGCCGGCGACAGCGCGGCGCTCACGAAGGCGATGCTGCACGATGCCGGCGTCGTGCTGGTGCCGGGCATGGACTTCGGCACGCACGCGCCGAGGGACTACATCCGGCTGTCGTATGCGACCGCGTATCCGAAGCTCGAAGAGGCTGTCGAGCGGCTGGCGAAGCTGTTCGGGCGGCATTGATGTTGAGGCACTGAGCCGGCGGCTATCGGCCTGCCAGACGCAAAAAAGGACACCCTCGGGTGTCCTTTTTTCATGCGGCTAGCAAATGTCTAACTCAAGCCCCCAGCTCCGACGCCGACGCCACATGGCGCGTTGCCGAATTGGCGCTGGCGTCGTCCTGCTGATCGGCCGGCTGCGAGTGCGCCGCCGAAGTCGCCGAGCTCAGCGCGTGGCCGCCCTGCAATGTCACCTGGACGCGCTTGCCGTTGCCGCCGCTCGTCGAGGCGGCTGGCGCCGGCGTCGTCGACGCGCTCAGCACCGGAGCCTGCGGCGCATTGACCGGCACCTTGCGGCCGCGCGCGACATCGCGCAGCCGACCGCGCTCGGCCATCACCTTCGCGCCGTAGCCACCGTCGTCCGGCGTGCTCGAGCCGACGTACAGACGCAGGCCGCCCGGCAGCGAGCCGCCGCGCGCGATGCAATCCTTCAGCACGAGCGCGCCGACCTTGATGTTCGCGAGCGGTTCGAGCGCAGCGCTCTGGCCGCCGAAATACTGAAATTTGTCCGAATGCACCTTCGACATCACCTGCATCAGGCCCTGTGCGCCGACGCCGCTCTCGGCGTAGGGATTGAAGCCCGATTCGATCGCCATCACTGAGAGCAGCAGCAGCGGATCGAGGCCGACTTCGCGGCCGGTGTCGAACGCGGCCTTCACGAGTTCGCTGACGGGCTCCTGAGCGACGCGATAGCGCCGCGCAAGGTACGACGCGACCAGGTCCTGCTCGTGGCTCGACACGAGCACGCGGTCATCGCGCGCATCGGCGGACACGCGTTGCTGCGGAATCAGACGCGCGAGCGCGCTGACGCCCTGCATCGTGCGCGGATCGAGCCCGTTGAGCGCGACGGTGCTGGTGCCCGGCGTGGCAGCGTTGTCGAAGGCGCCGTCGAAGCTGGTGGTCGCCGAGGTCAGGGTCATGCTGCCGTCGCTCGACCCATCGGCGGGGCTCGGCGTGTTCGGCGCGCTTGGTGAATTGGCCGACAGCGATTCGTCGGAGGATGCACCGGCATTTCTGGTCGGTCCGATGGCCGGCAGCGGGTTGCCTTGCAGCAGGCGGGCCGGACCCGCTTGCACGGCGGCGGAAATGACCGGCATCAGACGCGCAGCCAGCGCGCCGCGCCAGGTCGGCATCAGCCACAGTGCGAGAGCCAGCACCACGGCGATCCCGCCGACAATGCTGAACAGGTGATGACTCAGTCGCGTCCCGCGGCGCAGCGCACCGCGCACAACCTGCGCAATACGCTCATCAGGACGCCACGATAACCAGGCGTTCATTCAGATCTCCCATCTTGCATGATCCGCGAACTCCGCCGGGTCAAATCAGGCGGTACAGCGCGCTCGCAGAGTCAAGACATCGCGTGCTCTCTGGTTGGGCAGCAGCGACGTCGGGAAAACGGCAACAAATACCGTTTCGGGGAGCCATCTCAAAAACAGCCCACATAACTCAATGTGTACGGGCTTGGCTCCCACGCGAAAAACCAGCGTTGGTGGACGCTGGTGAGGGACTTCAATAATGCCGTTCTACCCTGCAGGGAAGTAAAACGGTGACGCGTTGCGTCTGAGGACCGGGGGCGACGGTAAAAAGGTTAACGCCCTGCAACCAATGTCGACGGATTCTATGCACGGTTTTATAGATCGTCAACACTATAAAATGCAATATCTATAACTATTTGTAATTATAAACAGTGTTCAGTCCGCCGGAAGCCCTGTTCTATGTGCGTTTTAGGCGATCCGACCCTGGCTGTTCGGGATAGATCATTTGGTTGATCTACGTGCGCTAGCTAACGCAGGTAAAATCGACAATCGTTTTTGCGCCGGGCAGATACCACCGTCGGTCCTGCTGCGCCCTCAGTCCTATTGCGCCGTGCATGCGGCCCTGAACCGTCACAGATGAAATACAAAGACTTGCGCGATTTCATCGGCCGCCTCGAGGCGATCGGTGAATTGCGCCGAATTTCGCAAAACGTGTCGCCGAATCTCGAAATGACCGAACTGTGCGACCGCGTGTTGCGCGCGGGCGGTCCGGCTCTGCTGTTCGAGAACACCGAGCGCCATGCGTTCCCGGTGCTCGGCAATCTGTTCGGCACGCCGCGCCGCGTCGCGCTCGGCATGGGCATCGACGCCGAAGCGGGCGCGGGCGACCAGGCGGCGCTCGAATCGCTGCGCGACGTCGGCCGGCTACTCTCCGCGCTGAAGGAACCGGAACCGCCCAAAGGTTTCAAGGACGCCGGCAAGCTGCTGTCGCTAGCGAAGGCCGTGTGGGACATGGCGCCGAAGACGGTCAGCGCGCCGCCCTGCCAGGAAATCGTCTGGGAAGGCCACGACGTCGACCTCGGCAAATTGCCCATCCAGACGTGCTGGCCCGGTGACGCCGGGCCGCTGATCACCTGGGGTCTGACCGTCACGAAAGGGCCGAACAAGAGCCGACAAAACCTGGGTATCTATCGACAGCAACTGATTGGCCGCAACAAACTGATCATGCGCTGGCTCGCGCATCGCGGCGGCGCGCTCGATTTCCGCGAGTTCGCGCTGAAAAATCCAGGCAAGCCGTATCCGGTGGCCGTCGTGCTCGGCGCGGACCCGGCGACGACCCTCGGCGCGGTCACGCCGGTGCCCGACACGCTGTCCGAATACCAGTTCGCCGGCCTGCTGCGCGGCGGGCGCACTGAGCTCGCGAAATGCATCACGCCGGGCGTCGACGGTCTGCAAGTGCCCGCGCGCGCCGAGATCGTGCTCGAAGGCTTCATCTATCCGCAGGAAGGCGCGCCCTCGTCCGCTCCGGCCGGCGCGCCGCCGCGTCCGTCGAAGGGTGCGTCGGCCATGTACGAACACGCGCTCGAAGGCCCGTATGGCGATCACACCGGCTACTACAACGAACAGGAGTGGTTCCCGGTCTTCACGGTCGAGCGGATCACAATGCGCCGCGACGCGATCTATCACTCCACCTACACCGGCAAACCGCCCGACGAGCCCGCGGTCCTCGGCGTCGCGCTGAACGAAGTGTTCGTGCCGCTGCTGCAGAAGCAGTTCACCGAGATCACCGACTTTTATTTGCCGCCCGAAGGCTGCAGCTACCGCATGGCGATCGTGCAGATGAAGAAGAGCTACCCCGGTCATGCGAAGCGCGTGATGTTCGGGGTGTGGAGCTTCCTGCGGCAGTTCATGTATACGAAGTTCATCGTCGTCGTCGATGAGGACGTCAATATCCGCGACTGGAACGAAGTGATCTGGGCGATCACCACGCGAGTGGACCCGACGCGCGACACGGTGCTCGTCGACCGCACGCCGATCGACTATCTCGATTTCGCGTCGCCGGTAGCCGGCCTCGGCTCGAAGATGGGGCTCGACGCGACCAACAAGTGGCCGGGCGAAACCGACCGCGAATGGGGCCGCCCGATCGTGATGGACGAGGCGGTCAAGCAGCGTATCGACAGCTTGTGGAACGAGTTGGGCCTCGGTCTGTAAACGCGCGCCGAACAACACAACTAATAACGGATGGAGCGCTCGCGCGGATGCACGCTTTTTCAATGATGTCGGACGGCTTTTTTCTGTCCTTGTCGCTATGCCTCGATATCGGTCTCGTCAACGTCGCGATCATTTCGCTGACGCTGTCGCACGGCTTCCGGCCGGGCTTCTGGCTCGGCCTCGGCTCGTGCGTCGGCGATCTCATTTACGCGGCGCTCGCGCTCGCGGGCATGGCTGCGCTGCTGCAGTTCGAATCGGTGCGTTGGGTCGTGTGGATCGGCGGCGCGGCGATCCTGCTGTTTCTCACCTGGAAGATGGCGCGTGAAGCGATGTTCCCGGCCACGGCACCCGCTGTTGCCGGCGAAGGCGACGCTACTGCGCATCAGTCGCCATGGGGCGGCTTCCTGCGCGGCGTGCTGCTGGCGGTGTCGTCGCCTTCGGCGATCCTGTGGTTCGCGGCGGTCGGCGGCGCGCTGATCGCGAAAGCCGGCGCAACGAGCCCGACGACCGCGCTGATCTTCCTCGGCGGCTTCTTTCTCGGCGGCCTGTGCTGGACGCTTTTTATCTGCGGGCTCGGCAGCCACGGACGCAAGCGCGCGGGCGCCGGTCTGCTGCGGGCGTGTCACGTTCTGTCGGCGCTGTTGTTCGCCTATTTCTCGTACAGCGTGATCGTCAACGGGTATCGAGACCTGATCGTACAAAGCACTGCACAAGTAGCAAGCTGAAGCGGTTCACGCATAAGAAGGCGGCTCGCATCGGCGAGCCGTTTCTTCATGCGGCTCGACGTGAGTCGCTCATGCGAGGTACTGCGCGAGCTTCGGCAAATCGACGTTGCCGCCGCTCACCACCACGCCGACGCGCTTGCCCTTCACCGGCACGATGCCATTCAGCACCGCCGCCGCCGCGAGGCAACCGGTCGGTTCGACGACGATCTTCATGCGCTGCGCGAAAAAGCGCATCGTCTCGATCAGTTGCGCATCGCTTACCGTTTCGATTCGCGCGACCAGCCGACGGATGACCGCGAACGTGTAATGGCCCAGATGCGTCGAGGCCGCGCCATCGGCGATCGTGCGCGGGGTATCGATATGCACGATCTCGCCGCGCGCGAGCGACTGCTGGCCGTCGTTGCCCGCTTCGGGCTCGATGCCGATCACCGTGCAAGCAGGGCTCAGCGCGGCCGCCGACAACGCGCTGCCGCTGATCAACCCACCGCCTCCAAGGCACACGAACAACAAGTCGAGCGGGCCGGTTTCGTCGATCAGTTCTTTGACCGCGGTACCCTGCCCGGCAATCACGTGCGGATGATCGTACGGCGGAATCAGCGTCATGCCACGCTCCTCGGCCAGGCGCCGGCCGATCTCCTCGCGATTTTCCTTGTAGCGATCGTACGTGATCACTTCGCCGCCGTAGCCTTTGGTCGCGGCGACCTTGGCCTCGGGCGCGTCGTGCGGCATCACGATCGTCGCGTGAATGCCGGCGAGGCGCGCCGACAACGCGATGGCCTGCGCGTGATTGCCCGACGAATAGGTCAGCACTCCGGCCTTGCGCTGCTCCGCGTCGAAATGCGAAATCGCGTTGTACGCGCCGCGGAACTTGAACGCGCCCATGCGCTGGAAGTTTTCGCACTTGAAGAACACCGACGCGCCGGTGCGCTCGTCGAACGTGCTCGACGTCAGAACGGGGGTGCGGTGCGCGACGCCTTCGAGACGCGTGGCGGCGTCGAGGACGTCATCGAAGGTGGGAGCGGGAAGCGCTTGCATCGGCGAAACTCTCCTGGAGCGGTGGCGAAGCAGCCATTCTCCCAGCTTCATCCATGCTTTGGAACGGTGCTCGCGCGAGCGCGCGACACCAGCGAGGAAACATGGCGGAAAGCAAAACCAGCGATACAAATAGAAGCGGCGTAACCCGGCACAAGCCGGTGTTACGCCGTCGAGGTTCCCGCGCGCGTCACGCGCGCCCGCGCTTCTTAACGACGATAGTACGGGTGCCCGTACCCGCCGCGATAGTAGCCACGGTAGCCGTGGTAGTAGCCACGATAATAAGGATGGCCATAGCCGTAATAGCCTCCGACCACCACTGGAGCCGGGGCGACGACAACCGGCGGCGCATACACCGGCGGAGGCGGCGGCGCGTAATAGACAGGCGGCGGCGCCGCGTACACCGGATAGGCCGGCGCGATCGGCACCCCAAGGCCGATACCAACGGAAACACCTGCCTCAGCAGCCCCGGCAAGTCCCAAGCCGAATGCGGCTGCAACGACGAATGGAACGATCTTTTTCACTTCTATTCTCCTAGCGCGGCCTGCCAAGGTCGCCGACTGCGCATGCCTCGCATGCTGTGGAATCAATGTATCTAAAAAGCCCCGGCCGAACTGTTCGCATTTGTTGCAAATTGCAAGGGCTAGCCGAAGCGTTTTGCCGGGCGCCGCACGTGCGCGCCCACGCGCCGCCGCGGCGACAGCCAAAGGAGCCCTGAATCAAGGGGTTGCACGCGAGCGACGGGCCGCGGGTCATAGGTCTGATCGAACGCGAGGGGCTATAGTTCGCGCATCGGTAAACTTTAATTACAAATTCGCTTCAATCCTGACAGCCGGAAGGAATTTCCCAATAAAAAATGCCCGGCTCAATGGCTCGAGCCGGGCACTTTCTCACCTGCGAAGACCGCGCGACTAGCCGACCTTCACGTACACGAATTCGCGGGACACATTGGGCGGCACGTACGCGCCGCTGATCCGCACGCGCGGCGTCAGGCGCTTCTTCTGATCCCACCAGCGACGGCGCTGGGCGTGCGTCAGGAACCGCAAGTGTTTTCGGTAAGAAAAAATACTCATCACTACCCTCCCGATTTTCTGACTACGAACGAAGTACGAAAATACGACCGTCAAAACCGGCTCATCGACCACTGTTCCTGTCACTACGATTGTGAGCAGTTTTCACACCCGTGGGCGTCGCGCCGCCCGATGACCAACCGGTGGCGCCATATCGCCCGCAAACTCATCCGACGACAGCTGTCGAGCCGCGCAAGGGGCAGGATCGCGCCCGCGTTTTGCGGATGCGAGATACTGCTGCTTTCCCATTCACACGATCCGTCTGGAGCAGGTGACCATGTCCCAGTCTTCCTTGCCGCGCGTCGGCTTCATCGGTGCGGGGCGGCTTGCGCGCTGTCTCGCGCTCGCGTTCGCGCGCGCCGGCTACCCGGTCACCGCGGTGGCGAGCCGCTCGGCCGATTCCGCGCGCCGGCTCGCCGCCCAGATCGCACACTGCATGGCCTCTGACGACCCGCAACAAGTCGTCGACGCTGCCGATATCGTTTTTTTAGCCGTTCCCGACGACAGCATCGGTACGACAGCGCACACACTCCGCTTTGCCGGCGATGCGGCAAGCCACCGCGGCAAGGCCCTCGTGCACTGCAGTGGCGCGTCGCCGGTCGAATTGCTGGCGCCGGCGCGCGATCAGGGTGCGGCGATCGGCGGCTTTCATCCGCTGTATCTATTTAGCGGCGAGCTCGCGGATCTCGAGCGGATCGACGGCTGTTCAGTGACGATCGAAGCCGACGGCGAACTGAAGGAGACACTGACCGCGCTCGCGCTCGCGCTGCGCTGCCATCCGCTGTCGATTCCGCCGGGCGGCCGCATGCTGTATCACGCCGCCGCGCACTACGCGGCGAGCTTTGCGCTTTGCAGCCTCGCCGAATGCGTCGCGTTGTGGCGCACGCTCGGCTTCGCCGAGGATGACGCGCTGCGCGCGCTTCTGCCGATGCTCGCCGGCACGATCGAAACGGCGCGCGACAAGGGCCTGCCGAACGCGCTCGCGGGGCCGGTATCGCGCGGCGACGCGGGTGTCGTCGAGAAGCAGCTGGCGCTGCTCGAAAGCTTCGACGGCGACCATGCCGCGCTCTACGGTCTGCTGACGCGCCGCGCGGTCAACCTCGCCCGACGGCGTGCCGCGCCGCCCGCGACGATTGAAGCGATCTCCGAAGCTGTGGAAGAATCGCTGGGCCGCTCGCTGAATCAGGCGGCAGCAGGTGCAAGCGTCAAGTAAGCCGTGATAATGTGACGTCCGGCGCGCCGGGCGAAGCAGATGCGAACCACGCGACGACCCGCGCCGCGCCTCGGGATCAACAGACGAGAACGCACAATGATCAAGGTCAGCATCCTCTACCCGTACCGGGAAAATGGCCGCTTCGACATGGACTACTACTGCGCGACCCATATGCCGCTCGCGGCGAAGCTGTTCGGGCCGGCGCTGAAAGGCTGGTCGGTCGACGCGGGCCTGAACGCCGGGCCGCCCGGCACGCCGCCTCCTTACGTGGCCGGGGGCCACTTCCTGTTCGACAGCGCGGACGATTTCTATGAAGTGTTCAAGCCCGCGTCCGAGCAACTATTGGCGGATATCCCGAACTACACGGACGGCGGCAATGGCACGATCCTGATCAGCGAGGTCCGGATTTCCGTGTGATGCCGGACAGACAACCACCGGCAGGCGGTGCGCAATGGCGTCGAACCTCCGGTTGGCTAACCAGGTAAATCCAGAAAACCGCCGGCGCGCACCGATCTTGCGACGCCGGCAGCCCACGGCCCGCCGGTGGCCGTTATCAGAAGCATAAGGACCCGAGATGTTTGGCGATATCGCCCGTTTTCTGCTCAATACCATTTTCACGCTGTTCGGCGCCGCGCTGCTGTTACGCGCGTGGCTGCAGGTCGTGCGCCTGCCGCCGTACAACCCGGTCTCGAACGCCGTGCTGCAGGCGACCAACTGGATCGTGCTGCCGCTGCGGCACATTCTGCCGAGCACGCGCAGGATCGACTGGGCGAGCGTGGCCGCGACGCTGATCGCCGCGATTATCTACGTCGTCCTGATGATCGTGATGACCGGCGCCGATCCGCTGACGCTCGTGCCGACGCTGCTGATCGTCGCGGTGCTGACCGCGATCAAGTGGGCGCTCAATCTGGTCATCTGGATGACGATCCTGATGGCGCTGCTGTCATGGCTCAATCCGCGCTCGCCGGCGATGCCGATTCTGTATCAGCTGACGGCGCCGTTTCTGAATCCGCTGCGCCGCGTGCTGCCGAAATTCGGCGGTATCGATCTGTCGCCGATCCTGCTGTTCGTGATCGTGCAGGTGCTGCAGATGGTCGTCACGCGCGCGGCGGTTCAGCTGACTTATTTTGTGATCTGAGCTGATCGCGCTCGAGACGCCGCCGCTTGCGACTGCATGCGGCGGCGTTTTCGTGTCTGCTGATCGTCGTGGCGGCTTCGACCGCCTCAGGCGGTCAATTTCCGGATCGCCAGGCTCGGTCGCGAGCTGCGGATCAGAACGTCCTCCAGTCACTCTCAGCAGCCGCGGTCGCCGCCACGCGCGCCGGCGATTGAGTCGGCGCCGGCTTCGACACGGCCGCCCCAAAAGCGCGGCTCCCCGCCGTAGCGGTCGTACATTTCGGTTTGCATCGTCGCGACTTCGCGCACCTTCAGCACACCGACCGTGCCGACGATGGCCGTCACGAACGCGCACAGCATCAACGAGCCGACAAGCTTGTGGCTCAGTTTCAGATCGGAAAACCACTGCATCTTGGGAAAGTCTCTTGAACAGGATGGGGAGCGCCGGGGGCGTGCCGGCTTGCGGGTGCGCAAGCGCACGATGTCGGGCAGCATTCGGGTTAACGGCAGGCGCAGACGCCATCTAAAGACGCGCGCTGTTCTGACCGTCAACGCGAACAGGCGCGGTGGCTGTTCGTGCGCGCGAACCATACCCCTGCCCAAACCGCCCAAAAGCCTGTAAAATTTCGAGTTCTGCGGGCGTCGTATAATGGTAATACCCTAGCTTCCCAAGCTAGAGCCGTGGGTTCGATTCCCATCGCCCGCTCCACTTTCCTGCTGACTATTCAGCGGAAGCTAGCAAGAGCCGCCTCCCTGAAGGCGGCTTTTTTGTAGTGGCAACGGCCCGGCACAGCGCGCAAGCCGCGCAGCCCTCACCCTTGCAGCAGCATCGACGATGATCCACGATCCAAACGACTCCGGTCTCCCGGACGACTCCCCGACTCCCACGAGCGCAGCAGACCGGTCCGCCGGCGACGAAACGCACAACGTCGACGGCACGCCCGGTGCGACGCCGGCAGACACGCTTCATCACCGCCGCATCCGCAGCTTCGTCACGCGCGCGGGTCGCGTGTCGACCGGCCAGCGCCGCGCGCTCGATGAGTTCGGCCCGCGCTTCGTCGTGCCCTACGCGCCGCAGCAGCCCGACTGGACCGGCGTGTTCGGCCGCGAAGCGCCGCGCGTGCTGGAGATCGGCTTCGGCATGGGCGCCACCACCGCGGAGATCGCGGCGCAGCGTCCCGGCGACGACTTCCTCGGCGTCGAAGTCCACGAGCCCGGCGTCGGCGCGCTGCTGAAGCTGATCGGCGAGCAGTCGCTGACGAACATCCGCATCATCCAGCACGACGCGGTCGAAGTGCTCGAGCACATGATCGCGCCCGACAGCCTGGACGGCGTGCACATCTTCTTCCCCGATCCGTGGCACAAGGCGCGCCACCACAAACGCCGGCTGATCCAGCCGAAGTTCGTCGCGCTGCTCGTGTCGCGTCTGAAGCGGGGTGGGTATCTGCATTGCGCGACCGACTGGCAGAACTACGCCGAACAGATGCTCGAAGTGCTCGGCGCCGATCCGCTACTCGAAAACACCGCCGACACCTACGCACCGCGGCCCGACTATCGTCCGGTGACGAAGTTCGAGCGGCGCGGCCTGCGGCTCGGCCACGGCGTGTGGGACCTGGTATTCCGCAAGCGCGCCGCCGCATAACGCGACGAAACGGCAAGCCAATGAAAAAAGGTCCGCATTCGCGGACCTTTTTTCATCGCACGGCCAGCCTCAATCGGCCCAGCTCAACCCGCCGCTATAACCGATCAGCAGGATCAGCAGACCGAAGCCGATCCGATACCACGCGAACACCGTGAAGTCGTGCGACGCGACGTAGAGCAGCAGCCAGCGGATGCAAATGAAAGCACTGACGAACGCAGCCGCGAAGCCGAGCGCGAAGCTGCCGAGCGCGTCGGTGGTAAGCAGATTCCAGTCCTTGTACAGCTCGTAGGCGGTCGCGCCGAAGATGATCGGGATCGCGAGAAAGAAGGAAAACTCGGTCGCGGCGCGGCGCTCGATGCCGAACAGCATGCCGCCGATGATCGTCGAGCCCGAGCGCGAGGTCCCCGGAATCAGCGCGAAGCACTGCGCGAGGCCGACTTTCAGTGCATCGAGCGGGCTCAGATCGTCGATGCTGCGCACTCGCACCGCCGCGTCGCCGCGCGCACGTTGACGCGCCTCCGCCCACAGGATCACGACGCCGCCCGCAACCAGCGCGAACGCCACCGGCACCGGCGCGAACAGCGCCTCCTTGATCGACTTTTCGAACAGCAGGCCCAGCACGACCGCCGGAATCGTCGCGATGATGACGTTCAGCGCGAAGCGGCGCGCTTCGGGCCGGTTCGGCAGACCCACGATCACGTTGCCGATGCGACGGCGAAACTCCCAGCACACCGCGAGAATCGCGCCGAGTTGGATCACGACATCGAAGGTCTTCGCGTGCTCGTCGGAGAAATCGATAAGACTGCCGACGACGATCAGATGCCCGGTGCTCGACACCGGCAGGAACTCCGTCAAACCCTCGATCACGCCGAGAATCAGCGCTTTGCAAGCCAGTAGCCAGTCCATCCGTGCCCCTTATCGTAGTTGGTTGTCGCAACGAAATGGGCCGGCACGGTCATGACTGGCACGCGCGGCCCTCGTGGCCGCGCGTGCGCGTCATCTTTCGACGATTTGCACGCGTATGCCGTTTGTAAGGATGGTGATTGTACCGGGTTCGTAATGGACGCCGGCAAATTGCAGTTGCTCGGGCTTGAACGTGTAGATCGGATAGTTGGTCAGCAATTGGGTCGCGAGCAGCGCCGCGGCCGCGTTGATCTGCTGCGTGTACATCTGCGCCTGGCCGTTCACGCTGACGTTATCGACACTCGGCGACTTGAGGATCACCGAACGGCTCGCCGCGTCGTAGGCAAGTTCGCTCGACAGCGTGAACACCCCATCGACCGGCTCTTGCAGGAACGGGCTGGCGAAACGCGCGTCGAGCTTCACCTGCACGCGGTTCGCATCGGGCAGCATGCCCACCACCGGATTGCTCAGCGCGACGTCGAACACCTGCGACACCGTGCGCTGATACGGGAATTTGCGCTGCACGGCCTCCTGCACCTGCTTCTGCGAGAACGTGTATTGCGACGGCATGAACGGAAACGTCGGGCTCGCGCAAGCCGCAAGCGACACGGTGATGCCCAGCACGCTGCAGCCGGTCAGCGCGGCGCGCAGAAAGCGGCGCCGGGCCGGCGCTGCGGGTCGAGTCATGCGAAATCTCCTGTGGAAGCCCTGGCCGGACATCGGCTTGCGTTGGCTTTGAGGTGGGTGATGGCGCTTATCGCGTGCCGCGCATCATGGATGCGATGCCGGTTGCGTTTGCACTTCGAGTTGCGTGAGCCATGCGAGCGCTTCACCGCGATTCGCGCCACACATCTCCTGTTGCGGCTGCAGACCCGAGCAGCATGCGGGCCGCTCCGGCCGGCCGAAGATCGCGCAGCGCAGATCGTCGCCGAGTTGCACGCAGCGAACGCCCGCCGGCTTGCCATTGGGCATGCCCGGAATCGGACTCGAAATCGACGGCGCGATACAGCACGCACCGCAATCGGGACGGCACGCGTGATCGTCCACTCGTGCGCTCTTCAATCTTTGATCCACGTCATCTTTCCTGAACTCAAACCTTGGCAACGCGTTGCCAGACCCGCATTGTGCCACTGCCCGTCTGTGCACCTTTTTACACAAACGGAGCCCGCAGGCGCGCATTTAAACTGAAAACTCCCGAATGGCCATGCACACGCGATACGCCGCGAGAGCCGCCCACCGTCCGATACCGTTCATGTCCCTAGCCGACACCCTGTTCCGCCCCGACCTGCTCGCGCGCTACAGCGCGAATGGTCCCCGGTATACGTCCTATCCGACCGCGCCGCAGTTCCGCGAATCGTTCGACACCGCCGACTACCGCCGCGCCGCCGCCGATCCGGGTGCCGCGTCGACCGATCTGTCGCTGTACTTCCATATTCCGTTTTGCGACACCGTGTGCTTCTACTGCGGCTGCAACAAGGTCGTGACGAAAAACCGCGCGCACGCGCGGCCGTACCTCGAGCGGCTCAAACGCGAAATCGGCTTGCAGGCTGCGTGTTTCGATACCCAGCGGCCCGTGTCGCAACTGCATTGGGGCGGCGGCACGCCGACGTTTTTGTCGCATGACGAGATGACGGAATTGATGGCCGCAACGCGCGAGCACTTCAATCTGCTGCCCGACGATCAAGCCGAATATTCGATCGAGGTCGATCCGCGCGAGGCGTCGCCCGACACGATCGCGCTGCTGCGCCATCTCGGCTTCAACCGGCTGAGCCTCGGCGTGCAGGACTTCGATCCGCGCGTGCAGCAGGCGATCAATCGCATCCAGCCGTTCGAGATGACCGCGTCGGTGATGCAAGCGGCGCGCGCGCACGGTTTTCATTCGATCGGCGTCGATCTGATTTACGGCCTGCCGCATCAAACGGTCGCGAGCTTCAGCCGCACGCTCGACACGATGCTCGAACTCGCGCCGGACCGGCTGTCGGTGTTCGCGTACGCGCACATGCCGCAGCTCTTCAAGATGCAGCGGCAGATGGATGCCGCGACGCTGCCGTCGAGCGAGGTGCGGCTCGCGCTGCTGCAACGGGTGGTCGAACGGCTGACGCAGGCGGGTTATGTGTACATCGGCATGGATCACTTCGCGCTGCCCACCGACGAGCTCGCGCGCGCGCAGGCACAGCGCACGCTGCATCGCAATTTCCAGGGCTATAGCACGCGGGCCGAGTGCGATCTGATCGGCTTCGGCGCCTCGTCGATCGGCAAGGTCGGCGACGTGTACGCGCAGAACGCGCGAGAGCTGCCCGCCTACACCGACGCGATCGACGCTAGCCGGCTTGCGATCGCGCGCGGCATCCGCCTGTCCGCCGACGACCGTTTGCGGCGCGACGTGATCACGCAACTGATGTGCAACCTCGAACTGCGTTTCGACGAATTCGAGGCGGCGTACGGCATCCACTTCGCCGACGCGTTCGCGCCGGAGCTCGCGCGTCTGCGTGCATTCGAGGACCACGGGCTGATCTCGCTCGGCACGCGCAAGCTCGAAGTGCGGATGGCTGGTCGCATGCTCGTACGTAATCTCGCGATGGTATTCGACCGCTATCTCGGCGAGCAGATGCTCACACGGTTCTCGCGCACGGTCTGAGGACCGCTCGTTGCGAACGCGCTGTGGCGGGTGAAGGCAATCGGCTTGCCCGTCGACCGATTTTCGGCCATAATCTGCGTCTTCCTCGCGCGCTGAACTTCTGATGCGCGCTGCAGTATCTGCCCAGGTGGTGAAATTGGTAGACGCAGGGGACTCAAAATCCCCCGCCGCAAGGCGTGCCGGTTCGATTCCGGCCCTGGGCACCACTAGCTGTTCCGGCGAGAGCCGATAATTTCCGAAAAACCCCGCAAGATCAAGGCCTTGCGGGGTTTTTTATTCCCCAGCGATCGGTTTCGATTCGTCGACAGCCGGTGGTATCTGGTGGTATTTGTGGTGGTATCTGGCTCGGTTCTGGGTTTTTCCAGAGGGAGATACCACCATGTCGCTGACCGGTGCAGGTTAGGAACGCCCGCTACAACCCCGAGGGAACCGGCAATCGCCTCGCGGACAGCGGTCGCATGTATCTCCAGCTCGACAAGTCCGGCGCGAAATACTGGCGGATGAACTACCGGTTCGCCGGGAAGGATAAAACGCTCGCGCTCGGCATCTATCCGGACGTGTCGCTCGCAGCGGCGCGGAAGAAACGAGACGATGCCCGCGAAAAGTTGGCGGCGGGATTGGACCCAAGTAGCGTCAAGCGCCTCGAGAAACGAGCCGCCAGGCTTGCAGCGGCTAACTCTTTCGAGGCAGTCGCGCGCGGCTGGATGGATGAGCGCAAGAGCGGCGTCGAGCTCGCCCAGCATGTGAAAACCCTCGCCCGTATGGAAAACGATGTGTTCCCGTGACTTGGCAAACGTCCAATCACAGAGATCGATGCGCCCGACATTCTGGTCGTTCTGAAGCGCGTTGATAGCCGCGGCGCCCGCTTCACGTCTCATCGTGTGCGCAGCTAAATCAGCAGAGTGTTCCGGTACGGTATCAAAGAGGGACATTGCAAGGCCAACCCCGCACGGGATCTGGTCGGCGCCATTCCACCAGCACAAACGACCCACTTCGCTTCGATCACCGAACCGACCAGGGTCGGCGAAATGCTGCGCGCGTTCGACGGGTTCGCCGGCACCTTCCCTGTCCTCTGCGCGCTCAGACTTGCGCCGCTACTTTTTGTTCGGCCCGGAGAGCTTCGTCAGGCCGAATGGCCCCAATTCGATCTGGACAAAGGCGAATGGCGCTACCACGTCACCAAGACTGGGACTGAGCATCTGGTGCCGCTTTCCAAGCAGTCGGTCGGCATTCTGCGCGAACTGCACGCGCTCACCGGTGCCGGCCGCTCGCTATGTGTTCCCTGGCGCGCGCGATCGCAAGCGGCCGATGAGCGAAGCTACGATCAATGCGGCACTTCGTAGATTGGGCTGCGACACACGCACGGAGATCACCGGGCACGGCTTTCGCGCGATGGCACGCACGATTCTGCTCGAGGAACTCGAACAGAAGCCGGAAGTAATCGAACATCAACTCGCTCACACGGTAGCGGACAGCCCAGCACAGCCTATAACCGCACGAAGCAGAAATGGGCCGACTATTGGAAGCGGGAAAGCGGCGACTTAACGAGCGCCCAGTGACATTTCAGGCGTGCCAATAGGTGCGCATTGGTGATGACCTCGCTCCGCTGAGTCAACTTTCAAATGGTCGAAGCAATCTGATTTTCGGGAACCCTCTCTATTGCTCTCGCGTTCAGATTGACCGTATCCGGTCTAATGGGAAACTGAACGCGTCCTGAACGATCATCGATCCGGGTGTGATGTCGCCGGGTTCTGTCTTAGTTCGCGACCGCGTACCGGACTGCTGACCGGACCTCCGCGGGTCTGAACGGGTGACAAGCGGGTTTGCTTTGTCTGGGGACTGCTGCGAGCCGCGTATCCGGCGAGTGTGCGGTCGTCGTTTCGTCGTATCCCGGAGCGCGTAGCGAAGCGCACTGGCCGTTAAATGCATACCTGCCTCCTTCGCCTAATAACGTTGATAGTACCGGGAGAGACAGTCGCTTTCGTCGCCGGATGCAAACGCGAGTCGATCTCGACAGCTTTGCGCTTTCGGCCGAACCTGTCCGCAATTTAGTGTGCGAGACGGTTTTCGGAGTTATCCGCGTGGGAGCGTGAAGCGCTCGCCAAACAGAATAGCAAATTAGTTCATGGCGGATGGCCAGTCGAATGCGGCTCGCACGGACTTGGCCATCACATCACGAAGCGGCAGCCACAGCAGCTTGATGGCCCGCCTCGTCGTTTGGGAAGTGCCCTCGGGTCTTGATGTTCTTGCGGAGTTGCAGTTCAGACTCTCGTGCGTTTGTAGTGCACATGACCCGGCGTATTTCAGACGGGAAAACGAAGAAGGACGTGACTTTTTTTCACGCTCGTCGCCAGAACTACACGATGGTCGGATATTCCGTTCCCCGCAGCCCGTGAGCGAAGTCTTCCAGCGCCTGCTGTGCGGCCTGTTCGCTGTTTGCGGCGTAAATCGGGCGCAGCGCGGTGGCAACCGCCTTACGGTCCTTGTAGCTGGTGGCCGCATCGCTTCGCCTGCAAAACGGGCCGCTGGGTGAAACAGTTACAAGATAAGTATTGACGCTGGTCCGTCCGGCGGGTACTGTACACTCCGAAGTTCAAGAAGTTCGATTGCTGTTCATCAATTCCTCGCTCCTCCGCGGTATTCGTTGTCCTCTCCCTCCTTGAAGCTTCACGCGCTCTTTAATAGAGCAAACTTTCGCATTTTTTTCTCAAGGATTCTTTATGGATACCGGCACCGTTAAGTGGTTCAACGACAGCAAAGGTTTTGGCTTCATCACCCCAGACAAGGGCGGCGACGACCTGTTTGCTCACTTCTCCGAAATCAGGGGCGACGGTTTCAAGACGCTGGCTGAAAATCAGAAGGTGAGCTTCGAAACGAAGCAAGGCCCGAAGGGGCTGCAAGCGGCTAATATCAAGCCGCTGTAAAGTTGAAGAGCCCGGCCTCCCGCAACGGACGCCGGGTTGCAGCGACACCCTCGCGGAGCTTCGTCTCCCTCGGCTGGAGCAATCGCGCCTGATTGGCATCTGCTTTTTGAGCAGTTTGCCAAGAGCGTCATACGCCTTCTTGCGCCTCAATCTCATCTCAGGCTTCGACGCCATTTTTCGCTGTTCGACTGCTTCAGAAGTCGGCTCGAATGGCTTTGAATCAGCGCGCCCGTGCACTTTTCGCACGGCATGTGCGCACTCAAATATCATTAAAATTAAAATGCAAAACAGACGAATTCAACATTACAACGGCTATGCCGTCCAATCCTCGGCGCATCGTTTGTCCGACGGTAGCTTCTCATCTAACTTGCTGCTCGAACGCATTGATAGCGCGCGAGCCGAAGGCCGCTACCGGTTCTATTCGCTCGACTACTTCAAAAGTGAAGAGCAGGCCTTGCAGCACTCAACCCAATGGGCACTCAACTGGATCGATACGCGCGGTTAAAGACGACGCCACGGTTCAAAACACCCAGCGCGTCTGAGTCACCAGGGGTGCAACAAAACCCGCCCAAACATCACGCACGATCCCGAACTGTGCATCACCGGCACGCATGGCTGACAACACTTCTGGCCCCGCCGGTAGTGGCAGGGCACATGGCGTCTTCGGCTACAATGCGGGGCTAGTGCGCTTCGCACAGCACCTAAAACACGCGCGTTGGTTGGTCGCGACACTTCCTTTAATTGATAGTCCAGTGAGGCAAGCGATAGCAGCGGCCGCTGGACTGCACGCCCCGACTCGCATCCGGCCGGCATTGCGAGCCGCAGTGTCTGACCGATCGGCCTCGCGTACCTAATTCTCCCGGGCCACGCGGTGCCTATGACTTCCAGGACGCAAGGGCTGCCCAGCGATTTCATGCCTTCCACTTCCGCGCGAGCGTGTATCCAACAACGCTCGCGGCCTCTTCCTCAATGCGGCATCTGAGCCCATGTCACGCCAATTGATCAGGAGCCTTTGAATGGCCAAAGAAGAACTGCTGGAACTCGACGGTATCGTCGACGAAGTACTACCTGACAGCCGCTACCGAGTCACGCTCGACAATGGCGTGGTGGTAGGGGCGTACGCGTCCGGTCGGATTCGCAAGAATCATATTCGCATCCTTGCAGGCGATCGGGTAACGCTTGAACTCTCGGTGTACGACCTGACGAAAGGCCGAATCAATTTTCGGCATAAGGATGAACGGAGCGGCGGCGCAACGCAAAGAGCCGCATTTCGTCGTCGTTGATAGCGCGATATGCGACTGTCGGCTGGACCCCGTCCCTGTGCCACGACGCTGCGTGCACATCCGCATCACCATTCGCAATTGCTTGCGGATCTCAACCAAGGAAAAAATTGACTACCGTAATTCTGAAACCCGACGAGCCCGTGGAAGTTGCATTGCGCCGTTTCCGTCGCGCGATCGAGCGCACAGGCCTGATTCCGGAACTTCGTGTCCGGACAGCCTATGAAAAACCTACCGCAGAACGCAAACGCAAAAAAGCTGCTGCAGTGGCACGCCTGCGCAAGCAGATCAAACGGTCGTTGCCGCCGAAAAAGCGATACTGACCGGGAACTGCCGGGCGGCCATGCTGAAGCGGCCGTCTATGCGGACTGTGCGTGGCATCTCCCTGGCAGGCAGGGCCACTGGCACGGGATCCCCTCAAAAGGCGGGTCAATGTGAACACAGCCGCGTGCTGCGGTTGCTCACGGTTATCGTGCCGCACCGAATTGCTGTGGCTGGAGCACTCAGGCCGCTTCCCAGATAGTGCGTTCAGATCCGTCACCGTCAATCAGCATTTCGGCGTAGGCCACCGACGCGCGCCTTGCGTCGCCGGCACTCTGGAAAGGCCGCTTGCCGGGCACACGGAATAAGCGGCTTCGGGGGCTGTCCGTCACGGCATCCGGGTAGCTGATGCGAATCGAAGCATCGAATCCTTCCTCGTAATTGTGACCATATCCCGGTTGAGTCGTGCAATGCGGATACACGAGCAGGAAAATATCGAAACCTCGATAATGGCGAGTGGTTGTCATCAAGTAACTCCTTTGGACCGCAGCACGCAGCCGGTTTTTTATCGTTCTACAGATCTGACCGAAGGCGATATACCAAACGCCAGACGAGCCGCACCGACGGCGGCGAAGTGACCGGAAGGAAGTTTGTCGGCTGGATATCCGGTACACGAGCTTCGAGTCTCATATCGGCAAGGGCTCGCTCAGGCGGCATTCCGTTTTCGTTTGCTCGATAGCGCCGCGCTGCCCCGAGTCCACGAAGCATGGTCACTGCCATGCCTCACTGTCGTCAGGTCGTCGAAATCAACGTGATAACGGTGCGGACAGTCGCCTGCTTTGAAAACCTTGAGTTTCAACATACGCGCCACAGCACCTTCGGTCAATGCATTCTGGTAACAGTCTCGGCCGCCCGACGCTGTCCGTTCCACGGTATAGTGGGTCCTCCCCTGCGGAGTGACCACCATGCCGACACACCCGTTTCTTCTCTACAAGGGGTACGAACTTCATCCCCTCGTATTTCCCCGCACTTTCAGTCGGTCGCTTTGACGGGCATTTCCGTTACGCCGAAGGTTATGACATTGCGGTGCGGATATGTCGTCCGGCGGTGACAGCAACCCCCGCCGCAAGCCGGGTCTTCGGGCTCAACCAACCGCATGCGTTCTCCGACTTCGGTACGGCAAGGCGAGCCGCCCGGCAGCAGGGAAAGTACATCGTCGACGGAAAGGTGAGTGGCGCTTCGGTCATCGACATATGAAAACGCTGCTGAAGCGCGGCCTTAACTGATGTGCCCAGGCGACGGGTCGCTCTCTGCCTGGTCGCCGATCTAACTGTCGTTGCATCAGAAAGGTGGCCAGTGGCTGAGAGCGATCTTCTGCATGCCACGTGCTGGCCGTCGGCCGCGCCTGCCGAACGCTGACCGACATTTCCTGCGCCGCGAAGCAAACCTTCTGTCGCGAGCGTTCGCGAGAGCCTGACGCGGGCTCCGCTCAATTAGCACTCCATGCGCACGGAGATGCGGGTGTGCGCATCAGTTCGCATGCCTGAATGAATGTCAGGTCGGATTGGCCGCCTCCCCCTGACTGGGCCAGTGCGTAGTCCTTGTCGACGGGAAGCTCGTCCGCTGGCACGTCCACCCGTCGGTCGCCTCCCTGCGCGTATCGATCCATCAATCGGAGCGCCCTATGTACCGGATGATCCTGTATCGGGGTTCCGAGATTCACATCGTACAGATCTTCGGAAGGATCTGTACGATGACACAACCGGAACCTGCATGGCCGAGGACGAACTGTTTGAGTTCGACAGTATCGTTGATGAAGTCCTATCGGATGCCGATTCCGTGTCGCGCCCAACAATGGCGTGGTCGTGGGTGCGTACGCGTGGGCCAGATGCGTCGCTTCGCGGTGGTTGAACAGTTGAGGTGGAGACTTCCTGACTCGCATGTCGAAATGGCGCATCGTGCGTCGCTACCTGACGAGCCCGAGAAGAGAAGCAGTCGGATGCGGATCATCGGACTACCACAGTCCACCGGCACTACGGTCATAAGTACCGAGCTGACTTGCACGTTTCCCCGTGCTTTTCCGACGGCGCCCAAAGCACGGGTTCTTCTGTACAAATCTATCAATCGGCGTAGCATGAGATCTGCGCTCGACCTGCAGCCGTTCCCGGCATCCTGATAGTTGCTTCACTCCGCGGAACGGGACTTTCCCGCTTTCACCCATGACCACTCGACGTGGCCGAACGTGTGAAGCGCTGCCGATGCAACGGCTCACATCTCTACGCTTCCTCTCCTGCGCCGTACGGTGATGCGGCCTTCAAGGTGCCTCATGACAACGCGGTCCCGTTTCTACCGCGGGCTGGACCTTCACCCGCTTGTCGTGGACAGCGCGCCATTGCACACATTGGAGTTTGATATGCAAAGGAATGACCTGCTGAAATGGATCCGGTGCAATGGCTCGGGCATCGTCGACCAGTTTCTGCCGCCCGGCGCGGAGGCGGAACTGGATAGCGTCATCCGTGACTGTCGTCACGAGGTCAATTCAGACGCGTTTCTGATGTTCGTGTCGATTCGTGCGTTGCTGCGTGAACACGGCATGACAAGCTGCGAGTCGGATTACGAGGCCGGACAGATCATGGCCAGGCTTAGCATCTGAGTCGCGCTTTTCGACGCCCCTATGCGACAGCCGCAACCGGGCGACAACCCTGAAGGAACCCCTATGCGCTTCAATTCCACTTTGATCGTTGTCGACCCGACACCGCGTAGGGCCGACGGGGAGTACATGGCTCACGCGCGCATCAGCGGCAGCCGTGCGGACGGCACCGGGTACGAGATTCACTCGAGCGGCGATCTGGCCGGCTTTGACGCACGCGAGGACGCGATAGCCTATGCGAAGAACTGGGCGCAGGACTGGCTGGAGGCGCGCTTCGGCTGACAGACGCTACCATTCGATGAATGTATCGCAGTCGTCAGCTCGCGACAGCGGGCCTTTTCAACTGCTTCATCGGTTGATCGCTTAGCGATCTTGCTCCTGCGCGCCGACAAGGACAGAAGTGGTGCTCGCATTAATTCCAAGCGTGCAACCCTGGGCGCAGCTGGTCCCATCGGAAGCGGTAAGGGGGGAGGTTAACTGGTAAGCGCTCACGACGCTGTACATCTGTTTGCCTCCGTCCATCACGAGGAACTCCGTCCTGATATCTTTCCCGTCCGGGAAGGTGATGTGCATCGCACCAGTACAGTCCGGGTTCAGGGTGTACGTGAATGATTCGTTGGTCTCGAAGTCGAACGGTCCCGCACCCCGGGCTCTTGTTCCGTTGAGTATCGAAAAGTCTTTCTGATTACCGCCACCGAAAACGTCAAAGGTCTAAAGCGCGATGGCGTCGATAACACCAGCAACGGCCTGTCGATGAAGGGTCTGGGTGGACGCTGTTCGAGTGATAATTCCGAGCAGGTCCGCGTGGATTTTTGTACCGTACGTTCCTCGTATGGTCGCGGTTGTGCATCTGCCATCTGTCTGAGCGACGCAGGTCAGCGATAGCGTGGCCAGTGCCACTGCCGCCACTGCCGACACTGCCTTGAGGGTTCTGCTAGCCATGTTCATCTCCTTTTCGCGAAAAGTAGACACGCCACGATCCCTACCGATGCCATCAAGGGCACCGAACTGAAATCGATGTCCACGAACGCGATGCAACGGTGTGCAGCGAACGCCCGTCCACCGGACGGGCCACACGCCGCCCGGTAACGATAGGAACGCGGGCGCATGCCGGGATCCGCGGTTCGTCAGATCAACCAACCGCTCAGGATGGGCAGGAGCACTGGGAGGACAAACGCCGACATAGTGCCGTTCATCGCCAAGCCCAGTCCCGAGTAGGCGCCTGCTTCTTCGCTGATCTGAAACGCCCTGGCAGTACCTATGCCGTGGGAAGCAACACCCATTGCAAAGCCGCGCACGTCGTCACGCCGCACACCAACGGTATCCAGGACCACGTTGCTCAGCGTCGCACCGGTAATGCCGGTCAGGATGACGATCGCCGCGGTGAGCGAGGGCAAACCACCGATTTTTGCCGAGATCAGCATTGCTACGGCCGTAGTGACCGACTTCGGAGCGACCGACGCGACCGTCACAAACGGACAATGTAGCCAGACACATATCGCAATCGCAGAGGCAACAGCCGTGGCCGAGCCCGCGATCAGCCCGCCAAGCAGCGGCACAAGCGCTCGTCTGAGCCTGGCCATCTGATGGTGTAGCGGAATAGCCAATGCAATGACCGACGGGCCCAGTAGAAAGTGAATCAGTTTCGCGCCCGCGAAATATGCGCTGTAGGAGGTGCCTGTCAAATACAGTATCGCGATCATGAGCAACACGGAGATCGCTACCGGGTTGGCCAGGGGATTCTTCCGCGCCAGAGTGTGAAGGCGGCAGGCAACGATGTAGACGCCGACGGTTGCCGTGAGCGCCGGCAGAGGCGACGCGCCCACGATCGCATTGACAGACACGGACAGTTCACCGATTGACATGGCCCCTCCTCCTTGCGGCGGCAGAATCTGCCTAAGCGCGTGGCGCCGTCGCAGCCTTGTGTTGTGATTGCTTTCTGTCGAGCCTCGTCAGCAACATGCCTGTCACTAGCGCAGCAATCGCCATCGAAAGAATCGTGCTGGTAACGATGGCAAGGGCGAGTGCGGACAGTTGGCCTTTCAGCTGCGGCGCGAAGACCATGACGCCCACACCGGCGGGTACAAAAAACAGTGAAAGGTGATTCAACAGTCCGCGAGAGACCTGCTCGACGGCAGGCACGACAGAGGGTTTGGCCGAGAGCAGGCAAAGCAATAGCACCATGCCAATCACGGGTCCGGGAACAGGAGCTCGCGTGACATAGGCGATCAACTCGCCGAGACACTGAAACCCAAGGAGGATTGCAAACGATCGCGCGACCCCACTATCTGGCGTCGACGCCTTTGGTGCAGCAGATACGCCGCTCTGCGTCGGTGCCGCCGGGCTGGTTTCTGTGCTCATGTCCATGGACTGTCCTCATTTTGCGGACCGTTCAGGGCCGAATCGAGCTGGTAGCTGTCGTACTATGTACAGCCATGACGCCCCGACGATCCAGAGGCACGTTACCCGGATCGTCGGCGCGGTGTCGGGCGGCCCATCAACGGTCAATTACCGAAGAAAAGGTTGCAGTAACTTGCGGGACCAATGCACGAGGACGGCGAGGGCTTCGACACATGCTGGGCACTGCTGGAAGCTGAGGTGCCAACGGTCGTTCCGCCAACGTCGTTGCTGCCCGCCTGCTGGCTTGCTTGTGCAGTGGCGTTGGTCGTCGCGCCGCCAACGTCACTGTGGGCCGCCTGCTGGCTGTCCTGTGCAGCGATCTTCGCTTCGGCGGCCTGAATGTCCGCGGGATACTGGGCATCGAGCGCGTTGGCCGGGTTATAGCCATTCTGCTCAAGCTGCAGAATCTCCGCCTTGACCTGCGCGCGCGTGACCGGCTGCTCCGATTGTGCGAAAGACGCGATCGGCGCGACGATCGCGGCCGCAAGCCCTACTGCCTGCCAAAGAGACTTCATGATGCACCTCCACACAGTTGTTTATCCGGTACTGCGGCGATGCGGGTGCGCATCGA
This sequence comes from Paraburkholderia sp. BR13439, assembly GCF_040948805.1. Classification (NCBI taxonomy): domain Bacteria; kingdom Pseudomonadati; phylum Pseudomonadota; class Betaproteobacteria; order Burkholderiales; family Burkholderiaceae; genus Paraburkholderia; species Paraburkholderia sp. BR13439. The sequence continues at coordinate 1,149 of NZ_JBFPKN010000007.1, read as the reverse complement.
CGATGACCAGAAAATCAAGAACGTCCTTTATCAGGACAGGCCCCGGCTCGGCGTTACGGACGAAAAGCGGATCTGGCGGCCAGTCGTGTGCCAGACTGACGTAATTCGCCAGACCGACTCCCAGCAGCACTGCGACGAGTGTGAGCGCAACTACGGGTTTGAACTTGCGCATGCGACCTCCTCACGTAAACACGATCACCATTCCCGGCCGTAGCGTGCTTCGGAAACATCTGGTCACCGTGCCAGTTTTCTCGAAGTGCTGTCTTGGGCGCATCAACCTCCTCGATACATGGAATCGATGGAGTCGCCCCCGGGGACGCGTTTGCCGGACTGCGACGGGGTCGGCACGCTGCCGTTGACGCCGCCATTACTCTTGTGAACCACGCTGGCGTGGTGCAACGGCATCGTTTTACCGCTTTGCGTTGCTGTCGCTGCGCTGCCGGAGCGACAAGGTACGTACGCGCCTGCGAAAGCAGGTGCAGCCAGCGATGCTGAGCATGCGACCAAAAGGTACGCGACAGTTTTCGCAACTGCGTGGTAAGGCGACTTCATGATGGCCCCCTCATAGTGGTCTATCCGGCACTGCGGCAATACGGGTGCCGACAGACGATAGACGGCAGACGATGGCAAAAAATGAACAACGTGCGCCAAGAGGACAAGTCCCAGAGCGGCGCTAAGGACGAAAACGACCCGCAGCGGCGGTATCGTCACGGCAGGCCGTTCACCACGCGTCATTGACCGTCCGGATTAACCACCATCGGATGTTGGCCAGAACCGGATTGCGACGAGCCGCCCAGCGGCGCCCCATATCCCGACGCATGCTGGCCATTTGCGCGCTGCGCGGCCACGCGCGCTTCGGCAGCCTGAATATCCGCGGGATATTGGGCATCGTTTTTGGCAGCAGGGTTATAGCCATTCTGTTCGAGCTGCAGCAACTCTGCCTTGACCTGGTCACGCGTGACCGGCTGATCCGATTGTGCGAAAGACGCCATCGGCGCGGCGATCGCGCCCGTTAGTGCAACGTAAGCGGTCAATTAACGACGCCCATCAGAGTTGTTGAACAGGGCAATAGACTTACCGCAGTTCGGCGGGCATGCACCAGGGAAGAAGCGCGGCGTAGTCGTCGACGGTCTGCGCGAGCGGTAGGCA
>NZ_JBFPKN010000079.1:0-5410 GCF_040948805.1 Paraburkholderia sp. BR13439 | reverse complement strand
GCCTACCGCTCGCGCAGACCGTCGACGACTACGCCGCGCTTCTTCCCTGGTGCATGCCCGCCGAACTGCGGTAAGTCTATTGCCCTGTTCAACAACTCTGATGGGCGTCGTTAATTGACCGCTTACGAAACATCAGCGCGCATGGCTGTCCGGATTCATCTGGATACGCGATGTCAGCAAATTGCGTTTGATATGGCATGCGGACTCCGTTCGAAGGGTTACGCCGGTCTGATAAACCGGCGTAATCCACCCTACGGAGCTGTATGCAAAGTCAAGCCGCACCCGGCTCACTAATCGTGGCACGCAGGCGCGTGACAGTTCGGTGGCTCATGAGCCCAAGCATCCCGCTTGTGTCCTCGTTGCTCCGACTAGCCAGCAGCCGTCTACGTGCGAAAGCGTTTCGCAGAATGCGAGGGCTCATGTCGAGCGCCGCAAATCCGATCTTTTCAAGCGCGTCGTTCACGATCACACCGAGAAGTACATCGTTGATCGCGTTATCACCGCCGGGTGCGGGGAATAGCAGAGCGTCGCCGTCAGACCTATGAGAGTCCGTCCATCGCTGAAGAGCTGCCAACGCAAAGGCGGGTATCGTCACGCGCCGTTCCTGTCGGGGGCCACGCTTTGGAACGTAGACGTTTGGCCTCACGTCATCGATGACTAGATGGCGCAGCTGAGTTTGACGCAGCTCGCCCGCCGATATACCAGTCCCCACCAACAGTGCAACGATCGCGCGGTTTCGCTGCATTCTCGGATCATCCGACGCTGACGGTGTGGTCCACGCCTGGAGTCGTAGGTCAGCGGCCGGATCAAGGAAGACTGGTCGCGGCTCGTTCTCGGGCCAACGGTCGTAAGCGATCAATTCGGCAACGGGATTACTGGACCGCAACCCGATCCCAACGAGGTGACGGCACAAGTGATTGAGCATCTTGGCGTACCGCAGCCGCGTCGATGTGCCGGGCGCGATACGCCTATCCATCTCGTTGAAAAATGACTCAATGTGCGCGGCGTCGAAGGTGGCAATCGACGCACTTTGCTCCTTGATGTGCCGAAGAAAGCGGTCAAACATCGCGGCGTGTTGCACCCGCGAGCGGGCAGAGAACGGTTTGCGGTCGGCCCCGACTGCGTCGGTCTCCTGACAGAGTCGATAGGTCTCCGAAGGTTCCGACAACCAGAGAAAGTTCGTGTCCATTTTGACCTTATATACTGAATTTGCGTCCGGCACCGACCGGACGAATCTTCGATTCGTCAAAAAGTCTCTAGTGTCGTGAGTTAGAAGTTCGTTGAATCAATTTTCCGGTCTTTCAGGAATGACGAAATGTTGATTAAAGAGCCGCTCGGACTCGCGCAGTCCTTCTTCGGTAAAGATCACGGACTTCGTCTTGTTGACCGGGTCTTGGATCAAACCCCGTTTGTAGAGTCGGTTCAGCACATCCCAGTCGAAACCCTTCCATGCGCGGTATCGGTCATGCAGGGTCAGGTAGAGAAGTGCCAGGGCGACTTCATCAATTGCGTCGGTGTTGATGTTCATGATGCTTCGCCCGCGGCCGTCCGGACCCGCATACAAAACCGTTCGAGACTGGCCAGAATTTCATCAGCCGACTTGCTCCAGGAAAACGGTTGTGGATTGGCGTTGTAGATATCCAGGTATTGACGGATCGCGTCTTCGAGTTGACGTGTCGAGCGATGCGTACCGCGTCGAAGGTATTTTTCAGTGAGCGAGGCGAACCAACGTTCGACCTGATTAAGCCACGACGCCGAGGTGGGTGTGAAGTGAACATGGAAGCGAGGATGTCGAGCGAACCAGGCTTTGATCGAGGGCGTTTTGTGCGTGCCATAGTTGTCCATCACCAGATGCACATCCAGGTGCGATGGCAAGCTGGCTTCGACGGTGCGCAGAAAGCGCACGAATTCGCTGCTGCGATGGCGCCGATGTACCTCGCCGATCACCTCGCCAGTAGCGATGTCCAGCGCCGCGAACAGCGTAGTCGTGCCGTGGCGCATGTAATCGTGCGTGCGTCGCTGCGGGATGCCGGGTGCCAACGGCAGCATGGGTTGCGTGCGATCGAGCGCCTGAATCTGGCTCTTCTCGTCCACGCACAACACCATGGCCTTAAGCGGCGGATCCAGGTAAAGCCCGACGATATCTCGCACCTTGTCGACGAACATCGGATCACTGGAGAGTTTGAACGTTTCCTGCCGATGCGGCTGCAGACCAAAAGCACGCCAGATCCGTGTGACCGCCGTTTGCGACAATTTCATCTCACGAGCCATCGTGCGCGTGCTCCAGTGAGTCGCGCCGACAGGTACGGACTCAAGCGTCTTTGCGATGACCGCATCGACGCGAGCGTCATCAATCGTCCTCGGCGCGCCGGGCCGAGGCGCATCAAGCAGTCCGTCCAGACGATGCATTACGAACCGCGCCCGCCACTTCGAGACCGTTTGCTGAGTGACCCTCTGTTTCGCCGCAACGCTCTTGTTGTCCAAGCCATCGGCACAGGCCAACACGATGCGCGCCCGCAATGCGAGGGCTTGTGCGGTCTTGCGTCGCATTGTCAGCGCTTGAAGTTCTTCGCGCTCCGATTCGCTCAGCACCAGTTCCCCTTTGGGTCGTCCGCTCATCCTTGCCCCCTCGCATCAAGTGCCACACAGAACACTTTAGTACGTGATCGGCATCATTCAATGAATTTGTAACTCAAGACACTAGAGGGCAGGGGCGGTCTCGCAACGCCGTACCTCGCATTTTCGGTTTTTGACGCCGCACGAGAATCAACTCTATATCGTTAATGCGAGCGTTTGTAGCCGAAAGACGGTTGTTTCTATGCGTGATTGCGGCTTCTACTGGGCGACAGGTTCAGAGCAGTTCGCTGCATGCCGCGTTTCGGTGCGCGGGTACGCGCCAACGAAATGCCCAGAAATTGAAATGTTGCACCGGTGCAAGTCGAGTCGTTGCACCGGTGCATTTCTGTCCGCTCGAGCCGCGAGTCACGCGGGCAAAAGACTCGCATAATGCGAATCTTTTGCCCGTGGCGGGGGCGGTTCCCGTGGTTGAAGTGCTGGCTTAGGGTAATATCCGCACGTGCAAAAATATGAAGTTTGAGATCGATCATGCAAACGCGCCCGCTGTTTCGCCTTCTTGCTCTGGCCGTTGTCGCAACCACCACTGGCTGCTCGGACAAGTCCGCCCCGAACGCAGACAACTTCGCCGCGGCCGTCAATCAGAAATTGGCATCTAGAGCGTGTTAGGAACTTTGAAGTACTGACACGGCGTGGACAAGCATGAGCATTGCGAAGACGAAATGAAGCCCAGCGAGAGTTTCGGGGAGCCGTTCATAGTCACGTGCGAGACGCCGGAAACGGTTGAGCCAGCCAAAGCTGCGCGCGACCACCCACCGGCGGGGGAGCAGAACGAAACCCTTTTTCGTTTCTTCGAGTTTGATCACCTGAAGGTCAATGCCCTCGTCGAACGCAGCCTGCGCTGGCTCTTTGCCCGTGTATCCCTGATCGGCAAATGCCACCTTGACCGTTCGTCCCGTTACCTGCTGGACCTGCCGCGCAAGCTCCGCTACCTGTGCGCGCTCCTGTTCATTGGCTGGGGTCACGTGCACCGCCAGCAACTGTCCCAACGTGTCTACTGCAATCTGTACCTTACTACCGCGCTTGCGCTTATAACCGTCATAACCCGCACGCGGGCCGCTCTCGCAGGTCGACTGTATCGTGCGGCCATCGAGGATGACCGCGCTGGGCTGTCCCCGACGGCCCTGTGCCACGCCTATCACCGAGCGCAGGTCACTCACCATGCTCTCAAAGCAGCCAGCCTGCAACCAGCGTTGAGTCTGCTGATACACCAACTCCCACGGCGGGAAATCATTGGGCAGCATCCTCCACGGCGCGCCGGCACGAGCCATCCAGCGCAATGCATCAAACATCTCGCGCAGTTCGTATTTGCGCTGGGGCGCGTCAACGTCCATCAGCGTCAGATACGGCGCCGCGAAACTCCATTCCTCATCCGACACATCAGTCGGATACCCTTTGCGGTCGGTTGTTTTCATCCCGCCAGGATACCAGGTCTCAATCGAAGTTCCTAACACGCTCTAGCTACCGCCCGTCGGCTGCCGTATTCGCAGCATGTCCAGCATCGGTGCCGCTGCGTGTCAATTGCAAGTTCTGAGGCGGATTTCAATCAATGTGTCATGTAGAAGTTCTTGCGCTTCCTCTGCTGACTCGACGCCAAAGATGGCGGTACCGAACGTGCCATCATTGTGAAACATTAACATATGTGCCTTGGCCGTTTTACCTCTCTTAAACCGGCTCACGAGTCCTCTGTAACGCCTCAGGGACGCGCCAGAGGAAAACAACGCTTCGTTCGGCCTCCATTTATCGACATGGGCACCCCACCAACGGGTCTCGGTATGATCGATCAGCGCTACGAGCAGGCGACGATTCAGTTTTGTTTGCTGCGCCTTCGCAAATGCATCTTCGAAAGTAATCCTCATGTGCTTCTCCGAACTTCTGACTCAAGACCGACGGTATGGCGCTTCTTCCAATTGCAGACCCGACAGTTTTCCGCACTACATCTGCACTTGTACTATGCTCGGGGCACCGCTTGTCGAGGCCCGCAGCCTTGGCTCCATATGTTTCAAGCTTGCCGCAAAGCTCCGCACACCATCCACAGGTTGCCCAGCGCAAAGAACGTCGTGATCTGGGCAGTGTTCTTCATTAAACAGCGGTATCTGGTCTTCGTTTAGGCAAACTGCCGCTTGAGGACGTAGAATGGGTGTTCGACCTTGGCAGGGAGCCGACGCCAGATGTCAGTGCATGGAAAAGCGTTGCTAGACTGACGCGATACGCTGGCAATGTCGCGATGAGGCTAGGCAAGCATACATGACCATTTCATGGCCATGCAACAACGCCGTGGCCTCGGTGATATCGTGAACGTTGGCTGCCGCGGCTATAACGGTGTGTACGTGACCGGACGTCGCGTCCACGCCGATGTGTGCTTTCATCCCGAGTGCCATTCACCGCCTTTCTGCGTCTGCGCATTTCCGAATCCCGCATCCCCTCGTTGTTTTTCGTCGAGCTCGGCGCTGGAATCAGCGTGGCATCGACCACCGACCACTCTCGAGCATCAACCGTGTCTCCACCAGAATCTCATTGACGGGTGCGAGCATTTGCGCAGCCATTCCATGTGCTTCGAGGAACGACCGAAATAGAAAATCGTGCTGTCGTTCGGCAAACGCCTGATCTCGGCGTTTGGTTCTGCTCTTGCGTTACCGCGTGAGCTGATGGGCTTTGTCCGGATGGGTACGAGTTCCCGTGCCATGGACGCGACTATGCATTTTTGACGCAAACCGGTTTGCCGAAGGCGTTCCACCGGTTCAGCAGGTTGGCGATGATTACGCCTTCGCCTTCC
>NZ_JBFPKN010000078.1:0-5426 GCF_040948805.1 Paraburkholderia sp. BR13439 | reverse complement strand
GCGCGCGGACTCGGGGAGACTCTCGAGCCGCTCCTTCTCCAGTGTCGCCAGTTGCTGCTCGACGAGCGCCAGTCGTTCGCATTCGCGCAGCAGCCGTTGCTGCAGTTCCAGTGGCAGTGGCAGTGGCATACCGTCGTGGCGCCGTACGTCACCGCGTGCCAGACGTGCGGCGAACTTCCGGCTGTCGACTTCACCCCAGCAACCGAGCGTGACCAGTAGCTTGCGCATGCGATCCCGGTGTTGCAGGACTTCCTTCTGCAGTTGCCCACGATCGCGTATCACGTGGCGCGACGCCTCATCCTGCAGTGACGGCACACGGATCGCGCGCATGCGATCGCGTTCACCATGCAGCCACGCACGCAGGTTGATGACCAGCCTGATTACATCCAGCCGGTCCGTCTTGGCGCGCCGCTTCTGGCGCTCAACAGGGATGCTCGCGGGATCGACGACATAATATTCGATCCCGCGAGCTTGCAAGGCACGATAGATCCAGAACGCGTCTTGGCCGGCCTCATAGCTTACGGCAATCCGTAGTTCAGCCGGCAACGCCCATTTCTGCCGGTGCTGTTCAATCAGGGACAGCACCGCCTGCAGACGTGATGTGGCCTGTGGCTGCGTGACCGTATGCACGGCTGGCCGATCGCGGCGGCCATCATGCAGCGCAACTTTCCACTTCGCCATTGCGAGCTCAAGCGACACCGCCAGTACAATTTCCTCGGCGCACGGTGTGGAGACCTGTTGTGTGTGCATGATGCTCTCCTTTGAGCAAGCGTTGACAAGCTGATTTTACGGATCAGCTCACCGGCCTTCCTGCTGCATAGGATCTAACACCCTCTAATCGCCCCCGCTGAGCGCCGACGCCCGACTAAGCCCTTTTTCCATCTACTCCACCGGTTGGCAGCGTGTGGCACCTGGCACAGGCTATCGTGTGATCCGACGATAATCGGAAATCGTGAAAGAGCCGCTTTCCGCGCCCGGCCTCGCCAGCACATTTCCACCCCTACCCACCGGGTGGTCAGTTCTACGACAGCATTCGCCATTGCGAATGTGCCAAATCGCTCATCGCGGAGCAATTGCAAAGGATAGGGTCGGAGACTGGCACGACGCCCGATTGGAGGGACTGCGGCCGAGTGCAAGAACAACGCTGGGCTGCGGAGGTATATCGCGCAGCCCCGTGGGTCTCCTACATATATCTGAGAGGCGCACTCACGATTGCTGCCGTTTGCGGCGCAACGTTTGCATCAGCAGCTGTCGACTTCGCCGAGCCATTCGATGCACGCCTCCGCCAGAGGATAGCCGACAAAGCGCCACTACCAGTCTCCGAGGTGCTCTTCCCGCACCGGTGCTGAGGTATTCCGACGCCTTATTGCTCCGCCGTTTTTTTTGTTGCTGCCTTCCTGCCTGCGGCTTTCTTCGGAGCAGCTGTCTTGCTGGAATGGACTGCTTTTGCCACCTTTCGAGAATTTTCGGGTGTCTCGGCCGCGGAGATCAGGAACTTCGTGCGGTCTCTGGCACCTGCGATCCACGACGGCGTACGACCACGCCCGCTCCAAGTCGCTCCTGTCCTAGGGTTCTGATAGATGTGAGGCTGCGGCTCCTTTACTTTCTTCTCAGACTTAAGCGTTTTCTGAGCAGTCGCTGTTGAGTTCGTCGTAGTGTTCGTCACCAGGAACTTGGTGCGGTCTTTTATCTTAGCGATCCAAGCCGGTGCCCGGCCACGACCGGACCAGTTCGCCCCCGTCTTTGGGTCGGCGTACTTCGTTGCCGATGCCTCCCGCTTGGCCGGTGCAGTCGCGCCGGGTCCGCGGCCGGGTCGCCTGCCCAAAGACGCCTCAATATCAGCAATAGATAGAGAGTGCTGTTCCAGCATACGGAGGATTTTCCCGATCGCTGTTGCCGAATATCTCTTCTCTAACACTGCCACCCGTGCTTGGAGCTTTGCGATTTTTGCCTGGACGGCTTCCAGCGTAGCCATGCTTGTTTTCCTTTGGATAGGATGAGTAAGCCGCACTATGCCATATCGCCCAGCGAACACAAACAGCATTGCACGGCTTGCCGAGTTAATACACCTTGAAACGAATACCCTGGCTATTCAAAAACACGGACTTCTCGGTCCGCGCCCGTGGATAAGGCGACAATTCGCACATAGCGAAACGATCAATCGTTCGAAATGGGAAACAGTGTAACTCCCGATGCGCATGTCATCCGCGCCCCATCGTCGCCTTAACACGTAAGATGCCCGTCGACGCCGAGAGCGATAGCAAGAAAAACCTGTCAAAAGGCTGTAGCACTATTTCTGGTGCCCGCCTCGCTGGATTCGAAACGTACAGAACACATGACGACGAAAATGCAGGGACTGCGGACGAAGGCAGCGAAAATCCGGGCCAAAACCGACGCATCGCGTGCGGCAGAACATTTCGTAGGCCCGCGGTCATTTGCGGCGATCGCGACTACCACACCGACAAATCGCCAACACTTGCATGATCGCGGCATAAAGCCAGTGATTGGACAACGAAGAACCGAAGATGGTAGCGGTCTCAGCAAATTCCGCTGGTTGGCAGCACGGACTCACGCGTGGCTCTGCAACGTCCGACGTCGTCGTATCGACATCGACCGTCGCGGCCATATTATCAAGCAAGCATTCGTCAGTTTTTGCTTGCTCGCTCATCTGCTGGAACATTTTCAAAGGAGAGGAGTCACATCTTTGAACTGGCCTCTTACCATGAACTCACGGAAATCACTCGCCACGGAGCCCCGATGAACCTGCAACGTTTCCCCCGCTACTCGCTCACCTTCGGGCCGACGCCGATCCAGCCGCTCAACCGTCTGAGCGAGCATCTCGGCGGCAAGGTCAAGCTTTATGCCAAGCGCGAGGACTGCAACAGCGGCCTCGCGTTCGGCGGCAACAAGACCCGCAAGCTCGAATATCTGATCCCCGACGCGCTTGCGCAGGGCTGCGACACGCTCGTGTCGATCGGCGGAATCCAGTCGAACCAGACGCGCCAGGTCGCGGCGGTTGCCGCGCATCTGGGCCTGAAGTGCGTGCTCGTGCAGGAGAGCTGGGTCAACTACCCAGATGCGGTGTACGACCGTGTCGGCAACATCCTGATGTCGCGCATGATGGGCGCCGACGTGCGGCTCGTGCCGGACGGCTTCGACATCGGCTTTCGCAAGAGCTGGGAAGACGCGCTCGACAGCGTGCGCGCTGCCGGCGGCAAGCCGTACGCGATTCCGGCCGGCTGCTCAGATCATCCGCTGGGCGGGCTCGGCTTCGTCGGCTTCGCCGAAGAGGTGCGCCAGCAGGAAGCCGAACTGGGCTTCAAATTCGACTACATCGTCGTGTGCTCGGTGACGGGCAGCACCCAAGCGGGCATGGTCGTCGGTTTCGCCGCCGACGGCCGCGCCGATCGGGTGATCGGCATCGACGCCTCGGCGAAACCGGCGCAGACGCGCGAGCAGATCACGCGCATCGCGAAGCGGACCGCCGAGAGCGTCGAGCTGGGCCGCGACATCACCGCGAAGGACATCGTGCTCGACGAGCGCTACGGCGGTCCGGAATACGGTCTGCCCAACGACGGCACGCTCGAGGCGATCCGTTTGTGCGCGCGGCTCGAAGGCATGCTGACCGATCCGGTGTACGAGGGAAAATCGATGCACGGCATGATCGACAAGGTGTGTAACGGCGAATTTCCGGCCGGCTCGCGCGTGCTGTATGCGCACCTGGGCGGCGTGCCGGCGTTGAGCGCGTACAGCTTCATCTTCCGCGACGGTTGACGGGTTTAAGGGCCTTAGGCGACGGGCGTCGCCGGTCCGGGGTTCAGGCCCGACTTCATCAGATATGCTTGCCGCGTTCATTGCGACGTCGAGTTAAAGCCGCGTCAGCTGCGCGGAGTCGTCGTCGACATTGCGTATCGAAACGCTGCTGGCTTCTCACGTGCGGGCACTCAAGGCATTTCGCGGCATGCCCACAGAGGCCAAGTCCGAATGAAAGAGGCTTCGTCCGCAATCAGGTGCCTGTTGCGGGCGATGGCATCAAGGCGCCACGATGTGGTTCTCGCACTCTATTAACTCCCTCGAAGGGGCAGTCCACGGCAATCGTAAAGCTAGGGTTTTGATCTGGCCACGAATGTCTGTGCGCTGCCGGCGACCGGCAAGCCCGAATTGGTAGGCCCGGAAATTCGCCGCACTCGGTTGCTTGAAGGTGTCGCATCTTTACCTCCTTGTCTTATCGGGATGGACAGCTGACCCGGCGCGCATCACTGGGCACGCGAGTTCGAGAGGCCAAGGCTCACGACGCGCCGCTTACACGGTGCACGAAACACGCACCGAATTTATCGCACCGGCGTGCAGACCGTTTCGTGGCTGACGATAACCTCGGCTTCGAACAGCAGTTCCTCGATGTCGTGCAGCCTCAACTGAAACAGGTAGTACCGCCACACCGCGCAGCTGATGACCGCAGTGGAAGACGATAACCGTGATAAAGCGATTTTCCATCCTTCATCACGCGATCTTACTCGACCAATTCAGCAACGTGACAGTGGCAAGCTTACTGATCGAGAGGGTGTAGTCGCGATCGCCGCCTTGGTTCTCTTTCCTTCAGATGCCGACCTCGACGTTATCCTCACGGGACGACTTGGCGCCGACGCGGTGAGCCTTTTCGTTGTCGGGCTGTCCGGCGTTTGATGGGGATGGCGCTCGCCTTCACGTCGGAATTCGTCGTCGCCTTTGCCGCTCACGCTCCAGCCTGCGGTACGCGCCGCTTTCCGCCGTGCCTTTGGGACGAACATGGCTACCACTAAATAAGAGTGAAAAGCATGAACGTCACCAACTACATTCAATTCGACAGCGACGACCCTCGACACCGCAAAGGGCGCGGGCCTCGTCTCCACTATGGACCGCGACATGGACATCAAAGTTGTTCGCGTTGGTCCTATCTCACGTCAGCGGATTGGAAGGCCGTTATATGGTAACAACCACGCGCGTGTGGGACCTTGTCAGATTTTCGACAATGTCAGGAATGAAACAACGCGTTGAAGAGTGATCTCGTTGTTGGGCAAGCATTTTTGGATTGGTACGACACTTGCGCGTCTCACGCCACGCAAACAAGAGGAGAAATCCATGGTTAGACTCAGCGCTCGCGCCAACGGCCACGCTCGATGCTTTCGGCAGACACAAATACGCGCTGTCTGGCACAGAACCACCGGCATATCGACCTCAGCCGTCCCACGAGTTGTCAATAGCAAGAGGCGGCACGCGAGCATAATGTTGGCTTATAACGACCTAACAGGTTGCTGAAGTCCCGCTGAAACACGTCATCGCGCAGAGTTCGTGAAGCGTTGATAGATGAACCACCACTTGCCCACTGGAGATCATGGGCGGCGCCGACACGTTCACCGAGAGTTTGTTTTCCGTACGCAAGCTGGACG
>NZ_JBFPKN010000077.1:0-5579 GCF_040948805.1 Paraburkholderia sp. BR13439 | reverse complement strand
GGCTGCACCACATCCTGGACAACCTCGACTTCGTCCGTCATGTACACCTGTCCATTTAAAATTTGAATGGACATGATCGTCGGGCGGCACGACTTGCCGATCAAGATGACTTCGCCGGGTGCTTACCTTTAGATCATCCTTCGCGCTCACCCATGCGCGAGCCAGATCGCGGAATGCTTCGTCTTCCACGCTGGGCACATACACCGCTGACAGGTCGCCAGCGCGCAGAGATCGCACGAGCTTGATTGCATCGCGTCGATCTGTCTTGACGCGTTCGCCGGGCTTCCTGGGAATCAACGATGGCGCGCACACCATGCACTCTAATTCCTTCTGCACGAGCTGACGGTAAAGCCCGTAGCCGCACGGACCGGCCTCGTAGACAAGGTGAATGTGCCGCGCTTTAGACTGCAGGGGCTTGCATAGCCGATCGATATCGGCCTTCGTCGTCCCGATCTTTCCGAGCAATTCGACCTCGCCAGTGCCGAGCGCATAGGCAGCCGTGATCGACTCCTTGTGAACATCTAATCCGACGTACAACGTGCTATCGTTTTCCATGCTTTGCGACACGTGTCGCCGTCTGCCGGACGTAAACCGGTTGAAGTATTGGATGGCAAAGCTCTTCCTTGTCTTGTCACACCCTGAGTCCCCCACTTCCGGGACTCAAGTTCCGTGACCTGCTGTACGACCAGCAGTTGCCTACCTGGACATGCGTGACTGGAAACGGTCGGGTATGAAGCTCCGGAGACAACGTACTTCTCGAAAGACGGTTCACTCGGCGACGAGGGGATCGACACTGCAAGCAGCGGTGCGGTGTGAAGGCCAGGCAAGTTCCGTATGCGCAACATAAGTGAATTGCCGTGTGAATTTCCGTAAAAACGAACAAGCCAAAGCTGCTGTCAGGCTTGAACCAAAAGGTAAATGGCAGGTTGCTCTCTTGGCATGTGGGGGCACGTCGTCGAGGCGCCATCGGAAAACAGGCAGGTGCTAACCGGATAGACCCACGCGAGGATGCGGGTCGGCATGGAAGGGAACGTGGTAAGCCCGATTTCTCGCCTTCGTCTCGGTGTATCGAATCGAAGGCAGGCAAGCCGTAAGGCGAGCTGTTGGGGGAGCGGGTATAGGAGTGCGGAAAAAGCGAACGGCCGCCTGTAATGGGCAGCATAGGGGTTCAAGATTTGCCCCAGCCTGAAAGGGCGCAGACTTCCGCATGGTGCGGCTGTCGCGGGCCAACGTCTCAGATTCGACGAGAGGAAGCTTGGAAGAGACCGGTAGCGCTACGGTTCAGCACCTCTCGCCCCAGCAATGGGGCGAATCAACGATGTGATGCGCGCGAAGGTCGTGTGCACTCGGACACGACCGGTGTCGAGACGACACTTTAGCTGTGCTTGAGCGCAGTGCGGTGAAAGTCGCACGCTGCGTTCTTAGGGGGCGGCGGCGTAGTAATACGCTGCTGCTACCCGCCGGCCTCCGCGCTGGAAATCGCCGGGTGCGGTCCTGTCCACACCGTGCGGCTCTGGCAGTCATGCTATCCCGCGTTTGATTTCTCACGGCAGGCCAGCCTTTACCTCGCGGGAGTCATACTGCCTAGAACAGTTCGTCGTTCCACCTGCTCGGAGAGTCAATCCGAAGCAATTCTATCCACCGACGTGCGCGTTCGGGCGTACAGACTAGCGATACACAGAGCGGTACAGCGATTGACGAGCATTGCACTGCAACGGCCGGAGTATTGCCGTCCGCTTCATACATATGCGCGACGCGCCAAAGCGGAGCCGCGGGCTATCAACCCGCCGGCCGCAGCATGCCCATCGCGGCAATAGAGAGTTGCAGGTTCGGTACTTCCGCGCGATGCGCGAGACGCCTGTCCTGCGCGCATTCGACTCTACATTTTCAATCCAGCGTTGGCACTGCGCAGGTCGAATGCGAGCGTCGGCAGGGAGGACGGTTATGCCCTTTACGCAAAGGTGATTTCGAGCGAGCGTAGTTCCGCATAGCAAGGTGCAATGCCTATAGTTTGCGTCAACGCTGCCGGCAAAGGTTGGTTGCGGCCGACGTCAGCGGTAGCGCCCTTCAAGCAACGCACCTAATTTTTTGGAGAATCCTATGCTTGACAAGACCTCTATTGCGACGCTCAGTCTCCAGGACGACGAAGTCACGCGCGACGCGGAGTATTTCGAATACACGTCCTCGGCGAATCCGATCGGAGCGAAGCTGATTTCGCGCGTGCCGTATCGCACGTTCCTGAACTCGCTCTACGATAACGGCCCTACCCGTATCGTGCCGCTGGACCTTTCGTCCGAACTCGGCGTCGATTATCCGGCTACGGGTCCGGGCTTGATGGCCAGCTTCGTGCGCATTGTTGCAGGCGAAAAGGTGTCCGTGAACCCAAACGCGACCTCCCAGGTGTTTTACGTGCTGGAAGGACACGGCACGGTCGCACAGAACGGCACGGCGTTCAGCTTCGGCGCCGGCGATTTCTTTTCGCCTCCGGGTGGCGGCGAGGTTGTGATTTCGGCCGAGGGCACCGCTCGTCTCTATTACGTCAACGACGGCCCTCTGCTTTCGTATCTGGGCGCCGACTTCTCGCGTGCGCGTTTCACCCCGACGCTGTATCCGGTGGCGCGTGCGAAGGAAGAGCTCGAAAAGGTTTCGAATGCTCCGGGTGCAGCTCAACGCAACCGCGTAAGCATCCTTCTCGGTAACGCGCACTTTCCGCAGACTCGCACGGTGACGCATTCGATGTGGGCCATGTTCGGTGTCGTTGCACCGAAGACGATGCAAAAGCCGCATCGCCATCAGTCGATCGCGCTCGACTTCATCCCCAACTGCAAGCCGGGTGTCTATACGCTCGTCGGCACGGAACTGGATGCCAATGGCGACATCGTCGCACCCAGTGCGCGTGGATTGGACGCCGGGCATGGCCTTCGTCACGCCCCTGGCTACTGGCACGCCCACTTCAATGAGTCCGACGAAGCCGCGCACGTTATCCCGCTGCAAGATGCTGGCCTGCAGACTTATCTGCGGTCTCTCGACATCCCGTTCGCGCGATAAACGCGAGGCGGACGGTCCGCCGGTGGCGGCAGAACGTCGCAGTGCTCGACGGACCGACAGAACAGAGATATTCTACGGTAGCGACGCCGCGCTCAGCCTTCGTCCATGCGAGAGCGCGGTGCATTTAATCCGCAGCGTGCCGACGCGGCGGATTCGCGCTTGTTTGTCGCAAAGCAGCCCCAAGGCGCGCGTCGTCATCTTTCGCATGACGCGACAAAATTGCGTGAAGAGGCGGTTATCAAATGTTTCTGTTCCGGGGAGCCGGGGTCGCTCCATGTGCGCTTACAACGAAAACTCTCACTGCTTTCTTGCCAGCAGAACATGTCACTGGTGTTGGCAGCTCCTGCCGTAAGTGAGAGTCCCTGTGTGCTTCGTAAATGACCCGTCGCGTAACTTTCAATGAAAGCCCGGTCCTGAAGACCTCCAGCCACCGAGGCAGATCCACGGTCGTAATGGCCTTGATAACGATCGGTTTCGCTGCGTGCATCGCACGTGCCCTTTGGATTCAGGTGCTCGATAGTCGCTTCTACCAATCGAAAGGAGACGAGCGTGTCGACCATGTCATCGACCTGCAAACCGATCGAGGCCGAATCGTCGACCGCAACGGTCGCGTGCTGGCTACGAGTGTCCCAACGATGGCAGTGTGGGCGGACGCAAGCGGGATTCCGGACAATGTGCAGCCAGGCAAACTCGCCATGCTCGCGCAATTGCTAGGAATGTCAGATCAGCAACTGAACACTCAAATTGAAAGCGACAAGACGTTCGTCTATCTGAAGCATCAGATCTCGCGAGACGTCGCCCGTCAGGTCGAAGCACTCGCCATCCCAGGTATTTATGAGCTGCCCGAATATAAGCGCGTGTACCCGGAAGGTGCAGTTACCGCTCAGGTGGTCGGTTTCACGGATACGGAGGGCCGGGGCGAGGAGGGTGTTGAACTCGGAGCACAAAGTGAGCTCAACTCGGTGGACGGGAGAGAACTCGTCGTGCGCGATCGGGTCGGCCATATCGTGAGTGACCTCGGGAGCGTAAAGAGTCCTAAACATGGGGCGGATATCGAGCTCGCGCTCGACCGCAGCATCCAGTACATCGCTTACGAGGCCCTTCGGGACGCAGTCACTTCGAGCCATGCAGAAAGCGGATCCGCGATCGTGGTTGACGGACACACCGGAGAAATTCTCGCGCTTGCAAATTACCCGAGCTACGATCCCAACGACAGGTCGGCCCTGCGCGGCCCCGCGTTGCGCAACCGCGCCGTGACCGACGTGTTCGAACCGGGCTCAATCATGAAGCCTCTAACCGTATCGCTCGCGCTCGACCTGGGTCGGCTTACGCCCAGTTCGATTGTGGAAACCGACGGGCGATTTTCGCTTGACGGCGCGGTTATCACTGACGATGCGAACTTCGGTACGCTGACTGTCGCCCAGGTCATCCAGAAGTCCAGCAACATTGGCGCATCGAAGATTGCCCTGACGATGAAGCCCGAGGAAATGTGGGGGCTTTACTCGGCATTGGGTTTTGGCCGGCAGCCCAAGCTTGGCTTTCCAGGCGCGGCTGCCGGCATCGTGAAACCATGGAGTAAATGGCGGCGAATCGAACAGGCGACGATGTCTTACGGCTACGGCGTCTCGATGTCACTCGTCCAGCTTGCGGAGGCATACACGGTGTTCGCCAACAATGGTCGGCTCGTTCCGCTTACGCTATACAAACGAGATGGCTCGACTGTGGCGGACACACAGGTATTCACGCAACGGACTACCGACCAAATGCGGGCGATGCTGGAGAGTGTCGTTTCCAAGGACGGTACTGCGCCGGACGCGCAGGTGCCTGGCTATAGCGTCGGCGGTAAAACGGGCACGGCCTACACTGCGACGCGGCACGGCTATGAGCGCAACGCCTACCGTGCATCGTTCGTGGGGATCATTCCGATCCGGAGTCCAAGGCTCGTGATAGCTGTATCTGTAGACAAGCCCCAAGGAGCCAAACATTTCGGCGGTGACGTGTCCGGGCCGGTGTTCGCCCGGATCGCGTATGCAGCGATGCATGAACTTGGCGTGGCGCCCGACATGCCGATGCCAGATGCCAAGGACGGCCCAGTTGCGAACGGAGACTTCCGTTAGACCTCGAGGACGCGTTGCCGCCGGTCGATTCGATCGCGAACGCTGACGAAAGAGGCGTCGCATGAGTGCAAGTGTGCCCGAAGTGAACCGGGATAATGTGGCCATAGCAGGGGGCGATCGCGATGAGAGAAGATATCGACGAATTTGACGCGTATCTGAACCATCTGGCGCAGGCGTTAGGGCACGCCGATCGCCATGCCGGCCTCAAGGGTTACTGTTCGGGCCTGGTATTGCCGTTGTCACGCAAGAGCGTCGAGCCGATGGCCGCGCATATTGACCCACTTCACGCGAGTGCGAAGCACCAGTCACTCCACCATTTTGTGGCCAAGGCAGAATGGTCTGACCGGGCGGTCCTGCAGCGGGTACGCGAATGGGTGATGCCCGCGTTAGACGCGCACGCTGCTAAAGAAACCG
>NZ_JBFPKN010000076.1:0-5646 GCF_040948805.1 Paraburkholderia sp. BR13439 | reverse complement strand
CACAGCGACCGGGGCAGCCAGTATTGCAGCGGGCTGTTTCAGGACACGCTGAAAGCATATGGCATGCGTTCGTCGATGAGCCGCCGTGGCGATTGCTGGGACAACGCGCCGACCGAAAGCTTGTGGGGTTCGCTGAAAGTCGGTCGCCTGCATGGTCGGCACTTCGCCACACGGCGCGCGGTGATGGACGAAATCGTTGATTGGCTGGGTTTCTACAATGCCCATCGGCTACACTCGACGCTCGACTACGTCAGCCCTATGACGTTCGAGAAGAACTGGCTCGCTGCCCACCGAGCCGCCTGAATTCCCTCGGCTATGGGATACGTCAAATCCACGCCGACAATGATAAGCCGCAGCGAGCTTACTTATGAGGAAATCGATGAAAAAACTGGTCAGCCGGCAAAATGCACTGGATTTTTTCCAGTTTTTTCGAAATTGCATTTTTACAAGAAAATTTCAGTTGACCACTCGTCATCCATGACCAGGGAATTTTTCTCTGGCACCAGCGAGGAAGCAACAGCCTCGGATTTCATAGATTTCCTGGTGGAAAGTAGAGATTTTGACGAGCGATTTCCTCTAAACGAACGCTGGATGTGTTGCTAGGCATTGTTCCGGTAATCAATGCATCGTCGAGATACTGGTCAGTGAAGTATTGAAGTAGCCTCAACCTTAAAGGACTCCAAGATGTATGTACTTGGTATTAACGCCGCTTACCACGAATCTGCCGCTTGTCTTATCAAGGATGGGCAAGTCGTAATGGCGATCGAAGAGGAGCGTCTAAATCGCATCAAGCATGGGAAACTCGCCAGTCCCGAGACGACGGGCGAGTTGCCATGGCTCGCGATCAATAAGTGTCTCGAGGCTGCGGGCATCACGCTTGCCGACTGTGATCACCTCGGTTACTCCTTCAGCCCTGAAATTCTTCAAGAGGGCGTGGCACAATGGCGAGATACGAACGACACGCCTCACGTGTGGCCGCTGGAGAAGGATAGCTACCAGACAATCGAAGGGGGGCTGGACTTCATTGATGGGGTGCTGTCCGCGCGCAGGCAACTGATTGAGAACGCCGGATTCAGGGGGACCTTCCACTTTCTGCCGCACCACGATTGCCACGCCGCAAGCGCCTTCCACGTGTCGCAGTTCGATAAGGCCGCGGTGCTCGTGATTGACGGAATCGGGGAATGGGCGAGTACTTCGCTGTACTACGGAGAGGGCACGCAACTGCGCAAAGTGCACGATTTTATTTTTCCGAATTCACTCGGGTTTGTGTGGGAGAAGCTGTCCAAATATCTTGGCTTTAGCCAGTACGATGCGTCCAAGGTCATGGGTCTCGCCGCCTATGGCGACGCTACCAAAACCATTGACCTATTTGCGAAGATTGTGACTAGCAAGCAAAACATGAGCGTCGATCTGGCCGTGCTGCGTCATGAATCGCCAGACTTCTCTCCGTTGGAGACGCTTTTCGGCCTGCCAAGGCGCTATGAGCCTGTGGACTTCAACGTCGAGAACTGGCAGGCCTACGTGAATGTCGCAGCTGGCCTGCAGTTGCTGACCGAACAGGTGCTCCTAGAAATCCTGCGTCGTTTCGATTATCAAACCCATCGCAACTTGTGCATGGCCGGGGGCGTCGCGCTAAATTGTGCAGCTAATGGCGCGATTGTGCGTGAGAAGCTGTTCGACAATATCTTTATTCAGCCGGCCTCCAACGATGCTGGCACCGCGATGGGGGCTGCATTCCTGATTTGGAATCAAATGCTTGGTCGGCCGCGGGACTATGTGTTTACGAACGCCTACCTCGGCCCGAGCTACACTGACGATGAAATCGAGGCGGTGCTTTCTCGCACGATCCTGAACTACAACAAGGTGGAAGTTGCGGGGAAAGCCGCGCAGCTTATCGCTGATGGCAACATTGTCGGTTGGTTCAGTGGTGGGATGGAGTGGGGGCCGCGTGCGCTTGGTGCGCGTAGCTTGCTAGCAGATCCACGCAACAAAGACATCCGCGAATTGATGAACGTCAAGGTGAAGCATCGCGAACTTTACCGTCCGTTCTGTCCAAGCATTCTCGGAGAACGTGCAGAGGAATGGTTCATCGGAAGTACCGACGTGAATGCAGGAAAGTACATGCTTACGACGTCAGTGGTCCACCCCGAAAAGGCGGGTGCGATCCCGGCAGTCGTTCATTTTGACCAAACTGTACGTGCGCAGACGGTTTATCGGGAGGATAACCCTGAGTACTACCGCTTGATTTCTGAGTTCGAGGCACTCACAGGCGTTCCGCTGCTGCTAAACACTTCCTTCAACGACTCCGAGCCGATTGTGTGCAGCCCTCAGGACGCCATTAATACATTCTTGAAGACTGACATCGACTACCTCGTGCTTGGCAACTACCTCGTTGAGAAAAACCCAGGTTACACCTGACATCTGCCCTGAGACCTGGCCGTACATGGGGTTGTAAGCCGGAACCGCAGAAATTTTGGAATGGAGGTCCCTTGATTTCAGGTGGTTAGAGAAGGTCGAGACCCGCAAGCATGGCCGCGATGTCGATCGGGTTCTCGTTGCGAAACGTGTAATGCCCGAGGAAGTGGATGTGCCGCCACGCCACCGGAGAAATCTTCTTCAGCATCGCGAGCGCCTTCTCATTTCCCTCCCGTTGGTAGCGTTCAGTTGTGAGAGCAGTACCGAGTTGAAGGCGGTCACGACATTGGCCAGCAGCCGGCCGCACTCGTTATTGATCGCAATGTCGTGATCGGTCTTGCCGATCAGGTGCTTTCTGCCACTGACCTCGGCGATGAAGCCGCGCAGCGCGTGATACGCTTCGATCCGGTTCTGCGGACGATGGACGTTGCGCTGCAGTTGCGGGTCGCGCATGTAGCGCAGCGTGTAGATGCTGCGCACGAGTTTACCGAACTCGAAGACGGCACGGCGCGTGCGGTGATGTGGAGACAATGCGCAAAGCTTGCGAACCAGTGCCTGCTGGCTCATTTCCTTCATGCTGAGTGACGCGATGATCTGTTCGAAGACACACGGATCGTCGCAGATGGCGGGCAAGTCGATCTATCCAGCGGGTTTGATCAGGAAATTGTCGTCCTGCTCAATGTCGTCGCCGCAAAACAGATGTTTTAGCTGTGCTTGCAGGTTGGTGAAGCGCGGCGCAAAGTCCATCTCGAACCAGTACATGGCCGCGAAATTCATCTTGTTGATGCTGTGCATGTCTCCGGTGATAATCGTCGGCGCGATATCGGTCGTGTTGTGGTAACTGATTGGTGAGGGAGGTAAAGGCGACGACTCCCCGTTCGCGACCGAAATATTTGCGCGAGTGCCTCGCCTTTGCGGTCGGAGTGGCGGCAGCGAACTTCTGTCCGTCGATGGCACCGAAAAGTGCGCCAAGATCGGACGAGTAGTACTCGAAGATCGGTAATTGTGCGATGAAGTTGGCAACCCGGTCGTTGGCAGCCCGCAGTGTGGCCAGACGGCAGTACTGGCGATATGTTTCGTCGAGTGTGTGATACGGGATATCGCAGGTCTGGACATGGCGAGATTGCCGAGATTGGTGGCCTGCGCAATAATCACCGCCATCAAGCTGTCCGCGTCGGCGATCTTCTTCGCGTAACGGGGTTGCAGGGGCGTCATCGTCAACAGGAAGCCGCAACGCTCATTCACAAACCGGATGATGTCGGCAATGTCGCGTAGCGCGCGCAGCTTCGCGTAGAAGCTTTCCTGCTGTGTGGCGTTTTTGTCGGCCTTGGGTTTGCGCCACGTCAGGGTGCTGTGTTGCGCGTCGTAGTCAAGGTGTTTGAGCTTGCCCTGTCGCAGTTCATGGTCAAAGCGCTGCCAGAGTTTGCGAAGCTCGTCGCACAAGGCGGCAACGGTGACTTGTACCGGTTGGTGCAACTAGGCGAGATCCAGTTTGTCGAGCACGGCTGCCGTACGATCGGCAGGAACAAGATGGTCGCTGAACTGTCGATGCTGGGTACTGTCATTCAGAGGCAGATCGCCGCTATCGATGCGTTTGCGCAGTTGCCGGTAGACCCAGAATTCATAGCGATCGCCGCGAAGGGCTGTGGGCTGGCCCCGGTCGTCAAAGGTGAGCAGATACGGGCGCAGTCGCTCCGGGATTGTATTGGGAGGAATGTCGTCGATCGGTTGTCGGTCAAGGCGCTGCCGGCGAGCGAACACCCCTCGCATCCAGTGCAGGGCCGCAAGCCATGGATCGTCGTTGCGTGCGCTCGAAAACTGGAGTGTCGTCGCCTGCGGCCGGAGCCGCGTGCGAATCTGCCCGGCGACCTCGTCGACGGCCTGCCAGCGCAGCTCCATCTGGCTGAGGGGCTTAGTGCTCAACAGGCTGGCGACCTGCTGCAGGTCAGCCTTGGGCAGGATGCTGAATGCCTGGTGCCGCACGATTCCGAACGGCGTGACATTGTCGAGCGAGTCATCGACGTAGAGCTGCAGGAGCCTGCCGACCTGAGGTGTATCTTTCTGCCGCTGAAGCTTGGCGTGAATGAAAGCGTGATCGGCACTGGCCTTGCTGTCGTCTTCGAACTTCTTCGTGTGATGGCGCAGGGCATCGACGAGATTGTCGTTCAGCTGCCGGTAGCGCTGCCAGGCGTAGCACAGCAGGTACAGGAATGACTGCCCGGGTTGCGGCTGACGTAGGTCATAGATGGTATAGAAATGTGCCAAGCTCGCGTAATACGCGATATTCTGCTGTGAGATACCGAGTTGGGGCAGGATGGGTCGGGCGGCGTTGTAGACGGGTTCGAGCGTGGCGCGCTTGCGGCGCTCGCGTCCCATCATGTGAGGTCCGAAATATTTCGCATCCTGCTTGATAGCAGCGAGTTCGGACAGCGACTCGTCGCGTACGAGCAGGCCTTGTAGCGAGGCCTTGACGTCATCGGTGATTTGCGCCTCGATCAGCGCGGCCAGTCGTTGCCGTTCTTCACGCTGCGCGGTACTGATGATCGTCTGGAAGGTGGTATGACCCGGCCGTACGATATGTTGCTGGTTCAGCCAGATGATGAGTTCGGTGACCACGTATGCGGGTGTCACATCGCGCCGTACCAGTTGTGCGGTGCGTTGCGTGAGTGACGGGCTGTCGTGCTTCGACCAGAGGCGAAAGCGGAACAGTGAAAGGATTTCGCGTCGCTGCGCGTAGATTTCCGCAGACCGGATGAGTCTTGGCGAAAGCGCCTGTTGAGGGAAATAGCGTTCGCGCAGGTATCCCGCATCCTCCAGCGGAAGTTCCGTAAACGTAAAAAACGCCCGCGTGGCCTTGAAATAGCCGGTTTGCAGCAGACAGAGTATTTGTTCGTTCAGGCCGCGGCGCCGTTCCGCTAGCGCCAGTTCGTCGGCGGTCAAGGCAAAGTACCCCGCGCGCTGGAAATCATCGAATTCGGGGCGGTCATAGAGCGCTTGCCGTTCTGCTTCGGGCAGCAGGGCGAGATGGTCGTTGTGGGCGCGCATCCAGAGGCGGAAGAAACTGAAAGGGCGCCAGTTTAAAGCGTGACAGACCAATAATTGATATTGAACTAACCCGCTGACGCGGGAGGAGGCGGTTGGCTGGCGACTTCGACTCCGGGATCATCCGCAGGGCACATCCGTTCGAGTGGGACGATGGCAGTGCAGTTTGCTGTCCTGACCATTCAGAGC
>NZ_JBFPKN010000075.1:0-5976 GCF_040948805.1 Paraburkholderia sp. BR13439 | reverse complement strand
ATCCGCGTTTCAATCTCAGCCCGGTAACCAGCCTGCATCGTCTGTCCTCCAGAATGACCGCATCTTACCAGCGTCGCTTTGCACCGGCCAGGGTCACTTCGAGAAGTTATTTCTCACCCGTTCCTTATTCAGCTCAGCTGCACGCGGCATCCTTTCCAACGGCATTCCATACTCCCAACTGTACATGCCCTCCGCGCTGGGCCCGGCCAAACGCAAGAAATTATCGTTGGTAAATCCGCCTTCGCCCATGAACTTCGATCTGATGCCGAGCTGGTGTATCTGCCTCGCCACCCCGGCTGCCTGAAGGTCCTGGCCGACATAAAAAATCAGATCGGGAGTTAATCCTTTAATCGTCGTTAGGATGGCCCGGAAGTCGATCGATTTCGTCGTCGTATATTGCCACGTGACAATTTTGCCGCCCGCGTTTTTCACCGCCTTTACATATTCTGTGACAAGGTTTGTCCCGTAGTCGGTACTGTCATCGATGACCGCAATGCGTTTAGCGCCCAACTGTCTTACAGAATAGTTCGCTGCCAAAACGGCCATCTGCTCATCGTTACTGATAGTGCGAAACGTCGTCGCAAACCCGCGGGCAGTGAAAGTTGGTGAACTTGAAGCAGGGGAAATCTCGGGAATACCGGCACGCTCATACAACGCCGATGCAGCGACTGAGCATCCCGAATTATGGTGTCCTATCACGCCACTCACGCGCTCATCCACAAAGCGCTGCGCAACCAGCACCGCCGTTTTGGGGTCTCCCGCGTCATCCTGAGCGTCCACCTCAAAGCGAATCTTCCGTCCGCCAATAATCAAGCCGGCCTCGTTGGCTTCC
This sequence comes from Paraburkholderia sp. BR13439, assembly GCF_040948805.1. Lineage (NCBI taxonomy): Bacteria > Pseudomonadati > Pseudomonadota > Betaproteobacteria > Burkholderiales > Burkholderiaceae > Paraburkholderia > Paraburkholderia sp. BR13439. Next base: position 5,144 of record NZ_JBFPKN010000075.1, on the reverse strand, counting down.
TGAAAGGCCAACTTTGCACCGTTCTCTTCATCCTTGCCGTATGATGCCGAAAAACCAGTCAACGGTGCGGGGACGCCAATCTTGACGACTTCGGAGTCATCGGCCTGAACGACAGCTGTCGCTCCAGCGCACCAGAGGATAACAAGCAGAAGATTGGTACCCAGACGATACATTCAATTCCTTCAGTTGTTCGCCACAGATCGTGGATTCTTGTGTTGATGTTCGCAAATTCCGCTAATGATGTCCGTTGCGCGCTAATCTTGTCCATCTATTCCGCTACCGCGGCTGTTCTTCCGCAACGCAACCTCACTTCCCGACGCGACTGACCAAGCGCCGCAGGATCCCGGAGGGCTCTTGTCTGCTCGGCAGTCATCGGGCGCGCGCCAGTCGTACGGGATCGATCGCGCGATGTGCTCGCATGGCGCAGGCAATGTAGAAAGGCAGCCCGGCAGAGGTCAAAAAGGCGACTCGGGACTGGCTGGCGTCTTCGGACCAGATGCCTGACACACCAGCGATAAGATTTGATTCAATGTGGGATGCGGCGCGAGGTGCCTGCCGCACGTGGTCGGAGATGGAAGGCTGGCGCGCGGTTGATGCGCTCACCCCTGCGAGTCGGGGATGTGTGTCACCGGCGCCTAAGCGGTGGGCGACCCTGTTGCTGGCTATACCAAAGCGTCGATGGTTAGTTTGTTGCCCGCTGCGAAAACGCTCGCCTGCAGATCGTCGCGGCGCCCGCGGCCGCAATTGTCGGACGGCGGCTGCGCGCGACGATATGCGTACATCGGTGGCAATGCGCTCCCCTACCCGTCGTTCGCGCCGGTGGCCAGCCCCAGGCCGATGTTCAAGACGGTCGCAGCCGGGATTACGTGAAAACCTGCGGACAATCAAGGGCGGCGACTCGCAGAAGCCGTCTTAGGGTTTTTAACGGTTTCTTCCAAGATGTGGTGGCAAGCATCGACGCGGTGGCCGACTACCGACACCCTCAGGTATTCGATTTCCCGCGGCGCTATGGAGCCACCGATACGGCGATTGGGGTGACAGTCTTCGCGCGTTGACTCTTGCTTGGGCTGAATGGCTCAAGCGGCGAGCTCGCGAACGCCGCCGTTCGCAGTCCGCCGCGAACTATACTGCATTGACGGCAAGCGGATTACCTTTGCGGCCGCACGTCCGCGATCGACATGATGCTCGTTTTGATTGCGCGCCAGTAAGGCCACGAATCGGCCTCAACTTCGGTACGCGCTCCGCCGCTACATTCGAAAGGCCATAGCACCACTGCGTCGCAGGTGCGGCTTGCGCGAAGTTTGCTGCGCACCGCCGCCTCCCTTTTGTCTACCGCCTCACTTTAGGCTTCGCACTTCGCCCACAGGAACGGCTTCACGTTCTCGCTTGCGAGCGTAACGCCGAGACCTGGCTTGTCTTCCACCTCCAGCCAACCACCCTTGATACGAGCCTCGGGCGGATTCTCCAGAACCTGGACGTAGTTCTTCGCGTCGCTGAAGTACGGATAGATTTCAAGCGTCATGAAGTTCGCTAGCGTTACGCTTACCTGCAGAGTGCCAGCGGTACATAACGTGCTCGCGCAGTTATGCGGCGCTACACGCAGGTTATACGCCTCGGCCATCGCGGCAATCTTTTTGGTTTCCATCAAGCCGCCCGTATTACCGATGTCCGGCTGCACGATGTCCACGGTCTGGGGCTCCATCACCTTGCGGAAGCCGTATCGGGTGTACAGCCGCTCGCCAGCCGCAATCGACATCTTCGTGGAGTCGGCAATTCGCTTCAACGCGCCGACGTCGAACGCGTCGCACGGCTCTTCGAGCCACGTGATACCCAGGTCCTCATAGCGCTGGCACAGACGAATCGTTTCGTCGGTCGTGAGGCCGCCGCTCAGGTCGAGCATAATCTCGACATCCGAGCCAACGAATTCGACGAGCTTCTTCACGCGTTGATATGCGAGTTCCGTGAACTCCTTGTCGTGAGCACGACGGGTCACGTGCTTGAGGCGGCCGAGATAGTCCTGCGTCGCAAGCGGATAACACTTCAGCGCCTTGTAGCCATCTTCAATCGGTCGTGCGGCAGCTTGTGCCCACTCAGATGCGCCCAAGCAATGGTAGTTCCAGCCGTTTGCGTAGACCGGCACCTTGTCGAAAATTTTCCCACCGAAGAATTCGTAGACAGGGATGCCGATCGCCTTGCCCTTTATATCCCACAAAGCCTGCTCAATCGCGCTGATACCGGCGAAGGTGATTGCGCCGCCACCCTTGGCCCAGAACGACATGTCGTACATTTCCGACCATAGCTCTTCGATTCGGAACGGGTCGCGGCCCAGAATCAGACGCTCGGTGATGTCCTTGATCATGCCTGCGGCTGCCGTGCTGCCGAGGCCGTATGCGATTGCGGCTTCGCCAATGCCGGTCGTGCCGTCATCGGTAACGAGTTCGACGATAATCGGGTTCACATATCCACTCTTGATCAGGTAGATATTCGCGCTCTTGATTTTCATAAAACCTCTAGGTTGACATGGCCCGCGACGCCATCCGGCGGCGTCGTCCAAACCGGTTTGAAACAGTAAAGCTACGTGGATTCGCTTACGCCGCCTCGGCAAAACAGACGCCGCCCAGTACGCCGTAGTCGGCAATTAGAGAGCTGTCGATATCAAGCTCTGCAGCAATCTTCTCGACCACTTCAGCATCACAAAGGAAATGATTTGCTTGCTCTGTCGACTGAGTCTTCTCGCGTCCTTCCCGCAGCACGATAAGTGCGCCACGTTGGCCGAGACTGATGCGCAGCAGTAACTCAGAGAGTTCACCCTGCGGGTCGGTCAGCAAGCCTTCGACTGAGGAGTTATCGGCTGGGAGCCGAACGACGCCGATTGGAAATGAATCACCTTCGCGCTTGGAGCCTCGCACAAGCGCGGTATAAGGTTCGATGGTTACGCCATCGACGAAGGATACTTTCTCAAACACGCCGAAGTCGCTGAAGACGAGGCTTCGGGCGCATTCCCATACCTGTCGGTCATGCACCTTCCGATACGCAACCAGACTCTCAATCGTGCCGACGCGGATACCATGCTTCTTGCCGAATTCAAGCAACTGTGGGAGCCGGGCCATGGTGCCGTCTGGATTCGTGATTTCGCAGATGACCGATGCCGGTTCAAATCCCGCCAATCGCGCGAGGTCGGTCCCCGCTTCAGTGTGACCAGTACGTGCAAGCACACCGCCGTCTTTCGCACAGAGGGGAAATACGTGGCCGGGACTCACGATGTCGGCCGCAGATGCATTCGCCGCAACGGCGGACTGAACCGTCTTCGCGCGGTCGTGCGCGGAGATTCCGGTTGTCACTCCTTGCGCGGCCTCGATTGACACCGTGAACGCAGTCGTATGCGATGACCGGTTGTCTTCCACCATCGGACGCAAGTTGAGCTGCACGCAGCGCTTGCGTGTGAGCGTCAGGCAGACAAGCCCACATGCCTCACGGGCCATGAAGTTAACCATCTGTGGTGTGATGGCTTCGGCGGCAACAACGAGGTCTCCCTCGTTTTCACGGTCCTCGTCGTCAACGAGGATGACCATGCGTCCAGCCCGCACATCGCTAATGATTTCCTCCGGAGAGGAGAGTGTTGTGCGTTCAAACATGTCCAACTCCCAACGCTCGCTTATTGGCGGCCAAAGTTGAGGCCATCTAATGTTGCTTATGTCTCGAGTATGTCAACGCAAAGGCCGTGCCAATTTTTTCGTGAGACATCCGAGCGGCACTAGGACGTTGAATCCTTAGAGCCCTCTGCGCAGGTGCGTTCCCAGCAGTTCCCCGCGGTCTCACGACTGAGACAAACTGACTGACACGGTCTCAGCCGAGCGACTGCTCCGCTGAGGCGGCAGTCTCCGCAGACCGTCAAGAAAACACCGGGCTATTTTCGGAGGCAACCATGGCGTAAGCGCTATGGTTGTGGATGGACTCGAAGTTCTCGGCTTCCACGACGAACGAGCGGACACCGCTGGCCTTGTAGAGTCGCCCCGCAACATCACGCACCAGGTCTTCAACAAACTTCGGGTTTTCGTACGCGTGCTCGGTCACGAACTTCTCATCCGCGCGCTTGAGCAGCGACCATAGCTCGCACGAAGCCTCCTCTTCCGCAATCGCGATAAGGTCTTCGGGCCAAACCTGTGTGCTCACTTCCGCGGTAATCGTGACGTGCGAGCGCTGGTTGTGGGCACCGTACCTCGATATCTTTCTGGAGCAAGGACACAAGCTCGTGACCGGCACCAGGATACGCATCGTCACGCGTGCGGTATCCCCCGTTACCTCACCTATCATCGCTACCTCGTAATCCATGAGGCTTTCGACGCCAGACACTGGAGCAGCTTTGCGAACGAAATAAGGGAACCGTACTTCGAGACGTGCGGAATGTGACTCGAGCAGCTGCTGCGTCGCATGCAGCATTTCACGCATCGCTGCATAACTGAGCGGGGCCTGCCGACCCTCCATAAGCTCGACGAATCTGGACATGTGCGTGCCTCGCTTGTCAGCCTCGAGATACACATCCATCGCCCACTCACCGGTTGTGCGGACCTCTTTGCCCGCCTCGCTCTCTACGACTAACGGATAACGAACGCCGCGAATACCCACGCGGTTGATGGCCAGGCCACGCTCGTCTGCTTGCCCCTGCACGTCGTGTTTTGCCAGATACATTTTTTCTGGAGCGTTCATACGGTTGCCTATTTGATTGGAAATGCCACGCGCAAAGACGTCGCAAGTACCACGCCAGGCACGTCGATGCGATGGGCGGATGACGAGCACCGGATTTCCCATCGGACTTCGGTCGCAGTGCGCCGCCTGTCTCACGTGTGAGCCGCGGCAATCGCAGCGTTGAGACTCGGGAGTTACTCGTGAGACGAATGCAGTTCGTGACGCCACTGTATGGAGCGGCGCTAAACAAGTCATCGGATGGCATAGACATTGCAGAAACGAGGCCGTGCGGAAGAGCCTGCACTCAAACACACATCGGAGTAGAGACAATATGAAACTCGGACTTTTCATGATGCCGCTTCACGACCCGAAGCGGAATTACACGGAGCTGCTCAAGCAGGACCGCGACGCAATCATCATGGCCGACAAGCTCGGCTACGCAGAAGCCTGGGTCGGCG
>NZ_JBFPKN010000074.1:0-6362 GCF_040948805.1 Paraburkholderia sp. BR13439 | reverse complement strand
GCTCGACCCAACGTCGAAGCAGATTGGCGTTCAGCTTGTGGTGCAACGCGATCGCCGCGAGCGACACCCCGGGCCTCTGGCAAGCTGCCACAACCTGAGCCTTGAACTCGACGCTGTAGCGCCGGCGGCGACGACGGCCTGGTGCCGCTGCTTCGTCAATAGTGTTCACGGTCCACCTATTTAAGTGGACACGATGCTCCCAAGACTCTCAACGCAACTCCAGATGGGATAAGCGGGCGCTTACGACGCACTTGATGGAGCGACCATCAATGTGATCAGCCCTTCGACCGGCGAAAGAATTGGCGTGGTCGCCTGCCACAGACAAACCAAATGACGCCCATTATGCGTTTCGCACCCCGGATGGAGACGGGTGGCTTCCCCGCTGTGGATCGAAGAAACAAAAATCCACCGAGGAAGGGGATGCTCCAGAAATAACGCTGAACCGCATCAAGCAAGTGCGAATCCAGTTCGGCCTGCGAGACGGCGGCAAGCGTCAGCATCGCGACAATTGCCGGCGCGAGGCAACTAATAATTGCCTTCTCGAACACTTCAAAGAACTTGGTCATTGCTTCCCCGCGTAGCGCTTTGCACACTGTATATAACAGCAAATCTGCACAGTTGCTGACTTTGCGGGTCTGAGTCGCGTCGTACCCTACGCAGGCGTCTCGCCGACAGGAAGAAAACCTTCGGCCGGGTCCGTTCGCAAACTGATGTATTCAAGTCGCCACTGATCGATCTTTCGAAGATCTGCTAGTGAGAGACGTGTATCAGCGACGGCGACACAACTCTCGAGAGCAATTTCCTTAGCGTCCTCGGGCTTGCCATAGACGCTCGTGAACAGATCGGAAATCTCGCTCGCGGCCTTCTCGGCAGCGGCACGCGCAACGGGGCCGCCTTCTGTAGCATCATATGCAAGGGTAATGCGCAGAACGTAGGGTTCACCGCCGTCGAGGTCCTGAAATCGCGCGGCGTCGAGGTCAAAGAAAACGCCCACCAGATGGGCGTTGTATGGCTCGAGAAGCTTGCCGGTCAGTTGCTCAACCGTCTTGCCCTTATGTTTTCGGCGAAGGCGACTCTCGAACGCGTTCGGGAAAGCCGGACGACCATACCGCGCGGCCAGCCATTGCTTGAGCGCCCTCTTCTCATCGGCATTCAGTGTGACCGACGCATCCGGAGCGGCAGCGATCGCATCGAACATCGCCGTATGGACCACCGTTCGAGCATCGTGACGCAGTTCAAGCACGAGCGTATGCCCTTCCCCGGTGGTGTAGCAGAGATGAAGCCGGCGTACGTTTCGGGCACGAGCGAACGTTGGGTCCACTGTCGCAACGATGTCCGCTACGATGCACTCGACAGAGGGCTCCTTGTCGTTGGCGAGGTCGCAGTCGTGCGAGATGACAACGACGCGATGTTCGCCTTCATCAAACACGAGTCCGAGGCCCAACGCATGAGCGTCAACCATGAGACTGCCTTGCCGCCAAGCACTGTCACGTCCCGGCATCCCACCCCCTCAGCGATCCTCGACAGCACCTGGAATCGAAACATCCGATTGCCAGTCTGCTGTTGCTGGAGCCGCGGTATTCGACAGACCCGTGAGTGCATAGGACCGTTCCATTGCCCGAGCCTCTTCAATCAAAGTCTGCACGGTCGCCGAACTGTCCTCACCGGCCTTCAGGATGTCGAACAGTGAGCGATCTTCAAACGCTTTCATTTTCAGGAGACTCGACGCACGCGCGACTCCTGCCGCCTTGAACGCGTCGGCGATCTGACTCAACGTCCTGATGCGCACGAGCTTGTCAGCGTCCGGCATCGACTCTTCGGACAGCCACTTGTAGACCGCCTGGCGCGACACGTCGAAGAGAACCGCAAGATCGCCAATAGCGGGATTCAGCACTGCGCGGACATTTTCCAGATGTTCCTTCGCCGTCCGGATATCCGCGCGCGGGCGCCTGCGCGGCGACCGCACCGCCGTGTCATCGCTGACAAAGAGCCCTGTTCGAGGTGAAAGGTACCCGCTCCAACTGTCTACGTTCTCAAGCGGATATGCAGACCCCGTCCCAATGAACGGCCGCAGCATCACCGGGTAATGCTGCGCAGCGCCAATCGCTGGCAATGATTGCATATGTCTGTCTCCTGATTAGTTTTACGACCAAGCCTTTAGGGCACGAGGCGTAACGATCGCCTCAAACGCCCGGCGGATGTCTCGGTGCAATGCCTCGAGCTGGCTCGCGAGCGACGCGAATTCAAGCGGAAATCTCCCCTGAACGAAATGGTCCGTGTCGATGACCGCATGACGCTGCGGCTCCTGCTTCGCGAACCGGTCTTTAATCACGAGTCCGTGCGGTGCCACGTCCGGCGGAAATCCAAGCGGAGCCACGGCGCGATGCACCCTCGCCACAAGGATGCCCCGGTCAGCCAAAACCCCCGGCTGCGTCTCGAATACCTGCTCGCTCGATGCTGATTGCTCAACCGCGCCAAACTGCACGCCGCACAGGCCGCCTGCAAGATACTGATCGACCGTCTCTGCCTCGCGCGGCTGCACAGCATCGAGGTACCGCAGACCTAGGCGACTCACGTGATCAAGACCCACAACTTTGTGAACGTGTTCAAGCCCGCGCAATCCAGTTGGCAAAAACTGTCGGTGCGTGTCGTAGTGGGTAGTATGAAAGGCGATGAACGTCGGGCTGAGCACAAAACTGGACGTACGGTCTGCCGTAGTCATCCGCCAGACCTTCAGGGTCCCGACTTTGGGGACAGGCGGTGCGTCATTAGCTTCAAAGACGAACTCCAGTTGCGGTATCGCCTGCTCTTCAAAGAGCGTATACCCGTCGCGGCGCAGCAGATCCTGCACTTCCCCAGCGTATTTTTCCATCGCCGGGATCGGGTTGAACTGCGCCTGCAGCAAGGCATAGTAGACCGGCGCATTGGCCATTCGTCCATTCATGATCAGCGGGCGCCAAAACGTAAAGTTGACATTTCGGTTGTCAGTTTACACCGTAGTTGACGCTCTCGCAAGGAGAACTGCTCAGAAGTGGCCCGCGGCGTGATGTCGCGGGGAGCGCTACGGCGCGGGACACCCGACGTGGCGTGGGAACGAGCGCACGCGGACCATGAACCGGGCCCTTATGTCCTCCACCGATCACACCAGCGCATAGAGACCGGCCGCCTAACCAAAAACGGTGGCGTCGCTTCCCCGGCTCCGCCGCCGTGTTACGTCGACCGCGCCCGTGACGCATACGACCGCCCGCATCCGCCGCTGTCCCGAAATGACGGCCCGGCTAGCCCCAACTATCCGAGCCTCAATTTGCGGAGTATTGTTGACGCCCCGTTAGCCGGCCCCACTGTTTGAGGGTTCGTGGACAGCGCTGCGATGCCATTGAGGTGTGGCGCGGTCTACGCGAAATAGGTGCGCTACTGGGTTTGAACGGCACCCTCCAGACGACACACCCATCCGTCCCGAACCCATTCATTTGCGATGCGAATCAGTGTTATCCAAACAATCGATTTTGTAGCTTCGGGCGAAATGCCGCATAGTCGCTTCCTGCGACGCGCGGCACAGCTTCCGACTATCCGCGCCGGAAAGAGAGCTTTCCTGACGTGCCCCGATGCAAGCGACTCTATCGGAGCGGGTATCCATCTGAACGTCAAAATTAATTTTCTGCGTGAGCGGATACGAACAACCATCGGAGCCGTGGCAATGACTGTATCGATCGTGATAGTGGGTGCTGGCTTTTGCGGGACGATGACGGCCACATGGCTACTGTCGGATCAAACCGCAAAGCCCCTGTCGATCGCACTGGTCGATGACAGCTATAGCGTTTCGCGCGGTATTGCTTATCGGTCAGACGAAGAGGGGTGGCTCCTGAACGCCCCCGCACGGACCCTCAGTGTTGAGCGGGACAACGGCAACGGCTTTGTCGATTATTGCCGACAGCGGGGCCGTCCTGCCGAACCCGATGATTTCCTGCCACGTGCGTGGTACGGTGATTATCTTGCACATCTGCTAAAACAAGCCGTCGAAAACCGCGGGAAGCATCAGTTTTCTCAACATGACGGATACGCCGTCGCGCTGAAGCCCGTCGAGGATGGCCGAACGAAGGTTCATTTGCACACGGGTGTGGAGATTTCTGCCGATCACGTCGTCCTTGCGACCGGGCACAGCGATGGCCGCCGCTCCATCACTGTTGCAGCGACCGGTGGCGCTTCACTCGATCAACGTTTCCTCGCGAATCCCTGGGACGCAGTTAAACTGCGGACCGTGCCGGATGACAGCCATTTCTTCATGTGCGGGTCTGGTCTGACGGCACTCGACGTTGTTTACGCGCTGCACCGGCGCAGCGAAAAGTTGCGCTTCACGCTTATGTCCCGCCGTGGTTTGTTGCCTCAACACCACTGCCAGTCACCGCCGAGACTTCAGCCACAAGCGCGGCGGTCGCTTCTCGATCAATTGGCCGCCGGCCCCAGGCATTGCATCACCGTCGTACGCAAAGTCATTGCTGAACATCGCGCGAGAGGCGGTGACTGGCGCGAGGTGATCGATAGCCTGCGTCCAGCGGTACCGCAGATCTGGTCAAACTGGTCTGAGGCCGACCGGCGCGCTTTCGTGCGCCATATTGCGCCTTACTGGGACACACATCGTCACCGACAGCCAGCTTCCACGGCAGCGCTTGTCGCGTCACTCAGGATGAGTGGGCGTCTCTCGCTTATGGGGGGGCGAATCGAGACAATCAGCGCACATGGCGACGGGCTGCTGCTGGCTATTCGCCCGCGCGCAGCAACGGGCTCGCGCGTTGTGCACGCATCGTATTTCGTGAATTGCACCGGTGTCGGGATGGCTCCAGCTCATCGAGCTACGGCGTCAGATACAGAACCGCATGCAGATTGCATACACCGGCCTATAGCACACGCGTGTGATTCTCTTTTTGATCAGTTACGGCGCGACGGGATTGCAAAATTTGACTGGGCGGGGTTGTGTGTTGATGAGTCTTACCGCGTGGTTCGAGTCGATAGCTGTACGAATCCGTCTCTGTTTTATATTGGCCCTGCGCTTAGAAGACGCTTTTGGGAGGCGACGGCGGTGCCCGAATTGCTAATGCATATCGAGCGGATGACGGAGATCATAATGCGGCAGGTTTCTGCACATTAAACGCGAGCGCATTGCCTGACAGGGGCGTGGATGCAAGCGGGTTCTGTCGCAGTAAGATCGAGAGGTCGGTCAAGACCGATATGGCATGGATTCCTTGTCCAGCCAGCGAATAGAACTGATGTGCGGGAGTTTGCCAAACGCCGCCATCGTTCAATTTCCCCTTGACGATCATGTGCATGACTTCGATGCCACCTAGATGCTATGTGGGAGGGCAGTGGCAGTAAGCCCGACTGGAGTAAAACGGGATTTGCACACTCGTTTTCTCCGAAGGAGCACGCAAACGGGCGCGCCTGACGCAGCCCTTCCACACAGCATCTAGGGGCCGTTTTCATTCGATGAAATGTGCTTACATCTTGTCTTTTGTGCGAGCAGGCCAAGATGATTCGAACGTTATTGAGCGATGAAACGCTTGCCGGGCAAGGAAGGCGATCCAGAGGACGGCTTCGACAATCGTTCGTCAGCGTAGACCGCCCGCCTTGGATCATTCGCCAGACATCGCTTCGCAACGATGCACGTTGGCTCGCATGCCATCATGCGCGAAATGGCGTGATGCGTAATCAATAAGCGTAGGCACGTCAGGTGATACCAGCCGGTGTCCGACGCACTTGCGTCGGACAAACTCTCGATGCCGCGTCCGGAGGCATCCATCAACGATCTGGTGACGACATGGACATGAATGGTGTGATGACGGAAGAGGACGGCGGTGCGCCGCCTTCGCCGGGGGAAGCGGCCATCCTTGAGGAAGCATGCTGGCTGGCCGACTCGGGCCGCTACGCCGACTTCATAGACATCGAGAACGTGCTGCGTTTTGGTTACGGGCTGACCAATGCGCGGGCCCTGCTTGACCGGTATCTGGTTCGCAGGATGCTGAACCGCCGCTGCGCGGATGCCCGCGACGAGCGGCTGGTAGGGCGGTGCAGCGTGAGATTCTGCGCTCATCCGATGGCAGAGGACGCATGACACCACGCGAAGCGCAGAACATTCTCTATGCGGCGTTCGTGGCTGCGGCCCTGATCGTGCAGGCCCAGCCGTACCGGGACGACGTGCACGCGCAGCGCCGGTTCGAGCACATTGTCAACCAGATCCTGTCGCGCGCTCAAACGTACGAGACCGAAGTGCCCGTAGAGGTGCGAGGATGGATAGCTCCCGCCCCTTCGTCGCCTGAGCTTATGCTTGTTGCGCAGCCACCGGCGCAACCGCGTCGCGGTGTAGCTGT
>NZ_JBFPKN010000073.1:0-6425 GCF_040948805.1 Paraburkholderia sp. BR13439 | reverse complement strand
TCACCAGACGGCTCTTCAGGTCTTTGTTCTCTGTCATCAGTGTCAGTGTGCAGGTGTCCACGTGGACACCTAGCTTCTGACCTTCTGCCCCTCGATGGAAGGGCGTCTTTTATTGACCGCTTACGTTTCTCTCCAGAAGTTGCGCTGCTTGATGAAGCAACGGTCGTGGTCGAGGTCGGTGCGAGCCTGCGGCTGTTCGGCGGCCTGCTCGCACTGTGCCGGGAAGCCAAGGCGGTGATGGCGACCTTGGGATTCACCGCTCGCATCAGCGCTGCGCCTACCGGACAGGGAGCATGGCTGCTGGCGAAATACGGGAACCCTCGGGTTCTGAAACTGGCGTCGCTCGAGCAACGGCTGTCTGCATTGCCGATGGTCGCGGTCCCTGAGGTCCGCCCGTTTGCCGAATGGTTTAACGGCCTGGGTTGCGAGACCATCGCCGACGTACGGCGTCTGCCCCGTGCCGGCCTGCAGCGGCGGTGCGGCGAGCACCTGCTTGATTCGCTTGACCGCGCGTTCGGCACGGCCCCAGAGTTGTTCGACTGGCTGGAGTTGCCGCCAACTTTCTCAGCCCGTATCGAGATGCCCGACCGTCTGGAACATGCGGACGGCGCGGTGTTCGGCGCGCATCGACTTGTCGTGCAACTCTGCGGATGGCTGTGCGCGAAGCAGCTTGCGGTAACAGCGATAAAACTCCTGCTCGAACACGAGCGTGGGCGCGATGCCATCGAACCGACGGCCATCGACATTGCGCTGGGTGAACCGACATGGAGAGAGGACCACCTCATCCGCCTGCTCAAGGAACGGCTGCATCGCATCGAGCTCACTGCGCCGGTTATCGCATTGCGTCTCGATGTATCCAGAGTCGAGGCGGCAGCCCCGCCGTCCGACACGCTCTTTCCGGAACCAGGAGGCTCCAGCGCGGACCATGCGCGGCTGCTTGAACTGCTCGTCGCCCGGCTTGGTGAAGACAACGTCCTTCGGCCCGCGCCGACGGCTGATCACAGGCCTGAGATAGCCAATCGCTGGGTGCCGGTGACGCGGCAACTGAAGCAGGAACCGCTTCCTGAAGGTCTTCCCAGACCAACGTGGATGGTGGACAACCCGGTGCGTCTGCTCATGCGCCAGCACCGCCCGTTTTACGGGTCGCCGTTGCGCATGGTGTCGCCCGGCGAGCGCATTGAAGCTGGCTGGTTCGACGGCGAACTGGTGACACGTGATTATTTCGTTGCGCAGGCGGAAGACCAGAGCTGCTACTGGATATACCGCGAACGTGTCAGCAGCCGCGACGCTGAAGAAGAGCCGCGCTGGTTTCTCCACGGACTGTTCGGCTGATGCGCGATGGACACGACCTTCAATGTCCTGCCGGCCTATGCCGAGCTTTTCTGCCTTTCGAATTTCACTTTTCTGCATGGTGCTTCGCATGCCGAGGAGCTGGTTGAGCGCGCGGCGCAACTCGGTTACTCGGGTCTGGCGATAACGGACGAATGCTCGCTAGCGGGTATCGTGCGCGCGCACGTGGCAGCGAAGGAGGCGAAGCTTCCGCTCGTCATCGGCTCGTACTTCCGGCTCGTCAATGCCGACGGTTCAACGGCGTTCGGTCTTATCCTTCTTGCCCAGAACCGCGAGGGATACGGGAACCTCTCCGAGCTGATTACGCTCGCCCGCACGCGTGCACCGAAAGGCCAGTACCGGTTGACGCCGCAGGACCTGTCGAGACCTGACCGGGAATGCAGCCATCTGCGCGGCGTGCCCGACTGCCTCGCGATACTGGTGCCCGACTTTCCGGCGAAGGAGGATGTCCTGGACGCGCAGCTTGAATGGCTCGATCAGACATTTCCGGGGCGTGCGTGGTGCGGGCTGGTGCTGCACCAGCGGGCGATGGATGACATCCACCGCGGCGCCGTTGAATACGTTGCCGACAGGCACGGCATACCGGTCGTCGCGCTGGGTCATGTGGTGATGCACGTGCGCTCGCGCAAGCCATTGCAGGACACGTTGACGGCCATTCGTATCGGCAGGCCGGTGCACGAATGCGGGTACGACCTGGCGCCAAACGCGGAGCAGCATCTACGCTCCCGGCTGCGACTCGCCAATCTTTATCCGGAGTACGCGCTCAGCGAAACAACCAACATCCTCGCACATTGCACCTTCTCACTCGACGAGCTTCGGTACGAATATCCCGACGAACTCGTACCACCCGGATTGACGCCTGCGGCCTACCTGCGACAGGAGACGTACATCGGTGCGCAGCGACGCTTCCCTTCGGGTATTCCGCACAACGTTCAGGAGCAGATTGAGCATGAGCTGGATCTCATAGCTGACCTGCAGTACGAGCCGTACTTTCTCACCGTCTACGACATCGTGCGTTTTGCTCGCAGCCAGCTCATCCTGTGTCAGGGGCGTGGCTCAGCGGCCAATTCCGCGGTCTGCTATTGCCTGGGCGTAACAGAGGTGGACCCTGCGCGAGGAAACATGCTGTTCGAGCGTTTCATCAGCAGGGAGCGCGGTGAACCGCCGGACATTGACGTTGACTTTGAGCACCAGCGTCGCGAAGAAGTCATCCAGTACATCTACCGGAAGTACGGTCGCGACCGCGCGGCAATCGCCGCCGCCGTGTCGACCTACCGACCTCGCGGCGCTCTTCGCGAAACCGGCAAGGCGTTGGGCGTCGACCCACAGATTGTCGATGCGGTGGCGAAGAGTCATCATTGGTTTGATGGCAAACGGGACCTCCTCAAACGTTTTGCGGAGTCTGGCCTGAATGTGGAGACGCCGCTGATTCAGGTTTGGGCATCGCTTGCGTCGCAACTCCTCGGTTTCCCGCGCCACCTGTCCCAGCACTCCGGTGGATTTGTCATCAGCAGCGGCAAACTGACGCGCCTGGTGCCCGTTGAAAATGCTGCGATGGCGGACAGGTCGGTCATCGAGTGGGACAAGGATGACCTCGAATCGCTGGGCCTGCTGAAGATTGATGTCCTGGCATTGGGCATGCTGTCGGCCATCCGCCGTACGCTCGACCTCGTGTCGGAGCAGCGCGGCGAGCGGTTCGAGATGCAGGACATCCCCGCAGAGGACCCGGAAACGTACGACATGATTTCGCGTGCCGACACCGTGGGCGTATTCCAGATCGAGTCGCGCGCGCAGATGTCGATGCTGCCTCGACTGAAGCCACGCACGTTCTATGACCTGGTTATCGAAGTCGCCATCGTACGCCCAGGACCTATTCAGGGTGGTGCCGTCCATCCGTATCTGCAACGCCGGCAGGGATTCGAGCCAGTGACCTATCCTAGCGCAGCCCTTGAGACGGCATTGGGTCGCACGCTCGGAGTGCCTATTTTTCAGGAACAGGTGATGCAGGTGGCCATTCTGGCCGCCGGCTTCAGCGCCGGAGAAGCGGACCAGTTGCGAAGGGCAATGGCAGCCTGGAAGCGCAAGGGTGGCCTGGATAAATACTACGACCGCATCGTCAACGGCATGCTCGAGCGAGGGTACGACAGGACATTCGCGGATGGCATCTTCCAGCAGATTCTCGGCTTCGGCGAGTATGGTTTTCCTGAAAGCCATGCTGCCAGCTTCGCACTGCTGGTGTATGCAAGCAGCTGGCTGAAGTGCCATGAGCCGGAAGGGTTTCTCGCGGCGATGCTGAATTCGCAGCCGATGGGTTTCTATTCGCCTTCACAACTCGTGCAGGATGCGAAGCGACACGGAGTCCAGGTCCTGCCGGTCGATGTCACGATAAGTGGCTGGGACTCAACGCTTGAACATGTGGAGGGCGCTGCGAAGCCTGCCGTCAGGCTTGGTCTGTCGCTGCTGCGAGGCATGCGCGATGGCGCCGCCGAACGCATCGAGAACGCGCGAGCCGTGCGGCCGTTCGCAACTGTCGCCGACCTGGCCCGCCGCGCCCAACTGGACCGTCATGACCTGCAGGTGCTTGCCGCGGCGAACGCGCTGTCATCGCTTGCCGGCAATCGGCGCGAAGCGCTCTGGCAGTCGGTCGCCGCCGTGCCCGACAAGGATATGCTTTCGGTCGCGACAGTGGAAGACGAAACACCGGGACTGGGTGCACCTTCCGAAGCGGAGGATATCGTGGGTGACTACCGATCGATGGGGCTGACGCTCGGGAGACATCCGCTGGAATTGCTGCGTCCACAGTTGCTTGCCAACAAACTGATGCCGGCCTCAACGCTGCAGACTTACCGCAACGGCCAGCTGGCCCGCGCCTGTGGCATCGTCACCGTGCGCCAACGGCCAGAGACTGCAAAGGGCGTTATTTTTATGACTATCGAAGATGAGACGGGCAATGTGAACGTCGTTATCTGGCCCAAAGTGCTTGAACAGCAGCGCAAGGAAGTTCTGGGCGCATCTTTGCTCGGGGTGCTTGGCGTATGGCAGCGCGAGGGTGAGGTACGGCACCTCGTGGCCCAGCGCCTCATCGATATGTCGCATCTGCTTGGCGGGCTGACGGCGGCGAGCCGGAATTTCTGCTGACCCGACAGGGTGTTTGGAACCGCAGCTTCTTTCTCCAGCAAGCTCTCTGCGCTCGCCTCGATCCGGAGTATGCGTATCATGGGAGCAGGAAACGGAGGTGCCTATGTGCTACTCGGCTCAGATTCAGGCGGACTATCGGCGATTCGAAAGAATGTTCGGTGCCATCATCAGCATCAAGGAGTTCGCGCAGCTTTTCTTCGAGCGTGCGGAGGGCAGCAAGGCAAAGATTCCGAAAGCCATGGAGGATGCGTTCCTGAATCCAACGTTCGACGACGAGCGCGAAATCAAGGCGCTCATCGAAAAATACAACGCGGAACAGACGTCGAAGCTTGAGCAGGACCTTTTCAGGCAGCGCAAGCGACTGGCCGACGCCGAACGCACGCTTCAGACGAAGGTCACCAAGGCGGCCACTGAAAGTCAGCGAATCGCCACCGACAAAATAGCGTGGACCCTCGGCAAGCTCGACGACATCCAGCGGACTGAACTTAAGCCGCGAGACTCGCGTATTTTTCCAGGGCACTACGCCCCAGTAATGGTAGTGGAGAATGGGCAGCGCGTTATTAAACCGATGCGCTACCAGTGCCGCATTGCAGGCAAGCCAGCGTCATACGACGTGAAATACCCCGGCACGTACAACGCTCGACGCGACAATCTCGAAGGCTTCTGGCGGCCCCTGTTTGGTCACTCACACGGCATCCTTGTTGTCAGCAACTTTTACGAGAATGTCCCCAAAAGCAGGACGGAAGGTCGCGCCCTCGCGGAAGGTGAGAAAGACGAGAACGTTGTCCTTCAGTTCATTCCTAATCCGCCTCACGACATGCTGGTTGCGTGCCTGTGGTCGCGCTGGACAGCACCTGGCGAACCGGACCTCCTGTCTTTTGCCGCCATCACTGATGAACCTCCGCCAGAAGTGGCGGCTGCTGGTCACGACAGGTGCATTATTCCCATCAAACCTGAAAACCTTGACGCATGGCTCAGTCCGGACACGTCCGATCTGGCCGCGCTGTATGCGATTCTTGATGACAGAGACCGACCGTTCTATGAGCACCGGCTCGCGGCATAACGATGTGAACCATGTCGAACCGGTACCTGCTCGATAAAAACGGCTACCAGTACCATTGCGGCATTGAGTAAGTACCGCAGCGTACCAGGCATCGAATAGCAGACATCGAATGGACATTTTCTACTACTGGCAGAAGCTCGAGCAGAACCTCAGGAACGGCCAGGTCGGCTACTTTGGCTCCCACAATAAGAAAGTCATTCAACTCGCAGAGCGGTTGCCAAAGCGCATTTGGGTCTTCAAAACCCCGAAGGGGATGAAAGGGTCTATACAGTTGGTCGGCTCGCTGCTTGTGAGTGATGAGCCACGCGTAGCTGTGGCTACCGACTACCCCAATGTCATTTACTACGACCCGTTCTCGCCTGAGTCCGTAATGTTCACGGACTCGGGTACGCAAGAGCGCATCCAGGAGGTCTCTGCCTATTTCCAGTATCGCTTCCACGCTGCGTTCAGTGCCAATTTCAATGGCGATACCGGGGTGCAAGCTATGGAATCGAATGTCGTCCGCGGGCTTGAAGCGCTGGTTTCTGACTGGAGCACATGCCAGATGCTCGAGCGCGTCAAGGACCGCCCAAAGGTTCAGCCCATCAATCCGTTTGCGAAACAATCAACTTGACGTCACGGTCGGTCCTCGTTGACTGCTGTCGTCTTTGCCGCTTCCCCCCGCGAGTGACTCTCGTAGCGCTACTGGAATGAGTGCCGGCCTGATGGCCGTCGTCATCCTTGCGATTGCATGCGGTGCATTTGTTATCCGTAAGCGGCCAGCAAACCCGTCTTGGCGAACTGAACTAGCGGATGGGATCCGCCGGTTGCCAGCGATGAGGCAGCAATGCTGCGATGTCGCTGGCCTTTTGAGTCGGCAATCGGGTGAGAACGT
>NZ_JBFPKN010000072.1:0-6864 GCF_040948805.1 Paraburkholderia sp. BR13439 | reverse complement strand
TCACCAGCCGCACCGCCTCCAGCTTGAATTCCAGGGTGTACCGCGCACGCTTCAATTGGCTCATCTTCGTTTCTCCTTGCTGCAGTTTAAACCTCAGCAAGGGATACGTTTTTCAGGGGCAAGCTCAAAGCAAGATGGATCCTCACGGGTCAACGGCATCGATGAGTCCAAGTGGCAAATAGGAAGCTTTCCAAGGCGACCGGAGGATCCAGTGATGAATCGTACAGCAGTCGGTGTGGACATCGCGAAAACGTGTTCCAGTTGCATTACATCGATCAGGAAACCGGCGAGATCGTGAACAAGCCGATCAAGCGAGCAAAGTTCCTCGAACACTTCGCGAACCTTACGCCGTGCCTGATCGGGATGGAAGCGTCCGGCGGTGCGCACCACTGGGCTCGGCAACTGACGACCGCGTTCATTTCATTCTTCGAGGTTACGGAGGCTCAATGAGTACGCCACGTACCACCGGACGCACAGCAGGATCACGTCCAGCGGGTAGCGCAACCGCTTCAATACCTTGCCAATGCCGGCGGGCAGCATCTTGCTCGGCGTCTTCGTCTTTGCCATCATGCGTGTCATACGTCGTGGTCGACGGATTTTACTTGACCGCGCTAATGCGACAAAACCCCGCCAACTCCGGTGTTGTTAAGAACCTTAGAAACTGGGCGATATTAGAAACTCGTTTGGATATCGAAAAAATAATTGATATCCATTCGATTCGCGATTGGTGGTATGTTGGTAACAAAAATTTCGTGCGGCCCGTAGTAGTTTGATTTTTGGTTGTGCGCGCACAAGGTCTTTCTTGATCGGTAGTTTGGCTGGGGTGAGGCGGCAGGGACGCATCTGCGGGCGGCAATCGTGATCTGAAGCGGCGCGCTCAGCTTATTGTCACAGATGGCGTGGACTTGACGTGCATGCGAACGCTTGCCGCTCTGGCGGGTATGGGGGAAATCGCGACATCAGCAACAAGGGGTCTATGTTCGTGAGTCGCCGGGAACTCGTCAACGCACTAGCCTTTCGATAGTGTTCGCGAACCCGCATTTCAGTGGTCGGCATTGACTTCGATGCTTATCGTGACTGGTGTCGTCGTAACGGCGGCGCGCTTGGCCAGATGCCCCCCCCCGGTCTTGGCTGGGAGATTGAGATGTCGCATGTATTCCTTTGGCGCGCCCGGATCATGGGGCGAATAAGCGTTCGTTAACTTGACAAAGCTAGGAACTGGGACTGTTTAATGGTTACCGGGTTCGTCGTACCGCTGCGCCGAAAGCGCGCCCAGCATGATAGGTCCCATAAACCTTGACATGAAGCAGACAGGAAAGCCGTGTGCGGGAAAACCGCATGCACGGTTTGACGTGACGGGAGTTGGAAACGTGACTATGGCAGCCGGACTGAGGACCACCGCGAAAGCGGTGGAGAGACCACCGGAGCCTACCGTGTGCGCGCCAGTTCTCGACCCTACCCTCTCGAACAGGATCATCGGGCGATCAAGCGCCGAACTCGACCGATGCTTGGGTTCAAAAGGTTTCGTTGTACCCGCATCCTGTTGGGCGGCATCGAAGTTATGCACATGATCGTCAAGGGGCAGATGGACGATGGCGGCGTTGGTGCAAACTCCCGCACAGCAATTCTATTCACTGGCTGGATAAGGAATCCATACCATATTGGACTTGGCCGACCTCTCGGTCTTACTGCGACAGAACCCGCTTTTTGGGCGGTTATTCGCGATCTCGAGAATTTATGCATGCCTTGGTCACAACAAGTCGCATTTACGCGGCTTGATCAGCGTAGCCTTAACCGAAACCAAGAGAGGAATCTTCCGTGGCATCAAAGAAGATATTAATTCTGCTCATAGCTGCTTGGCTGGACGTTTATAACGGCCCCGTCAGCGCGCAGACGCTTAACACCCAGTTCTTGGGTTGGATCGGCAAAAGCCAGCACGGCTACTCCTTGGACGGATCGGACTGGCACTATTGTTTCGGTGGCTCTGGAGGAAGCTGTGGAACCGTGGCGTTAACGACAGGCCATTCGTCATGCCACACCACCAGCTTTAACATCGGTGCGCAGTGGGGAATCCCGATAAAAATCGTCAGCATGGCGATCGATGTCGGGATCAATAAGTCATGGACTGCATGCAATATTCGTAGCGAAACGGTCACTTGTGGGCCTAACCCGGGCTGGAAGGGCCGCGCAGTCATCAACTTCAGCGAACGATGGGGGAAAGTCCACGTGATCGGAGCGGATAACTACCTCACCTTGCAGTCAAGCTGCCCAGCGGGATGGAGTTCCGATTGGATGGGGGGGTGGAGTTGGCGTTGCACATACGTCGGTGGCGCATATGATCGTGAAGGATATTTGCCAGAGTGGCGTGGCAGTAGCTGCAACTATCAGCGCATTTAGTTACTCAGATCGCCATTCGCCTTGTTCATTGGCTTGAGACAGCGGAGTGTCTTTGGTATCGCCACGATACCGCCAAGAGCGAGGCGTGCACTGTGTCAGACGGCTGACGTTCCTTATCTACAAAGAAAGCTTATGTCCTTCAACATAAATTTATCTTCACGGCGTCGAGTCCATCTAGCCATCGTTGGATGCTTGCTGATGGTGGTGGCAGGGTACCTCTTATTTCTCGCCGCGCCCACGGTAAGTTCGGAGCAAGCGAAGCGCGCATACAAGCCCACAGACTTGAGGTCTTCCGAAGCTACCGCGACAAGCAGCAAAGAGGGAATTGCGTGGCCCGATGGCATTAATGCCGGCGGGAGTTTGGCCACCGATGACAAGCCCTCCGGAGCGGCATCCAATGATACACCTGTACAAATTGACGCGAGCCTTCGTGCGATCTTTCAGAAGATCGTGAATCGCGGCAACATGTCTCAGAATGAGCTGGATGAGTTTCGGGCTCGGCTGCAGATTGCTTTGGAAAATGACCCCGAGGTCGCAAAGCTTGTGACTCAGTTCTATCACGACATGCCTGCCGAACAGGGCATGGAGCGAGACATTCTTCGATCCATTCTAGTTGATTCTGCAATTGGCAGAGACATAGTCTTGCAAGAAGCAAATGCCATTTGGGAGGGCAGAAACGAATCCAAATATGCCGAGATGTATGAGACTTACTTCAACATGCCAAGTCAAACGCCTCGAGAGGTCTTCAGTAAGGCGCTGAGCGATTTGAGGAGCGATGCCACGACCGATGAGAGGACCGCTGTCGCGCGACTGAATCTCATCGGCACTCTTGAGGAACCAAGCATTCCCAATGCCGCGAACTTAAGAAGTGAGGCCGTGCAGACATTGAACCAGATAGCGGACGGCCACGATAGTGAGTTGATACGTGCACTCGCTGTACAAAAACTCTTTCGGCTGAATTCCCCGGGGGAAGCTGCGAATATCGCTATCGGCCAGTTTTCCAAAGGTGCCTATCCGGACTTGGTTCGTGAAACGCTGAATTCCGTCAGCAGCGGTGATGTCGAGCTTACGCCGAACTTGCGCACAGCTTTGACCATGGCTGTTAAACGTCCGTAGACGGCGTCTGTCAAACGAAGAAAAGTTGGTACGAAATTGCACAAATGTTGAGACTTCCCCGGTTCGACGACCGACTCCGACGAAGTGAGCCTTGCGTGGCGCCGGTTTCCCGTCGGCGCGAGTCAAGCAAGTTGTCGCCTCGATCATGCGGCCAGTCGAGTGCGTATGTGTTTTAACGATGCAGTCGCGCTCGGGATTCAGTGTTACTGCGCCGACAGGCGTCCAGTTCCGGGTGGCGCGGACCAGCGCCCTTGTCTCGGTTTCGGGACGATGCGACGGTAGCGAAGGTTGCGTATGCACAGACGCAGCCGGCATCAGCGCGATGCTTAACGCCGTGCGCGAGCCGTATGCGGGGAAACTCGCACGTACGGTTCTTCGGGGGCCGCGTTTCTGAGAGGGAACGCGGCTACCCTCTCGAAGCGTGAGTTCATTCATCCGCTGGACTTGCTTCTTTTAAAAAATGGGCGCGGCTAGCAGGCAGGGCCGCTCGACTCGCCAATAACCTGACCGAGGGATAACCATGCGTCACGTCTGCCACCGCCATACCCGGCAACCCGTTCTCTGGAAACTTTCCCCACCACTGTGCATCGCGCTGCTCCTCACCGCCAGCGGCGGTGCCGCGTCCGCTTTCGCCGCAGACGCACCCGCCGGGCTGTACATCAGCGAAGTGGCCGGCAATTTCCGTCAGGACAAGGACTAGGACGCGGCAACCACGTCCAACAGCGTCGCGTGGGTTGAGCTATACAACAAACAGAATGTCGCGGTGAACCTGAAGAACTACGTGCTGCGCACCGGCGGCATCAAACAAAGCGATCCGTCGTCGGTCAGCGCGTCGGTCAACTATGCACTGCCCGACGTGACGATTCCGGCCAACGGCTACCTCGTGATCGCCGGCCAGAAATCACCCTATCTGACGAACTCTCGACGGTGAACGACGCCAGCAAGGTCGTCTATCTCCTTGACGCAACCGGGACCTATCTGCCGTACTGGAGCAACAGTTCGGGCTTCATCGAACTGCAGGCGGCCAGGACGGCGCAGGCCGCGGCCAGGACGGTGGACTTCGTCCGCTTCGGCGAGAGCACCACCGAGCCGCTCACCAGAAACTACTGGGTCGGCGCGAACGTGCCGGCGTTCGCCACGCCCGCGGCCACGTACGTCGGCAGCCAGTCGCTCGATCCGCTGGATACGCATGACCAGTCCATCGCTCGCCTCAACAGTCGATTCACCGCCACCGGCACCAGCACCGACTGGACGCTCGTCGACTTTCCCACACCGGGCGGACCGAACGACGTGGCGGCGGGCGTCACCGACAGCGATCACGACGGCATTCCCGATACGGCCAAGGCCGCGGGCGGCACCTACGCCGGCTTGGACCTGTACGCGATGGGCGCGCGGCCGGGGCAGAAGGACATGTTCATCCAGCTCGACTACATGGGCAGCGACGCGAGCGCGACCACCCAGGATTCGGCCCGGCAACTGCAGGAGGCAACGCTGACCAAGATGGCCGCCGCGTTCGCGCCGCATCACATCGTCGTGCACTTCGATGCGGGCACGCGCTTCTCCGCCAAAGTCGACACCGCGCACTACAACCTCGACGGCGCCAGCCACGAGCGCACGTTCGGCAAGTGCACGCAGATGAGCGCGAGCGCCACCGAGAGCCGCACGGCGCTCGAGAACGGCTGCACGTCGATCTATCGGTATTACAGCCAGCACGTCGATCCGCGCCGCCGGGCCTTCTTCCGCTACGGCCTGCTCGCTTCGTCGCAGAACAGCGACGGCAGCAGCGGATCGTCCGGCATCTCCGAGCTGCCCGGCAACAAGGTACTCGTGACCTTGAAGGGCTTCCTCGCGAACAACCTGAGCGCGGCGGGCGAAACGATGCGCGTGAACTTCCAGGCCGCGACGCTCATGCACGAGTTCGGCCACAGCCTGGGCCTGCGGCACGGCGGCGACGAGCTTGCGGTCAACTACAAGCCGAACTACCTCAGCATCATGAACTACCTGTACCAGCTGTCGGGCGTGCCCACCGACGGCACCGGCACCGACGCGGTCGAGCGCTACTACTATCACCAGAACGACTGGAACGGCGTCGCGGTACCCAATACGCGCCTGCCGAGCGCACCCTATGCGGCCTATACGTATCCCGCCGACGCGGTGCCGCACGGCCCGACCTCCGACACCTTCAAGATCGACTACTCCGACGGCAGCAGCCTCAATCTGGACGAGAATGCGCTTAAGGAATCGGACTATGTCGGACGCGGCGCCGGCACCAGCGCCACGGCATTCGGCGACTGGAACCTGAACGGCGTGAAGCAGGCCGCCCCTTACCAGTTGTCGTTGACCGGCCAGTTGGATACCTTCGGCCGGACCGTCTATGTGTCGCTGCACGATTTCAACGACTGGAACCATCTTGCGCTGGTCACGGGCAAGAACTACAACCTGGTCGGGATCGCACAGAGCTACGGGATCGGCACCGATCATCCGCCGCTGATCAAGACGAGCCGGATCCAGACGGAAGAAGCGGTGCCGGCGGCCGTGCTCGCGCATCTGAAACAAGTCAGCGCTAGATAAGAGGAGGTTGTGAATGGCGGCTTTCGATTGGCAGGGCGCGGTTCTCGCCGTCCTTCTGGGACTGGCGACGCCGGTTCTCGCGGAACCCCTGCAGATCGCCGGCCTCTCCCCGCCGGGCGCCGCGAGCCTGGCGGCGGAGGTGCTGGCGCCGCGCTTCCAGCTGAACGCGAAGGCGGTGCTGGCGTTCAGCCTGGACGACCAGCGCGTGCACATCTCGCCGTGGCCGGCGCAGCTTCCCGCCAACCTGGGCGCGCAGTACGTCGCGGCGCGGACCGTCGTGCATCCGGCGGGACCGATGCGGATCGTGACCTTCCGCCGCGCGCAGGACGCCGACGCGTGGCTGCGGATGGCGGCCGGCGGTGGTCAGCGCAGCCTGTTGCTACCCGACCGGATCGTCGGCAGGATCAACGACGGGTTCGTTTATTTGCTCGATCACAACGAGCCCCGGCGCGTCGACGTCAACCAGCCGGTCACGCTGACCGACGACGCGCATCGCGAGTGCTGGCAGTTTGTCCTGCTCAACACCTCGATACCCCAAAAATCGCAGGTCGACGCGGAGCCGCGCGCGGACTGGTACATGCGACGGATCGCCTGCCCACAGGAGTGAGGTCGCGGGATCAGCGTCGGCGCACAGAAGGCTGGGTGAAAGAATGGCTTAGGAACGGGTGAGAAATAACTTCTCGAAGTGACCCTGGCCGGTGCAAAGCGACGCTGGTAAGATGCGGTCATTCTGGAGGACAGACGATGCAGGCTGGTTACCGGGCTGAGATTGAAACGCGG
>NZ_JBFPKN010000071.1:0-7504 GCF_040948805.1 Paraburkholderia sp. BR13439 | reverse complement strand
CAATCACCAGACGGCTCTTCAGGTCTTTGTTCTCTGTCATCAGTGTCAGTGTGCAGGTGTCCACGTGGACACCTAGCTTCTGACCTTCTGCCCCTCGATGGAAGGGCGTCTTTTATTGACCGCTTACAGTTCTTCGATCTGCACGCCAATCACAGCAGTCAGATCGCCGCGCAGGCGCTGCCGTTCTTCGCTGCGCTTTATGACATCGAGCGCGACGCTGCAATGCTGCAAGCCGACGAACGCCAAAAGCTCCGACAGAGTCGGGCCAAACCGGTCTGCGGCGCACTACACGAATGGATGAAGGCGCAGCGCAAGCTGGTGTCGGAAGGTTCGGCGATTGCCAAAGCGCTGGATTACAGTCTTAAACGATGGGAAGCGCTGACCCGCTATCTCGATGACGGTCACGTGCCTATACACAACAACTGGGTCGAAAACCAGATACGACCTTGGGCCATCGGCAGGTCGAACTGGCTGTTCGTCGGTTCGCTTCGAGCCGGGCAGCGAGCCGCGGCCATCATGAGTCTGCTACGTTCAGCGCAACTGAATGGGCACGAACCACATGCCTATCTGAAGGACGTCCTGACGCGACTGCCAACCCACAAGGCCAGCGATATCTCAACATTGCTGCCTCATCGCTGGCAGCCGGCGGATCCTATCCGCTAGTTCAATTCGTCAAGACGGGTTTGCCGGCCGCTTACTCCCGAGCTACGGCGACACCTGCACGAATTGTAGAGTCTCATCTAGCTTGAAATCAATTTCATTGATGCCATCACCAAACACAACCTCCTTCGGGTTACTAACATATGTCCCTGAAACAGCCACGCCTTTCTTTTCCTCAGTTGTACATATCCAGTAGGTCGGATGTGTGTCAAAAATATATTTGCCATTTGGCTTTCCTGGCATTGCAAATGCTGGCAAGCTATTCATATAGACGGCAATGCTCATATTTGTTGACTCTCTAACTGTGAATGAAGTGTCTGTCATGACCAGCATGCTACCGTTTGGCACTTTCTTGTCGTGGAATGCCAGAGGAGATGTCTTAAACTGATCATTGGAATAGATCACGCCCATAGCGTTGTTGCCGTTAGCAGTGGTCGGATCCATGGTTTGGATCGGGCCGCCTGAGCACCACTCGACACCCGGTGTTAGTGGTTGGTCGGAGGTCCCCCAGTTTAGCGCCCAGTCGACTGTCCAATGGTACGTGTTCGTGTTGCCATCGTTGATCGTTTGCAGAAGCCAAACTAATGGCAAGCCTGTTTTTAAATTAGGGTATGTCTGATAGATAGCGACCTTTGCAGGAGCTCCGCTGGAATTGACCACGGATATGGAGTATGAAGACATGAGTGTATCCCCTTTCATGCTTAAAACTGTTGATGACCAACTTGGTCGGAAAAATGTGAACTATTGTCGGGCAACGCGGGAAAATTCTACGAAGCGATTGAGGAACGTACTGCGTTTCAGGCTAATCGAACGCGTTTGGACGCGTTCACGATACCCCAGCAGTTTGCATACCAGTTGCCCGACAAGCACAAAATACGGCCGACTCTACGCGTTAATGCTTGAGATAACTGTCATGTGAGTCAGGTTTCCGACATCACGTGTTGGTAAGCGTACACGTTGAAGATGACTTCACTCCTTCGGACAGTTTGTTGAGAAATTGAGTGGGACTGCCGGGGTGATCATGCTGCCGATCTAATCGCAGGCAGCGCCGCGAAGTATGCCTCGTTGGGGGCGTTGTCACGTTAAGGTATACGAGACGCAAGAGCGCACAGGAGGTAGATTTGCTCAGAAATTGGACGGATCCTGGGTGAGCCCAGTGAAGCGATGCCAGCCGGCAAAGCGTGCGGCGAGCTGTTTGCGATAGAGTGAGGCACGCAGTAAATGTCGCTTGAGCGCGAAGTGCTGGCGAATCGGACCGAAGCTCGATAAGAACGCTTGTGTGCGACCAGGATCGCGAAAACCACGCATCCGGCGTTCGCGCTCACGCGTAGGCTGATGGCTGTTTTCGGCACGGTTGTTCACCCGGGCCGCAGCCTTGACGAAGACGTGTTGGATGTTTGCCAGTTCGGGAATTTCGGCCTTCGCGGCCGGATAGCTGCGCAATTGATCGGTGACAATCCTTCGTGGCGCGTCGGCACAGGCGGCCAGCACGCGGTTGAAGAAGCGCTTTGCTGCGGCCTTATCGCGATGTTTCTGCAGCAGGATGTCGAGTTCGGCGCCGTGCTGGTCGACTGCCCGCCAGAGCAGATAAGGCTCATCGCGCAACGTAACGAAGACTTCGTCCAGATGCCATGTGCGCCCAGGCTTGCGGCGAGCAGCCTTGATGCGATGTGCGAAGCCCGCGCCGAATTTGTCGCACCAGCGGCGGATCGTCTCGTAACTGACAACGACACCGCGCTCGAACAGCAGTTCTTCAATATCACGCAGGCCAAGTTGGAACCGGAAATACCACCGAACCGCGAGACTAATGATTGCCGCCGGGAACCGGTGGCCGTGATAAAGCGATTTTCTTTTCTTCATCGTGACATCTTACGTGACTACCTCGCCAACGTGACAGTGCCCTCATTGGCACCGCCAAACTCAATGGCATCGATCTAGAGGCGTATCTGCGCTTCGTGCTCGCACGCATCGCCGACCCTGCGATCAACCGCATCGACGAACTCGCGCCGTGGGTCGTCTCCGATCAGCTCCGCGCCGCAGTCTGAAGATCGCGATCTCCAGTCAAGACGTTGCTGGCGACGCGCTTACGATGCAACCGGTTATCGTGCGCATCTGCGCCATCCCACTTCCCGCGCTTTGGGGGGGCGCCGGCACGACCGCAATCGTCGCCCGAATGGCTGCCGTTCACAGGCGAGGTGCCGCCGAATTCCATCGCCTATGCACTATCAGTTCAGGGTGCATTGTTTCGCTGGCTGATCGAGCAGCGCTACGTGCTGGCGGAAATTCGCTTCCCATCGCAACTTTCGGACGCGTTAGTGCCAGTTTTCTCGCAATGACGATCGGGCCTGCTAGACCCGTTCGTCATGGATCGCATTCACTGTTGGCGTGCGGTCAGACGCTTGAGCGCGTTGCAGGAGGTAGCACCGTAGCGGCGTCTCGCACCTCCACCGCGATCGACCGCAGTGGCGCCTCGGCAATGAAACGGTCTAGCAGTTCGCGCACGTCGTGGTCGATGAAATCGGCGCGGGTTGTGTCGACGATGAGGGTCGCCCGATCCGGGATATGCGCTAGCATCTCCTTGAGCGCCACCTTGCCGAGAAACGACACATCCTTGCGAAACGAGAGCAGGAAATGGTCGTCGTGTCGCGCGAGGGCAATAGGCCGATGCAGATTCGCCCACAACGCGAACGCGGCGCTGCACAGCACGCCGAGGACAATTCCGGTGAGCAGATCGATGGCGAGCACCCCGATGATCGTTACAATGAATGGAGTGAACGATGCCGCTCCCTGTTTCGCGAGCGTAATCAACAGCGACGGTCTGGCGAGCTTGAAGCCGGTTTGAATGAGAATGGCGGCCAGACTCGCGAGCGGAATCAGGTTGATCGCATCCGTGAGCGCGAACATGCTGACGAGGAGCAGCGCGCCGTGCACGATTGCGGAGAGCCGGCTTCGCGCGCCGGCGTGGACGTTGGCCGAACTGCGGACGATGACGGATGTGATGGGCAATCCCCCGATGACACCTGCCACCATATTGCCGACCCCTTGCGCTTTGAGTTCGCGATTCGGTGGTGCGACGCGACGCTGCGGGTCGATCTGCTCGACGGCTTCGAGGCTCAGGAGCGTTTCTAGACTGGCGACAACGGCAAGCGTCAAGGCGACGATCCATATTTCCGGATCCACAAGGCGCGCGAAGCTCAACCCGAACTCAGGTAAATGCAAGGCGTCGCCAAGCGCCGCGAACGATTTGATGGCCGGCAACGCTACGCGGTGCTCAGGTGGTAACGCGAGCGTGGCGCCTAGCGCGCCGCAAACCAGCGTCGCGCTTACGCCCGCAACTACGACGACAAGCGGCGCGGGCACGAACCGCACTAGCGCGAAGCGTCTCAATGTATGCGTGTCCCAGGCCGCAAGGATGGCGAGCGAGATGGCGGCGACAGTACAGACGATGGGCGAGATGGATGCAAGCGCGCCTGCCAACGATTCGGTGTTGCGACCCGACGTCAGACCGACTGCAAGTGGGATCTGCTTGATGATCAGCAGCAGTCCGATGGCGGCGAGCATTCCCTTGATGACGGGTGTGGGCACATACGAGGCGAGCTGGCCGGCCCGAAGCGTGCCGAAGCCGAACTGGATGACACCCGAGAGCAGCAATGCAATAAGGAATGCAGAGAAACTACCGAGACGCCCGATGCCGTCGACGACGATCACGACGAGGCCCGCGGCGGGGCCGCTCACACTGAGGGACGATCCGCTGAGCAAGGCAACGACGATGCCACCAACGATGCCAGACACCAGCCCGGCTAGCGGCTCTGCGCCGGAGGCTTCTGCAATGCCGAGACACAACGGCAGCGCGACAAGAAAGACTACAGCGCCGGCAGCGACGTCACGTAGAAGCGCAGACGGGAAAGCTCTCGAAGTCATGATGGAAGCGAAAAATAGTGAAGGGTGGATACCGCGACGCCAAACTTGTGCGACTGCGATTTTTTGGTGAACGAGGTAAGCGGAGCGATCTGGAGCGACGGGTCAGACGGGGGCGATTGCCTTCGTTGTTTCAGGCTCATAGCCCGAGTCGAGTTCGCGCAACTGGCCGTCGTTCAGTGAAAAGATCCAGCCGTGCACAAGGGGAGAGGGTGCACGCTCACGCACGAGCGGATGCTCGCGCAGCAGGCGTACCTGTTCGAGTACATTAAGTTCGACGAGCCGGTTGATGCGTGCCTCTTCCGATGGCAGGCGAGCGAGCGCCGCGTGATGCGTGTGTGCGAGCGCGCAAAGCGGCCTGATGCGGCGGTTGAAGTGCGGCAGGGCGTCGGCTGGCGGAAGTAGCGAGGCGCGCACGCCCCCGCATCCGTAGTGCCCGCAGACAATGATGTGCGCGACCCGCAGCTCACACACAGCATATTCGAGCACGCTCATGGTGTTGTCGTCGTCGAGATGAAGAAGGTTAGCGATGTTGCGATGAACGAACAGATCCCCCGGCGCGCAGTGGGTGATGGTTTCGGCGGGTACGCGGCTATCTGAACAGCCAATCCAGAGCACTTGCGGTTTCTGCCCCATGGCTAGAGCGCGAAACAAGTTTGGTTCGCGCCGTCCCATTTCTTGGGCCCACGCGACATTGGCGACGAGCATGCGTTTTGGAAGATTCACGAGTCGAGACTCCAATCAGGTTGTTGGCTTCGATCAATGCTTGCGAATAGCCTTCTATCAAGAAAATGGCCGGTCGCTCGAAAAAAGAAACCGGAACGATGACAATAAGTAGCGCGGACTTCGCCGTCTCCCGTCAATCAACCTAAGCAGTGCGCCCGTCCCCGCCGGCATACACTAGGAGAGTGCTCGCACATAGGGAAAATCAGCGGGCGACCGCTCTGGAGCTGGAGACGGGCTACTGCGCAGGAAACGTTTTCCGCGCCTTGCCGTGATCCGATGGACTGGTCTTGATATCCCCTGGCATCTATCTATCACGACGACGCGCCGGCCATTCGGCCGCGCGGGGTCGTCCCGTGGCAGTATGCATGAGCGTCCTCTCCGATCGCCCACGCTAGGCGTTTCATTTCCAGCGTTTCCTTGCTAAGCGGGTGTTACAACTGAAGAGGTCCTTGATGGTGGCTGAGAACACCGATGCCGACAGGACTGACTCAGCAGCTTGTGCTAGCGGCCAAAGTGTTTTCGCGAGGTTCCTTGCCAGCCAAAAATTTGATCGACGGACGCCGTGCCGACTGCCATTTGTCCTCGCCCCGGCAGAAGATTCCTCCATGATGGCGATCTCATACAGTGTTGTGCGCCAACAGTTGGTGTTGGTTGAGCTTGATGAGAATTTCGATGCATTTGGTCCAGTCATTAAGGTTTCCTTAACAGAAAAGTCTATTGGATATTGTAGGCGAGTCATTGTGTCGCAATTGTGTCGTCGAATACCTTAGGATACCAACTGCGCTTTAGAGATATTGATCAGATATAGCAAAACAGACCTCAATAGGGACCTGCGCAAGCATAAATTAATTTGATGACCTCCTTCTCGGTAGTCTCGCTTGGTCGGCACTGTCACGTTGCCGGGATGGTCGAGTAAAGTCGTGGGATGAAGAATGCAAAGTCGCTTTGCCACGATCACCGCTTTCCGGTGGCGGTCATCAGACACGCAGTCCGGTGGTACTTCCGGTTTCAGCTCAGCCTGCGCGACATCGAGGCACGCTCATTCCGATCCCGATCGACCCCTTCCGGAAGAGGCGCTTTGCTGCGGCCTTATCGCGCCGATTTTGCACCAGCACGTCGAGTTCAGCGCCGTGCTCGTCGCAACAGATACCGCTTGCCGCGCAGCGTCACGAACATCTCGTCCGGATGCCATTGCTGCCCGGCTTGGGCCGCGCTGCTTTGGCGCGCTGGGAGAATCGAGCGCCAAAGCAGCGCGCCATCAGCGGATCGTCTCATAGTGACCGCGACACCCCGTTCGAGCCACACCTCGTCGACGTCCAGAAGGCTCAGGCTGCCCCGAAAACCTCACCGACCCGCCCGGCTGTGCCCGTGACAAAGCGATTTCGCTTTCTTCACCACTTCATTCTGTCGCTGGCCTACCGTCAACCTGACAATGCCAGTGCAAGTTGAGATGCACCACTAAGTGCAGCGTTCCTCTGTGAGTATTAAAAAATTCCCATATAACTCATCAAAAAATTTGATGGCGTGTAGCCGGTCTACTGGTTATCAAATTCGGCGCAGGGTTCGCAGATTGCGTCAAAGCTGCTCGCCGCAAACCCGGCCGCACATAGAATCTTGACGAAGTCTCCGTTACGTTGCTCGGCGAGTGTTATCTGCTCCCTGGCGGGCAGTCGGCCAGCACGGCGCCGAACTCGACATCCTGCTGCAGAAACGTCGCGATAAGGCCGCGTAGCAAAGCGCTTGTTCAACCGCGTGCTGGCAGCCTGTCTCGACGCGCCACGAAGGATGGTCATCGAGCAGTTGCGCAGCTATCCGGCCGCGAAGGCCGAAATTCCCGAACTGGCAAACATCAAACATGTCTTCGTCAAAGCCAGTGCTCGGGTGAACAACCGCGCCGAAGACAGCCATCAACCTACGCGTGAGCGGGAGCGCCGGATGCGTGGTTTCCGCGATCCGGATCGCACACAACCGTTCTTATCGAGCTTAGAGCGTGTTAGGAACTTCGATTGAGACCTGGTATCCTGGCGGGATGAAAACAACCGACCGCAAAGGGTATCCGACTGATGTGTCGGGTGAGGAATGGAGTTTCGCGGCGCCGTATCTGACGCTGATGGACGTTGACGCGCCCCAGCGCAAATACGAACTGCGCGACATGTTTGATGCATTGCGCTGGATGGCTCGTGCCGGCGCGCCGTGGAGG
>NZ_JBFPKN010000070.1:0-7544 GCF_040948805.1 Paraburkholderia sp. BR13439 | reverse complement strand
TGATCCTCAGAAAACTGCGGCGTTTTTGCGTCCTTGTGCTTGTGTCGTGGCTAAACCTCTGCGCCGCTTTCGCGTCGACACCGTGAGCGGTGCCGCCGAAAGCGAATTATTCAGACCGGACTACTTACCCCCAACCGCCGTCCGAACTCGTGTCACCACGATGGCTACTTTCGCATGAGGGGTGGTCATCCGTCCGCCGAGCTGTCCTCAAGCGCCTGGCGATAAACAGGCTAACCTGAAATCGAAAGCGAACTCGGGATACAGACGCTGAAACTCGTCCCGTGCCCGGTTGATTTAACACCTATTGTTCCGGGATGGGCCTTGGCAATGCAGCGGCAGTGTAGAGGCCAAGGCCCATGCCTGCCGCAGTCCCCGCCAGATTGTGAGGGATCGCTCGTGTCATCGGATCAAACAGCGTAGGCAGCGCTCTTTCCGGTATCTGGTTAACGCGGATGAAAACGGTTGGTGCTGGTCGCGCTCTGCCACGCGGCGGAGGGCGACCAGCGATCGCCTAGGCGCACGCGACGCCTCCGAACGCAGGAAACCCGGATCGCGATTTGTCGCTGCTGGTCAGGCGCCGATCCAACGCCGCAGCCACGACCTGCACATTCGGCTCGGCGATCATCTCGAAGTGGTCGCAAGACACATCGACGACATCCAGCCCGCCGCGAGCGACGTGCTGCCACAGCGTCAACTGATTATTACGGTAAGACAGCGTGGACGTCGCGTGCACATAGACGATCGGTCCAGCGTGATAGGGCCTTGGCCGATACGTCGTCATCGCTACCCGTAACGTCTCGCGCACCGTCCGTAGTGCCGGCGGCATCATCGCGTTGTGGCTGTTTGGGCGGTGTGCCATGCGTCCATTGCGCATGCGCAAATAATCTACGACATTCGCGAGTCTGTCCTTCACGTAGTGCGTAAGTTGCGCCTTGGGGACGGCGCGCAGCCTGCGCCAGTGCCAGCCCAGGAAGTCACGGTTGTGCCGCAGCCAGGCCCGCCACGGGAGGCAACGCTCGTGCGCATAGGTATCGATCAGGCACAGCAATTCCATTTGCTCGCCGGCGCGGCTTAGCTGTTGCGCAATCTCGACCGCAATCAATCCGCCGAACGAGTAGCCCGCCACCGCGTAGGGTCCCGTCGGCTGCACGCTGCGCATCTGTCCGATGTAGCTGGCCGCGATGTCGTGAACGCGCCGTTGTGCCGGCTGCTCGCCGTCGAGGCCTCGTGCCTGCAGCCCGAACATCGGGCGCGGCGTCTGCATCGCCGCGATGAGCGCCGAGCATTCCATGACGGTGCCGCTCACCCCGTGTACCAGGAAGAGCGGTGTACCCGTGCCAGCTCGTATCGGTACGACCGTCGGCGAAGATTGCGGCACTCCGGGCTCGTCGATTGCCGCGGCGAGGCGCGCAATGGTCGGTGCGATGAATAGTGTCGCGAGCGGCAGCGTGCGCCCCGTCGACTCATTCACACTGGCAAGTAATCTCGCCGCCAGCAACGAATTGCCACCTAGTTGGAAGAAGTTGTCGTCGCGACCGATCGGAGCTATGTCGAACAGTCTTTCCCACTGCGACTGCAAGTGCCGTTCGAGATCCTCCCGGGACTGGCCCACCGGCGCCAGTTCGCGCGTTGCCGAGTTCAGCGCCGGGTGACGCCGAATCGCGTCCAGACACTCGGGATTGCGCAGCGCCGCCGTGTTGCGCACCGGCAGGCCGCTGATCGCGTTGCGTGCGGCCGCTTCCGACGGCTTGCCATTGTGCGTAACCGGCAACGCATCGACGGCGATGATGCGGTCGGGCACGTGCGCCGGAGATGTGCGACGTGCAAGGTCGCGGCGCACACGGGCGGCCAGCGCTGCGTTCAGCTCGAAGCCTTCGCGCAGCACGAGCATCAACACCGTACGCTGATCCGTTGGGGCTGCGTTCGAAGAGCCAGCCGTCATATTGCGCAACGACTGCTGAACGACCATCGCGTCGCGGATTTCCTCGATGTCATCCAGTACGCGATAGATCTCGACCGGCCCGACGTTGACGCCGCGCACGTTCAGGACGCCATCGGTGCGGCCATGCAGTCTCGCAGTGCCTTGCGGCGAAAACTCGATCAGATCGCCGTGAGTCCAGACGCCCGGATTGCTCGCGAAATAGGCGGCGTGAAAGACGGTGCCGTCCGTGTCGCCGAAGAAGCCGAGTGGACGTGACGGAAACGGGTTTGCGCACACCAGTTCGCCGATCCCGTCGACGGACTCGCCCTGCGAGCGGGCCTGAACGTCAAGCGCAAGACTCTTGCATTGGGCTTCGCCTGCGTAGACGGGCAGGTTGGGATTGCCTAGCACAAAGCAGCCGATGATGTCCGTGCCGCCCGAAATCGACTGCAAAGGCAGCGGCTTCACGTGATCACGCACCCAAGTGAACTGTGGGTCGAACAGCACTGCGGCCGTCGACATCATCGCGCGCAGGGCGCTTAGATTGAACTGCCGCCCTGGCATCAGCCCAGCGTCTTCGCTCATCTTCAGATAAGCGGGGCTTGTGCCGAACACCGTGGCGCGCTCGTCGGCAACAAGGCGCCATAGCGTATCGACCGTCGAGATCGGGCCATCATAGGTGACGATTTCGACGCCGGACGCAAGCGCCGACAACTGCCAGTTCCACATCATCCATGCGCAGGTGGTATGGAAGTACATCCGGTCGCCGGCCCGCAGATCGCTATGCAGCCGATGCTCCTTCAGGTGTTCCAGCAAAGTGCCGCCCGCACCGTGCACGATGCACTTGGGCTTGCCGGTGGTGCCCGACGAGAACATGACAAAAAGCGGGTGGTTAAACGGGAAGCGCCGCCATTCGAACGATGCGGCGTCGCTGTGCTCGACCAGTTCATCGAGCGAATAGATTCGTTGCTTGACCGCATCTGGTAGGGCGCCGTCGTCGAGACGGACAATACATTCCAGCGACGGCAAAGCAGCCGCCAGCTCGCCGATCTTGGTCGCGACCGGTACGCCCGTGTCGAAAGTCTGCGCCGCTGCGTGCGCGAACAGCAGGCGCGGCGAGAGCGGTGTGAAACGCTCGAGGAGCGTCTCGACACCCATCTCCGGTGCAGCCGTCGACAGCGTTGCACCGAGCGCGGTGACCGCCAGCGCAGTGACGACCGCTTCAGCGTCGTTGCGCATCACACACACTACGCGATCCCCCTGGCGCAGTCCCAATTCCGTGAGTGCATGCGCGAGACGCGATACGCGATCGCGCAGCTCACCGCGAGTCAGATGTACTCGCCGGCCATCGGCGTGACAGGCTGTCAGCGCAGGTGCCTCGGCCCTTGCTACCGACAAGCTCAAGAGGTTGTCGGCGTAATTCAGTTCGAGTTCCGGGAAGAACTGTGCGTGCTCGCATTCGTCGCCGACGCACACGGGTTTGAGACTGCCGGACCAGTCAAGACCTTCAGACCATTGCACGAAGACTTGCCAGAACGTTCGATATGCCCGTACCGAGAAATCGTGCAGCGTTTCGTAGCTGTCGAAGATCTGGCCCGTGTGCGCCTGCAAGGCCGCGGTGAACGCGGTCATTTGAGAAGTGGCGGCGCACTCGGGGGTATTGGTGAAAATGGGGGCGCGTTCCGGGATTGCACCGGGGTAAGGCGACGCACAGGGCAATTGCAGGCGATCCATATTTCCTCCCATGCAAATGGATTTAAGATGCCCGTTTATAGTCAAATTAATGCTATTGAGCCGCCTTCTTTTTCTATTTGCGAAAACGTACTTTTAGAAGCGTTTATTGGGCACCTGAACCTTGATAAAAGCACTGTAACCTGGCACGCCGGAGAACGGTGCTAAAAGGTAAATTTGCCAACGCTTTTCGCGTACGTGTTGCTTCAGATCAATCTTCCCGTACGCTCTCAAACGGGCAAGCACGCGGGAAAATGCGCCGACCATCTGAACCCAATTGATCCCTTTAGCATGGAGGCCTGGATGCAGCGGCTCATAGAAGGTGACGATCACCGGGAGGCGGCGAGGCCAATCCAAAGGCGTCTCAATTGCCCAAAGATAGCGCTGTATGACCATCCTCCCGATTGGGACGCGGTGTAAGCGGGTGTCAACGGGAGATGAAGCGGTGACACAACTGGCTCAAGCACGCGACGAGTCTTGTCCAATTCAATTTTCGGCGCTTGCGCCGCTTCCAGTACGCGAGGTCGAGCGTACTCGCCAAATCTGTCAGCAAACGAATCTGTATTATCCACCGACGAGATCCTTGGATTAACCTAAACTACCGCAGGTAAAAATTCGTTATCCATCACCTTGCATTTTACCGGACGGAACGGGTCTAAACTTTGACTTAATGAAACAATGGATGCATCCAATGCGTCGTTGCAGTGAGGAAGACCGATTATGGTCGCGTTGGAATAATATTTGAACTGTTGCTAATATATTAGGTCGTTACGTTATTGACTTTGGCCTGACCCACGAAGAGTTCCTGAGGTGTTAGTGACATCAAAGTCAACTACATGTTCGCGCAGACATCGACAGGGTGGAGCTTGCCAGAGTGACGAAGAGCGCGGGCTTTCACCAAGGCCAAGGAGGAATTTAGCCAGCTACCTCAAGGACTAAATTAACTGCCGCTGTGCCCGATTCACGACTGAATGCGAGACGCCAGTGCTCTGAAGCGAGCAATGAGGGCCGCTGCGGGCATGGCTTTGCCATAGAGGTAGCCCTACAAGTAGTCGATGCCCATGTCCTTCAAAGCGTGCGCCACCGAGGCGGTCTCAACGCCTTCAGCAACCAGACGAAGGTTGAGTGTCTTGGCCGCTCCGACCAACGCTTTGACCACGACTCGCGAAGTCTGGTCGACCTCAATTGCCTGGACGAACGGTCCAGCTTGACCGTCGATATTGGGAAGGACGTCAGGTAGGTCATGTTCGCAAAGCCGGTGCCGCAGTCATCCAACGAGATGCGAACCCCCGTGGCCACAATCCGGTGCAGAATCGCCGGGTCTCCTCGACATCTAGCACCATCGCGCCTTCAGTCAATTCCAGTGAGAGCCGCCCGGGATGCACACCCGTTTCGGCGAGCGCGCGCGAGGATGTCTTCGAAATCATCGTGCTCGAGCTGGCGTGGGCTGACGTTCACGCTCATGAAGAGTTTGTCCAGCCCTGCCTTTTTGAATTGCTGCAACTGCGCGAGTGCTTCGCGTAACGTGAACGCACCCAGCTCAATGAAAAAGCCACTGCGCTCAGCCACTGGAACGAAGTCTACCGGCGAAACAAAGGTGCCGCTGGGCTGCCGCCACCGCATTAGCGCCTCGCAACCCTTAAGCTCGCCGTCGGGGCTCACCAAGGGTTGGTAGTACACCATGAACTCGCCGTTCCGGTACGCCGCCGTCAAGACTTCCTGCTCGGCCACCGCGCCCTGCGGCTCGTACTTAGCCAGCTTGTCCGTTTTCGAGAGGTCAAGCCCGACTATCCAAAGTTTGTGCGAGTCGACGGCCCGAAACACCTTCGCCTGAAACGGCACCCTGCCGCCATTTTTCGCGCGGAACACCACCATCATTTCCGCCAGTTGGCCCGTGCGGGCGCGGCGAATCGCGTCCCGGAAGCGGGGCGCGCTGCTGACCTCGACGAGCGACACGACGTCGCGCCCCCGTGCGAGGGCGCCGGGCGCCATCATTGCAAATGCTCCTGCGCTGGCGTACTCAATTGCACCTTTTTCGGAGACGAGAAAGGCCGCGTCCGCCGCACACTCCGCGAAGTGACAGTGAACGTTCAGTGCGCCGACACAGGAGCGCTCCACCGAAAGCCGGCCCGCAGCGGGGCACGACCAGACATGAGTACGGTTCACGGGTGGCTCCCGACCGTTGATTTGTCTGACTATAACCCATTTCATCACTGTACCGCACAGAGCGGGGGCAACTCGCTGTCCGCCGGCCTGAGTACAACCAACGGCAACGTGGCATCACTGTCGACGTTGAAGTTGACGTTCGCTAAAGTCAGTTCTCTGGCCACAAGGCCAGCATCAACCACCAAATGGGGTCATTGTTCCCGTCAACCCCTGTTTTGCCGCTATTCGGGTGAGGCCCACGTTTGAAGCGTAAGGTTGCAGGCGGATGCGCTATGTCGGTGTACCCGCCGATCATGTTCTCTACGGCGTCGATCGTCTCGATCTGGTGCCGTTCGCCGACTCATGGCGCGATGGTCACGTCGTCCCCGACGAACAGGGCATCGTGA
Source organism: Paraburkholderia sp. BR13439 (assembly GCF_040948805.1). Taxonomy (NCBI): domain Bacteria; kingdom Pseudomonadati; phylum Pseudomonadota; class Betaproteobacteria; order Burkholderiales; family Burkholderiaceae; genus Paraburkholderia; species Paraburkholderia sp. BR13439. The sequence goes on along the minus strand of NZ_JBFPKN010000070.1, from coordinate 1,340 downwards.
ATTTCTTCCTCTCGATGTTCAGCGACGCCGGCAACGAGATACCCGAGTCGCACGCACCGCTCGCGATGCTCCTTACTGCGCATGGTGGCCTGAGCTTCGCGGGTAGGCTCACGTCATGGCCCGCCCTGTGGTTCTTCGGCTTCGACTGCGGCCATGCCAGTGACTATTCGCTGGGGCTGCACGAGGTCCACTGCAACACAGGGTACTGGCGTCCGTCAGGTTGTTGATCTTGCGCATCGTGCAGCCTTGTTCTTGGAAGGGTCGTTTTCCATCCAACAACTGGTCAATTCCCCCTTGTACTCGATGACCCTGTAGCTCGCGGCGATCGGTTGCAGCGCGAACAGTCCTCTGCCATGCATGGGAGAACGTCGCGTGGGGATGCGGCGCAATCGCATGATGTCGCCTCCATCGGGTGCGTCGGTCAGTCAGGGCGATTGGTGGCGCGCGGAAGCACATCGCTTTCCCCATTTTCATTCATTGTCTTTCCTGGCAATAGTGCAACTAACGGTCAAGACCGCCATACCACCATGTTCGGGCTTCGCCGCAAGACCCAGCTGACAAAAAGATCACCAAGCCGGGTTGCAGTCGCGCCGGGATGCACGTGGTTAGCACCAGTTAGCGAGGCCTGATTGCTCAGGTCGGGCGGCCGAAGCAACGAGAAGGTCGCACGCCACTGCGCGCACGCCTAGCGGTTCATCGACCGTAAGCCGTAGATCTTCTCGACCGCCAGGAGAAACACGATTGCTATCAGCATCTGCACGTACTGATCGCAGCGATGAAAGGATCGAACTAGTTTTGCAAATACGACAGCATGACGACAGGCTGCGTCGTTGTGTTGGCGCTGCCGAGAAAGTAGGGCACGCCGAGGTTGTCGAGCGAAATCAGCACCGAGAACAGCGCGCCGGCGAAGACACCCGGCGAAATCAGCGGCAAGGTCACGTGCCAGAAGCGTCGCCAGATGCTTGCGCGCTGGCCTCCGCGCCGGAATGAACAGTTGAGCGGCGGTTCTGTCCACGCTCAATGCGGCTCTGGCAGCAATGCTAACCCGCGCTTACAACCGCGCGGCGGCCAGCCTTGCCAAACGGAAATGGAATGGACGCCTCCCGCACGCGAGCGGTGACCCCGCTCGTACACGAGGAGCTTCAACGTGTTCGAAACCGAGGATTATTAAGGTCTTCAGAACGAACCGGAGGTGAACAGCCATGAACCCCATTCCCCGTAGGTGTCGACATTGCCAAAAGCGTCATTCAGGTCCACTGGGTAGACCCGAAGAGTGGTGAAGTCATCAACAAAGCAATCAGGCGGGACCGGTTTCTCGAATACTTCGCAAACCGCCCCAC